>JAVBMU010000046.1:0-88823 GCA_031552185.1 Cellulomonadaceae bacterium | reverse complement strand
CGCGGCGACCGCCGACGCACGAGCGCGGGACGCGGCCGGCCGCCTGGCGCACGAGCAGCGCCGGGCGCGGGCCGCGCGCGTGGCGGCGGAATCGATCCAGGTCGCCGTGGCGGCGGCCGACGCCGTCCGTCGGCGCGCGGCGCCGGTGCTGCGGATGGCGGCGCTCACCGGTGGGGTCGGGGGTGACAACGCCAAGGGCCTGTCGCTGGCGACCTACGTGTTGATCCGTCAGTTCGAGGACGTGGTCGCCGCCGCGAATGAGCGACTGCGGGAGATCTCCGGCGGGCGCTACGAGTTGGAGCGGACCGAACTGCGCGAGGACGTGCGGGCCCGCAAGGTGGGGCTGGCTCTGCGGGTCATGGACCACGTCGTCGAGGAGGCCCGTGATCCGCGCACGCTGTCCGGTGGGGAGACCTTCTACGTGTCGCTCTGCCTGGCACTGGGCCTCGCCGACGTCGTCTCGGCGGAGGCGGGCGGCGTCGAACTCGGGACGCTCTTCGTCGACGAGGGATTCGGCACGCTGGACGCCGAATCCCTCGACACCGTGCTGACCGCCCTCGGGCGACTCCGGGCCGCGGGCCGCGTGGTCGGCGTCGTCTCCCATGTCGAGGCCATGAAGCAGACGATCGCCGAACGGGTCGAGGTGCGCTGCCTGCCCGCCGGCGGCAGCACGCTCACCGTCCGGGCGTGAGCCGAGTCCGGCCCAGGGCCGCGGGGCCAGCCCGCGGGTGGAGCCCGCCCGGGCCCAAGGTCAGCCCCGGGGCCCGAATGAGCGATTCCGAATTGCGGCGGCGGCGACCCTCACGAACTGCCCGGAGGCCGTAGCAAACCTCAGCTGAGGGCGCGCATCGCCCGACACGAGATGAGCGGGTCCTGCGTCTCGGTGAGTGGTGCCATGGGCGGCGGTCGTGAGCGCGAAGTCGCGTCGGCCGGGGCCTGTGGCCGCGCGAGGTAGAGCCGTGCCGCGCGAGGTAGAGCCGTAGCGCGCCCGACACGCCGGTTCGGCGACGCCACGGATCTACCTCGGCGCCTTGGCACCCGCCGCCGATGCGTCGTCAGGCGCGCGTTCGACCCCACAATTCGGAATCACTCGTCCAGCGTCGGCCCGGGGCCGCGCGGTCAGCCCGCGGCCGCCGACCGCGGGACGTTCATCCGGTCTGTGCAGCCGAGCGCATAGGTGCCGTCCGCCTGGTACCGGCCGCCGCAGGTGTCCCCGAACCGCTCGTATTCCGTGCCCGCCGGCGCAAGTCGCTGCAGTTCGTCGCACCCCTGCGGGCCGCCGGCCTCGCAGGTGCGCCACAGCGCGTCGAGCCGGGCGTCGTCGCCGAAGGTGTTGTGGGACGAGGTCTGCAGCGCCATGACGCTGATGATCAGGAAGAAGGCGGTCTCAAGTACGCCCAGGACCATGGCGGTCACGGCGGCCATTCGGCCGGGTCGCCCGCGCCGGGTTCGACGCAGACCGAGCCACCCCAGGAGGATGGCGACCGGCCCGAGCGCGAGGAGCGCGGCGGCCAGCGCGGCAAGCGAGACGATATCCATCCGCGGGCCGACGGGCCACCGGCGGCTGCGCACCTCTTGGTCGGCGAACTCGGCACCCGCAAGTTGGGCGCCCGCGGTCTGCGCACCCGGGCGCTGGGCGCCCGCGGCACTCGCCGGCGCGACGGCGGCCCCGGGCATGGTGGCGGCGCCCGGCCGCGCGGAGACCGTCGGGCTCGGGCCGAAGGCCGGGTCGCCGGATGCGGACCCGCCCGGTCGGCGGCCGCCCGCCAGTGGAGCGAAGAGACCCGGGCCGCTCCAATGTGGCGTTTCGTCCGTGTAGACCGGCGGGACGACTTCGGCGGCGGACTGCCCGGTGGCGTACGGCGATTCGCTCGGGTCCCCCGATGGCTGCACAAACGCGAGCGCCCGGATGTCCTGCGTCCACCGGTATTCCGGCAGGGGTCCGTACGTGGGCTGCTCCGGCGCGGCTGTCGGTCTGACGGTGGGCGCGCCCGGATCCTCCAGCGGCGCTGCCTGTTGAAACGCCGAACCGTGGGTGGGCGGGACGGAAGCGACATCGCCGGCCGGGACGACCCGAAGCGTGCCCGGAGAGGTGTACGGGCCGGCCGAGGGATCAGACATGGTCAACACCGTTTCGCCGATCGGTACAGAGCTTGGACGCATCGTCCCATACCAGATGTTCGGCGTCAGCCTGTTAGGTCGCCCATTCCGCCACATCCCGGGCCGACTGATGCGGATCGGCGCGCCCTCGGCGCCGGATTGCGGTCGCTCGGCCCGCCCCTCCGCCCGCCGGCCGCCCCTCCGCCCGCCGGCCGGCGTCCGCCCGCCGGCGTGGGCGACGGCGGTCTCGAATGCGAAGTGTTGCACTCATGAATCTCTATGTTGCACTGTGTCACCACATCCGGCGCGGCGACGTCACCCCGGCGCACAGCTTTGCACCGCTGCGCGTATGATTGCCCGACACTACGGTTTTCTGCCGTCAGGGCGGTTGACAACCGTTGCAAAGATGGCCCATTGTCGGTTCATGACCCTGAATGCCGAAGATCTCGTCCCCTACGTCGAACGCGTGACGCGACGGTCATCCTGGCGATCGATCGCAGTGGCGACCGGAATCGAGCCGAGCACGCTCACGCGACAGTTCAACCGGGGCCGGGTCCCGGCGACAACTGTGATAGCGATCGCGCGAGCCTTCGGCGGGGATCTGCTTGAAGGTCTTGTGATCGGCGGCTTCATCACGGAGGATGAGGCGACCGGCATGGCGAGCCGCGGCGCGTTGAGATCGGCGTCAGATCTTCAGCTCGCGGTTGAGATCATGCGACGCACGCGCGAGGGCAGCGTCCACGACCGGTGGCTACCGGGTGATCGCGAGGGTGAGTTCACGCGATTGGCGGTAGCCGAGGGCGAGCCCGCAACATATTCATCGGATAGTCGATCGGACGCGCGCAACTGAATTTCTCACGGCCGGGCCCACCCAATTCTTCAACGAGCCCGGATAATTCGGTCGGCGGCCGTCGGCGGAACCGGAATTGTGGCCCGCGTCGAACACCCGAATTCCTTACTCCCGCCGGCAAGAATGGACTGTCCGGCGTCGGCCACACGGGCGGGCGCCGCGGGCGTTGTGACCGCCGACGCCGCGCCGTTTCGCTCCGCCGCGAGGGGGTGCCGATGGCCCACCGACCCCGCGGCGGGCCATCGGGATCGGCCCGTCCGCGCGCCGAGGCACCGGCCCGAAGCGCGATTCGCGGGCCGGGGCGCCGGCGGAACGGCGCCCCGCCGCGCCCGGCCGCTGCGGCCCGTCCCGCCGTGTCGGCAATCGACAAGAAAGGCAATAGGCTGTCCCGGACGCACGGCATCGCCCAGATTTGCGAGGAAGGTTGTGCTCCGGTCCACGCCAGTTGCTGCAATCGCCGCGATTATCCCGTTAGTCCTTCTCGCCTCTTGCGCGCAGAGTGCGCCGGAGTCCGCCCCCGCGGCCGCGGAGCCGTCCTTCGGCGCTTCCGCGAAGGCCAGCACGACGGCGTCCCCGATCTCGCCGGATCCATCGCCTGAACCGACGCCGACGCAGGCGCCCGGGACCCGGCCGCTCCCCGCGCCAACGGCGTTGCCGTCCCAGAAGTCGGACGGCGCCGCGGTCCCCATGCCTGCGCCGCCGAAGGAACGGCTGCCGGGTCCGAACTGGTCCACCTTGACGACCGCCGGCTTCGCGGAGACGGTGACCGCTGCGACGTCGGGCGTCGGCTACGCGTTCTCCGGCGAATCCTCCGACGGCGCGGCGCTGACCGGCCGGGCCGACGGCACGTCGGCGACGTCCAACATCCAGGTGACGACCAAGCTCGGCGGGATGCCGGTCCAGGCGATCCTCGTCGGCACCGTGCTGTATCTCAACCTCGGCAGCGCCACCATGGACAAGTTCTACCCGGTCGACATCACCGGACCGGTCGACGACGACGTTCGAGTCCTGCTGGCCCGGATCGACGAGGCGAATCCGGTCCGCGCCCTGGCGGCCGGCGCGTCGATCACGAGCGTCGGCAAGCTGGGCACCCCGGTGCCCATCGGCGGCGCGTCGTCGCAGGCGTACCACGTCACCACCCATGGGTCGGCCGGTGCGCCACCCGGGTACACCTATTGGATCGACGCGCAGATGCGGCCGCGCAAGGTCAGTCACGTGGTCGGTTCGGTCACCACGGGGTTCGAGTACGCGGGCTGGGGGAGCACGGCGACGGTGAGTGCCCCGCCGCCCGAACGGATCGTGACCGCGCCGCCGATCGCGGCGCTCGACGGGTCGACGGCTACCGCCGCGCCGCCGCGCAGCACCAAGGACATCGTCACGCCGTGAGGCGGCGGCACCTACGCTGAGCGCATGAAGCGTGGGGTGGCGTGGTTGGTGGGCGCGGCGATTGTCCTGGCCGCGGGCGCGGTGGCGGTGGACCGGATCGTCGTCGGACAAACGGAGCAGACGGTCGTCGATGCGGTGGTGGGACGGACCCAGGCCGAGGGTGCGTGGGTGCGGATCAGGGGCTTCCCCTTTCTGACCCAGGTGGCGGGCGGCAAGCTGCGCGAGGTCCACGGGGGCGCCGACGCGGCAAGCGTCGGCGGCGTCGAGGTATCGCACGTCCTGGTTGACGCCCGCGGCGTGAGCGTGACGCCGCCCTTCGTTGCCCGCAGCGGAGTCGCTTCGGGCGCCCTGACCGCCGCCACCATCCAGGCCGAACTGCGCGAACGCAGCCGACTGGATGTGAACGTCGCGATCGAATCCGGGATGCTCGTGGCGAGTCTGCCGGTCGTCCTCTCCGAGGTCGTGGTCCGCGGCGTGCCGACTGTCGTGGACGCCACGGGAATCGGGATCGGCATTCAGTCCGTCTCGGTCGGGGGAGTGACGGTCCCGGCCGAGGATCTGCCGGCCCCGATCCGCGCCGCCGTCGACGATCTGAGCATCGCGCTGGCACTCCCGGAGGGCGTCGAGTTGGGGTCGGTCGACATGGTCGGCGATACGGTGCGGGTGATGGTGCGCGGCGATCACCTGCCGCTCGCCTCGCTGGTCTCGTCCTGATGCCCGCCGCCGACGACGCGAGCGTGCTCGCCGCCCGCCTGCGGGCGGGCGGGTTGCGGTCGGCGACGGGCGCGGGGATCGCCGACGTCGTCGGCCGGCATCTGGCGGTCCAGGCGCAGGAGTTCTGGCCCGCCCTGTGGGGGCTGTCCCGCCGGGTCGCCGAGGGCCGTCGCCCGGACGCGGCGGCGGCGCGGCGCGCCTTCGACGACGGCGAGTTCCTGCGCACCCACGTGCTCCGCCCCACCTGGCACGTCGTGCGGCGCGACGACGTGCGTTGGCTGCTGGAGCTGTCCGCGCCCCGGGTTGCCGTCGCCAACGCGCATCCGATCAAGCTGTTCGAGGTCGACGCCCGGTTCGACGCCGCGACGGACGTCCTTGCGGCCGCGGTCGAGGCCGGCCCCCGGACCCGCGCCGAGTTGGCCGCGGCGCTGACCGACCGCGGGATGGCGGCGGCCAACCTCCAACTCGGCTATCTGTTGATGCGGGCCGAACTGGACCGTGCCCTGATCAGCGGGCCGGTCCGCGGCCGGCAGCAGACCTACGCCGCCTTCGACGCCCGGGCCACGCCCGGCTACGGTCCGCTCGGCGCGAGCTTCGACCGCGACGCCGCCCTCGCCGAGTTGGTCCGGCGGTACCTGGCGACCCGGGCCTACGCCACGGTCAAGGACATGTCGTGGTGGTCGGGAATGACCATGCGGGACATCCGGCACGGGTTGGATTTGCTCGGGGCGGAGGTGGTCGCGGTCCCCGGGGCGGGGCAGTTGGCGGGGTTGACCCTCTGGCGGCGGGCCGACGTCGTTCCACCGGAACGGGCCGCAGCGGGATCCGGGCGGCGCCCGGAGGTCGATCTGCTGCAGGCCTATGACGAACTCTTCGTCTCGTTCTCCGAGAGCAGGCGCGTGGTGGTCGATCCGCGCACCGACGCGACCGATCGCCTCGGGGCTGCGATCCATGTCGTCGCCGTCGACGGGCGCGTGGCCGGCCGCTGGAAGTGGACCGTCGACGCGCGCGAGCCGGCCGAAGGAGTGCAGTGGTTGCGGGTCCCGAGCGACCCGGAGGTGGCGGGTCTGGCGGCGGCGAAGGCCGAACTCGTGGCCTGGCGGGCGTCGGCGCTGCGGGCGCCGTGAGGTCGGCGCGCGGGTGCTATGAGGTCGGCGCGCGGGCGCTATGAGGTCCGGGTTGAGGCGGAGCGATCGAATCCGGTTGAGATGCCGTTGCTTACTGCCCGCGATTCCGTCACACTCAGGGCCCGGACCACTGCGGCTCGGCGCATCGACGCCGTGCCGGGGCCGATCAGTCGACCACCTGGGAGCCACCGATGCGCCAGTTTTCCCGCCTCCTCCCCGTCGGCCTCACGGCGCTCCTCGCCGGAGCCCTGACGCTGACGGGGTGCACCAACGCGTCCGAGAATGAGGGCGACTCCGACGCGACGTCCGGTTCGTCGTCGTCCACCGCGGCGACCTTCGACCCGACGTCGATCGCCAAGGACGACGCGATCGCGGCTCTGGTACCGGCCGCCGTGGCGAAGGACGGCAAGCTCGTCGTCGGCTCGAACACCGAGTACGCCCCGGCGGAGTTCGTCGCAGCCGACGGCCGCACGCCGATCGGCTACGACATCGACCTGATCAAGGGCGTCGCCGCCGTGTTGGGTCTCCAGGCGCAGATCCAGTCGGCGGACTTCGCGGCGATCATCCCCGCGGTCGGCAGCAAGTACGAGGCCGGCATCTCCTCCTTCACGATCACCGCGGAGCGGGAGCAGTCCGTCAACATGATCTCGATCTTCAACGCCGGGGAACAGTTCTCCGTGGCGAAGGGGAACCCGAAGAACATCGACCCCAAGAACCTGTGCGGGCTCAAGGTCGCCGTGGAGACCGCGACGGTCGAGGATGAGGGCGCGGGCGAGCTCTCCAAGGCCTGCACCGACGCCGGCAAGAAGGCGATCGAGATCCTGCGGTACGACTCCCAGGCCGACGCGACCACGAACCTCGTCGGGGGGAAGGCCGACGTCATGTATGCGGACTCCCCGGTGATCGCTTACGCCGTCGAGCAGACCAAGGGCGAGATCGAGGCGCTGGGCGGCGTCTTCGACTCCGCGGTGCAGGGCGTCGTCGTCGCGAAGTCGGACACCGAGCTGGCCGATGCGATCAGCAAGGCGATCCAGAAGATGATCGACGACGGTGACTACGCGAAGATCCTCGACGCCTGGGGCAACGCCGAGGGCGCGATCACGACCGCGGAGATCAACCCGAAGGTTCCGTGACCGTTTTCTGACCGGGGAGGAGACGAACGACGTGCCCGATCAGCCACACGACCCGGTTCCGAACCGGATCCACGCCATCGGGGTGCCGCGGCCGGGCCGATGGGTCGCCGCCGCGGTGCTGCTCGTGCTCGCGGCGATGTTCGTCAACATGCTCATCACCAATCCGCGGCTGCGGTGGGACACGGTCTGGCTGTACCTGCGCGACGTCACGGTAATCCGGGGCGTCGGCTGGACGCTCCTGCTCACCGTGACGTCGATGCTGCTGGCCGTCGTGATGGCGGTGAGCCTCGCCGTGATGCGGCGCTCGGACAATCCGGTGATGCGGACGGTGAGCTGGATCTACATCTGGTTCTTCCGCGGCACCCCGATCTTCGTGCAGTTGGTGTTCTGGGGCCTGATCTCCGTGCTCATCCCGCGGATGACGCTCGGGATCCCGTTCGGTCCTGAATTCGTGGGCTTCACGACGTCGCAGGTCTTCACCGCCGCCGTCTGCGCCGTGCTGGGCCTCGCCTTCAACGAGGCGGCCTACCTGGCGGAGATCGTCCGGGCCGGGCTCGCGGCGGTGGACCCCGGGCAGAGCGAGGCGGCGCGGGCGCTGGGCATGAAGGACGGCACGATTCTGCGCCGGATCATCCTGCCGCAGGCGATGCGCGTGATCGTGCCGCCCACCGGCAACGAGACCATCTCGATGCTCAAGACGACGTCGCTCGTCCTGGCCGTGCCGTTCACGCACGACCTGCTCTACGCGACGGATGCGATCGGCAACCGGCTGTTCCAGCCGGTGCCGCTGCTGATCGTCGCCTCACTGTGGTATCTGCTGATCACGAGCATTCTGATGGTCGGGCAGCACTACCTGGAGCGGTATTACGGCCGGGGCTTCGGCACTGAGTCCACGCCCCGCCGGCGGCGGGGCCCGCGGCCGGGCCGGCCGAGCCGGCAGGAGTTGATCGCGGCGTCGGGCACGACCAAGCAGGCCGACCCGTTCCTGGATGTGACGCCGTGAGCGCCGGGACCGGGCGCGAGGCCAAGGAGGACCGCGCGATGACGACGGCGGCCGCGCCGGACCGCACGAGCGGTGCCGGCGACCCGATGGTGGTGGTCGAGCAGTTGCACAAGACGTTCGGCGACGTGCACGTCCTGCGCGGCGTCGACCTGGCCGTCCCGCGGGGCTCGGTGTGCGTGGTGCTCGGCCCGTCCGGTTCGGGCAAGTCGACGCTGCTGCGGTGCATCAACGAACTGGAGGAGATCACCGGCGGCCGGATTCGCGTGGGCGGCGAACTGATGGGCTATCGGGAGGCGCCGCACGGCGACGGCGTGCGCCTGCACCGGCTGCACCCGCGCGTGGTCGCTCGCCAGCGCAGCCGGATCGGGATGGTCTTCCAGCGGTTCAATCTGTTCCCGCACCTGACCGCCCTGGGCAACGTGATGGAAGCACCGATGCAGGTGCGCGGCCTCAGCCGGGAAGTCGCGCGGGCCCAGGCACTGGAATTGCTGGGCCGGGTGGGGCTGGCGGACCGGGTCGAGCACTACCCGGCTCAGTTGTCCGGCGGCCAGCAGCAGCGCGTGGCGATCGCGCGGGCGATGGCCATGGAGCCCGAGCTGATGCTCTTCGACGAGCCGACCTCGGCGCTCGATCCCGAACTCGTCGGCGAGGTGCTCGCCGTCATGAAGGACCTTGCCCGATCGGGGATGACGATGGTGGTCGTGACTCACGAGATCGGATTCGCCCGCGAAGTCGCGGACCAGGTCGTCTTCATGGACGAGGGCGTGATCGTGGAGCTGGGCACCCCGGACGAGGTGCTGGGCAACCCGCGGGAACGGCGGACCCGCGACTTCCTCGCCCACGTCCTGTGACCTGCGCCACCGAACCGAAAACGATTTCAGAAATCACCCGACATATCATCAGTTTTACTGACACTCACGTCGTAACGTAGGCGCATGGCAGCGGGGTGGTTTACGGCGGCGACGGCGGGCTCGGCGGCCGGGGGGCTGATGCGGCAAACGGCCTGGGAGCGGACCGATCTCGGTGACCCCGAGCGGTGGCCGCCGACTCTGGTGAACGCGGTCGTCTTCGCCCTCGCGACGCCCAAGCCGGTTCTGATCGCCTGGGGTCCGCAGCTCACGACGATTTTCAATGACGCGTGCCGGGACATTTTTCGCGCCGGCGCGCCGGACCTCATGGGCAAGCCGGCCCGGGTCGCGTTCGCCGACCTGTGGGGACACATCGGCGGCCCGCTCGAGCGGGTGATGGCGGACGGCGCCTCGATCCGCGACTTCAACGCCCGGCTCGTTCTCACCCGGTCCGGCGTGCCCGAGGAGGTGTTCTTCAGTTCCTTCTTCGGCCCGCTGCAGGACGACGTCGGGCCGGTGCGCGGCGTGGTCGCCTCCATCCAGGAGACGACGGCGGCCAACGTCGACACCCGGCGGCTGCAGACCCTGAGCGAACTGGCCGCCGCGCTGCGGACGCTGACGTCGCCTCCGACGAGCGTCGGCGCCGCCGCGATCGCCGCGCTGCGGGCGCGAGCGGACATCGCCTGGGCGCAGCTCTGGCTGGTCGGCGCGGACGGCGTACCGCGGCCCGTCGCGACCACGGATCCGGCCGTCGTGCCGCCGCTCGACGTCCTCGTGAAGGAGGTCCTCCTCGAGCAGCAGCGGTCCCGGCGCGGCCGGGTCGTCCTGGCCCCGCTGCTCGGCCGTGTTTGCGCCGGGCCGCACGGGGTCTTCGCGGTCGAGGGCACGGCACTGCGCCCGTTCGACGCCGACCATGGCGCCTTCCTCGACCTGGTCGCGGAGACGGTGGCGGTCGCGGTGGTCGACGCGCGCGAGCACTCGCGGCGGCTGAACCGGTATCAGCGCATCAGCCGCGCCCTGCAACGGGCCGTCGAGCCGGACGAGCCGACGGTGCCCGGCTGGCACGCCCGGTACCGGCCGGCGGACGGGTCGCTGATCATCGGCGGCGACTGGCACGACGTCGTCGACCTGGGCGACGACCGGACCGGCGTCGTCGTCGGTGACTGCGTAGGGCACGGCCTGGCTGCCGCCGGCCTGATGGGTCAGCTGCAGGCCGCCGCGCGGGCGCTGCTGCTGACCGAGGACGGACCGGCGGCGACGCTGACCGGCCTGGACCACTACGCCCAGGGGCTGCCCGGGGCGCCCCTGACGACCATCTTCTGCGCCATCAAGGACGAGCGGCGGGGGACCTTCACCTATGCGTCCGCGGGCCACCTACCTGCGCTGCGGATCGGGCCGTCCGCCGCCGACTGGCTGGCGGACGCCGTCGGCCTGCCGCTCGGGCTGGTCCGCGGGCAGTGGCGCGAGGTCACGATCGAACTCGAGCCGCAGGACGTGGTGATCCTGTACACGGACGGCCTCGTGGAACGACGGGGGGAGCCGCTGCGGACCGGGCTGAACCGATTGCTCGAGACGGCCCGCGAATTGGTCGGCGAGCGCCCGGCGGCCCACCTGCCCGACGCGTTGATCGCCCGCCTCGTCCGCGGCTTCCGCGACGATGTTGCCGTGGTCGTGCACGATGCGGGGGCTGGTCGGCGGGCGGCGCGGTGACCGCGCCCTGGTTCCTCCAGGCCACCGGGCAGAGCGAGTCCGGTGCGCGGATGCGCGCTGTCGACTGGGCCGCCACGCCGGCGGGTCCGCCCGAGACCTGGCCGGAGCCCGTGCGCGGCGCGGTCCGGGCGTGCCTGACCTCGCCGGTGGGGGGCTTTGTGATGTGCGGTCCCCACCTCTCGCTGGTCTTCAACGATCGTTGCGCGGCCGGGATGGGGGCGAAGGCACAGTGGGCGATGGGCGTGCCCGCCCATATCGTGATGCACGACTACTGGGAGGTGGCCGAGCCGATCGTCGACCGGTTGCGGCGCACCGGGAAGGCCGAGGTCGATCCCGCGCTGCGGCTCGTGATCGGCCCGCCGGAGGCCCGCACGGAGACGTACCTGGACTTTGTCGCCAATCCGATCATCGACGCCGCGGGTGAATGCCTCGCCATCGTCGGCGCGTTCCTGATCGTGACGGACCAGGTGATCGCCGCCCGCCGGCTGCGGCTGCTGCGGGACTTGTCGGTCCCCCGGCTCGCCGCCGGGATGCGCGTCATCCGGGAGTGCGCGGACATCGTGGCTGCGGATGTCTTCCTGGCCGCGCCGGGCGGGGCGCCCGTCCGGCAGGATTCGACCCACCCCGGCGAGGCGCCGCCGCCCTCGGTGTTGCCCCTGGTGCTGGAGGTCATGCAGGCGGGCCGGCCGCTGGCGGCCGGCCACTGCCTCGTCTCGCCCCTGTCGGGGCCGTACGCGGACGCGCCGATCGGGGCGACGATCCTCGAGGCTTCGCCGCTGCGCCCGTTCGACGACGATTGCCGCGCCTTCTTGGACCTCGTGGCTGCGGCGCTCGGCTGGGCGGCGGTGGCGGACGCGGAGCGCGAACGGCAGGTGGCGGTCCATCGCGAGGTGTCGACGGCGATGCTCGCCGCGATGGTGCCCACGGCGACGGATCCGCCCGGTTGGCATGCTCGGCAGCGATCGGCCGACGCTCGCCTTGTCGTCGGTGGGGACTGGTACGAGGTCGTGTCCCGGCCGGACGGGACCGACGCCGTCCTGATCGGGGCGGGCGCGGGCACGGGGCTCGAGGCGGTGACCCGGTTGGGTCGGCTGCCGGCGGCGGGCCGCGCGTTGTTGTTGCGGGGTCATGGGCCCGCCGAGACCTTGCGCCGCCTGGACCGGTTCGCGAGCCGGACCTCGGGGGCCGAGTCCGCCGCGGTGCTGTGCGCCGTGGTCGACCCGGCGGCGGGCCGGGTGACCTATTCGAGGACGGGCGCGCGGGCCCGCCGTCGGGGCGGTGCGGCCGGTGCGGCGAGAACCCCGCTCGGCCTCGTCGTGGGCCCGGGGGGTCGGACTTGGCTCGACGACGCCCGGGGCTTGCCGTTGGCGGGCGGTGCGGACGGCGCGCCCCGACCCGAGGTCACCGTGGCACTGGGGCCGGCCGACGTCCTGGTGCTGGCGACCGCCGGGGCGCTCGGTTTGGACCCGGGGGCGCCGGGGGCGCCGGGGGCCGCGGCCCGGCGGGAGGACCTCGGCGCTGCGGTCGAGCGCCTGATGGCCACGTCCCCGCCGGGCGCGGTCGCCGACGCGCTGATCGGGCGGGGCGGGCGGGCGCCGAGCGGGGATGCGGCGATCGTCATCTATCGGCGACCCGAGCGCGCCCCGGAAAGCGACCGATCGCCGCGTGAGTGAATGTTACCCGGTTTTGTCATACTCTGGATATGGCTGGCGACAGGCACCCGGGCCTGGCCCATGGCAGTAGGCACCCACCGAGATGTGTAGAGCCAGAAATCGTCAAGATTCGACCTGCAAACGGTCAGGACTTGCCCCTAGGGTTGGCGGGGTGACAGCGCAGACGGCGCAGTGGCTCGCCGCGGTCCGGTCGGACGCCGCGGAGCTGATCGAGTCGACGGATTGGGCGGGCACCCCGCTCGGTCCGCCCGCGACGTGGCCGCCGCCCCTGCGACACGCGGTCACCACCTGCCTGTCCACGCCCTTCCCGATGGCGGTGTGCTGGGGCGATGATCTGACCGTCGTCTACAACCGCGGCTTCGAGCGGTTGTTGCGGACCAAGTCCGACTGGGCGCTGGGCGCGTCCGTCCGCACCATCATGGCGGAATACTGGGAGGTCGTGCGGCCCGTCGTCGAGCGGGTGGTGCAGCAGGGTGAGTCGGTCTGGTCGGCAGACCTGTCGGTCATGACCAGCCGGTCCGGGCCGCCGCGCGAGGCGCATTTCATGTTCGCGGTCAGTCCGCTGCGGGACGATGACGGCGCCGTCGCCGGCATCCTCAACGTGACCGCCGAAACGACCGACCACGTGGTCAGCGGCCGGCGGCTGGCCCTGCTCTCCCGGCTGGCCGCGGGCCTCGAGCCGGCGCGGCAGAGCGCGACCGCCGTCGGCGCCACCGCGGTCGAGGCGCTGCGCGCCGGGCCGGATATCGGCGCCGTCGACATCTACCTGCTCACCGGCAGGCGCTCGCAGCGGCTCGAACTCATCGCCACGACGGCCGACGGCCGCGGCCGGACCCGGCCGGCGGACGAGCTGCTCCGGGAGGTGATTCGGGAGGTGCTGGCCACGCGAACCCCGCGGCTGGTGGGGCGGCGCCTGATCGCCCCACTGGTCGCATCGACCAATCACGCCGCGCCCGGCGTGATTGTCATCGAGGCCGCCCCGCGGGGCCCGCTCGACGACGACTACCGCTCCTTTCTCGGCCTGGTCGCGGCCACCGTCGGCTCGGCGGTGGCGGGCGCGGACGAGCAGCACCGGGAAATGGACCACCTGCGCGAGATCAACGACGCTCTGCAGCAGGCGATGCTGCCCGACCCGCCCGGGCTGCCGGGCTGGTTCACCCGCTATCAGCCGGCGGACGGATCGCTCACCGTCGGCGGGGACTGGTACGACGTCGTCGACCTCGGCGCCGATCGGTGGGGCCTGCTGGTCGGCGACTGTGTCGGGCACGGGCTGTGGGCGGCGGCGCTGATGGGGCAACTGCGCGCAGCGGGGCGGGCGCTGATGCTGGAGCGGAACGGCCCTGCCGCGACGCTCGACGGCCTCGATCGGTTCGCCGCGACCCTGCCCGGCGCCGAGTTCTCGACCGTGCTGTGCGGTCTGGTCAACGGCCGGCGCGGGACGCTGACGCTGGCCTCCGCCGGGCACCCGCCGGCGCTGCTGGTCGGGCGCCGCGGGAGTCGCTGGCTGGACGGGTCCCGGGGCGCCCCACTCACGCTGGGCTTCGGGCGGCGGGCGGAACGCACGACGCCGCTGGAACGCGGGGATGTGCTGCTCGCCTACACCGACGGGCTGGTCGAACGGCGCGACGAATCGCTCGTCGTCGGTCTCAGCCGACTGGCCGCGACCGCCGAGGCGCTGGTGCGCCAGGCGCCGATCGACACGCTCGCCGACGAGCTCATCGCGATGCTCGCCCCCGTGTCGCGCGACGACATCGCGCTGGTGGCGTACCAGGTGGCCGCCGACGGCGGCCCGTGGCCCACCCGCCGGCCGGCCGATCATCAGGTGGTCTAGTCTCGATTGACCTGTGCATCGTGGGAAGGTCCGCCGCATGAATTCCGACTCCCCGATCAGCCTCCTGCCCATCGCCTACCAGGCGATGGACCTGGCCCGGGAGATCTTCCTGACCCGTGCACCCGGCCGGCTCACCCCGAAGGGCGACCGGGACATGGCCAGCGAAACCGACTTCGCCATCGAACGGGCCGTCGCCGCCTTCCTCGGTGAGGCCACGCCCGCGATCGGCTTCCTCGGCGAGGAGGAAGGGCATTGGGACGCCCGGACCGGCCTGACCTGGGCGCTCGACCCGGTGGACGGCACGGTGAACTTTGTCCACGGCAGTCCCCTGTGCGCCATCTCGCTCGCCGTGATCAATGACGACGAACCGGTGCTCGGCGTCGTCGACCTGCCGCTGCTCGGCCGCCGCTACGCGGCGGTCAAGAACCGCGGGGCGCACTGCGACCGACGGCCGATCTTCACCAGCCGGGTCCGGGCGCTGCAGGACGCCGTGATCGCGATCGGTGACTACTCCGTCGGCGCCGGGGCGGGCGCGAAAAACCGGGACCGGCTCGCCGTCACCGGGCAACTCGCCGAGACCGTCCAGCGGGTCCGGATGCACGGCTCGACGGCGGTCGAACTGGCCTGGCTGGCCGAGGGCAAGGTCGATGGCGTCGTCATCCTGTCGAACCGGCCGTGGGACACCGCGGCGGGGACCGTGATCGCGCGCGAGGCGGGGGCCACGGTGGTCGACGTCGACGGCACCGCGCACAGCACCGCGGCCGGCGCGACCATTGCCGCCAATCCGTCCCTGCTGCCGCTGCTGCGCGCCGTCGTCGCCGACGCCGTCCGGGGCGCCGGGTAGCGTGGACCGGGGCCCGGTCGGGGGGGCGCTAGGCTCGCACCCGGCCTGATCGACGTTGAATGAGGATGCTCGTGGCAGTGAACCCGCTTTTTCGCCGCAAATCCGTAGAGGCGTCGCTCGAGTCGCTCGAGGACCCGCACCGCTCACTCAAACGCTCGCTCGGAGTGTGGGACTTGGCCGTGCTCGGCGTCGCGGTCGCGGTGGGCGCGGGGATCTTCTCGGTCGGCGCCCGCGCCGCCGCGGATTACGCCGGACCGGCCGTGGTGATCTCCTTTGTCATCGCGTCGGCGGTGTGCGCAATGGCGGTGATGTGTTACGCCGAATTCGCCTCCACGCTGCCGGTCGCCGGGTCGGCATACACCTTTTCCTACGCGACGATGGGCGAGCTGGTCGCCTGGATCATCGGCTGGAATCTGATCCTGGAGATGCTGCTCGCCGCGGCCGTCATCGCCAAGTTCTGGGGGGTCTACCTCGCCGACGCCTTCAGTCTGTTCGGCGTCGATGTGTCGACGACGCTGCACCTGGGCCGCGTCGACCTGGAATGGGGCCCCTTCGTCATCGTCGCCGTGTTCTCCGCGTTGCTCGCGATCGGCACCAAGCTCTCCACCCGGGTGAACAGCGTCTTCACCGTCATCAAGGTGGGGATCACGCTGTTCGTCATTGTGGTCGGCTTCTTCTACGTAAAGGCGGCCAACTACACGCCCTTCCTGCCGCCGTCCCGACCGGCCCCGGATCTGCCACTGCTCAAGCAGCCGCTGATCGGCGTGCTGACCGGCCAGGATCCGTCGATGTACGGCGTGATGGGGGTGCTCTCGGGCGCCGCGCTGGTGTTCTTCGCCTTCATTGGCTTCGACATTGTGGCGACGACGGCGGAGGAGGCGAAAGACCCGCAACGGACCATCCCGCGGGGCGTGCTCGGCGGGCTGGGCATCGTCACCGTGCTCTATGTGCTGGTCACCTTGGTGGTCACCGGAATGGTGTCCTACCGGGATCTGGCAGCGGCGCAGGTCCACGGGCGAACGGCGTCGCTGGCGACGGCCTTCGAATTGGTCGGCGCCGACTGGGCGGGCAAGGTCATCTCCGTGGGCATTCTGATCGGTCTGACCACCGTCATCATGGTGCTGCTGCTCGGGCTGACCCGGATCGTCTTCGCGATGAGCCGCGACGGGTTGCTGCCCCGCGGGATGTCCGTCACGTCGGACCGGTTCCACACCCCCGCGCGGCTGCAGGTCGGATTGGGCGTGGTCGTGGCTCTACTGGCGGGTCTGTCGAAGGTCGAAGTCTTGCAGGACCTGATCAATATCGGCACGCTGTCCGCCTTTGTCGTGGTGTGCTTCGGCATTCCGGTGCTGCGCCGGCGGCGGCCGGACCTGAGCCGGGGATTCCGGGTGCCGTGGTCGCCGTACCTGCCGGTCGCGGCCGGCCTGGCGTGCCTGTGGCTGATGACCAACCTGCGGGTGGAGACCTGGGCGTGGTGCGGCATCTGGATCGTCGTCGGGCTGGCCTGCTACGGGCTGTACGGCTTCCGGCACGCGGTGGCGGCGCGCGAGGATGCTCGCGTGACGTAGGGCCGGGCGCCGATGGCCGACTTCGGCGCGTTACTCTGTTTCGTCCCAATGCTTATCGCGGGCGGAGAGCATCTCACTCACCTCCCCGGCCCGCCGGCCGCACGACGGCGACGATCGCGTCCGCGGCAGTGATCGGGTCTTCGTGCTCCCAGAATCGGAGCACGATCCAGCCGAGCCCGGCCAGGTGGGCGTCGGTCTCCCGGTCGCGGGCGACATTGCGGGCGAGCTTGGTGGCCCACCACTCGGCGTTCGTCGCGGGCGAGGTGCGGTGTTCGGGGCACGAATGCCAGAAACAGCCGTCGACGAAGATGGCGACCCGGGCCCGCGTGAACAGGAGGTCCGCACGGCGCCGGGGCAGGCGGGGGATCGGGGCGTCGACCCGGTAGCGCAGGCCGCGGCGATGTAGTTCGCGGCGCAGCAGGATCTCGGGATCGGTGTCCCGGGTCCGCTGGCGCGACATCCGGCGCGCGGTCGCCGCCGGCGTGCCGGCGAGGAGCTTGCCCGGCGCGGGCTCGGCGGGCGCGGGTTCGACGGGCGCGGGCTCGGTGGGCGCGGGTTCGACGGGCGCGGGCTCGGCGGGCGCGGGTGTGCGCGGGCTCGCGACTCGCGCCGACGGCGGGTGGGACACGCAAGTATTGTCCCGCGACTTCGCCTCTGACCGTGGGGCCCACTGATAGCGCCCAAGACGCCGAGGTAGATCCGTGGCGTCGTCGAACCGACGTGTCGGGTTCGCTACGGCTCTTCTTCGCGCCGGACGGCTCTACCTCGCGCGGGGGGCGGCGGGCCGGGTAGTGCGGTCCGGTGGCTCGGTCCGGCGTGGTCGATGCCAGGAATGTGGGTGCCGCGCGGTAGAACGGATGAGTGCCGGGACCGACCCGGCCGCCGAGCCGCTGCGGGGTGCCCACATGTTCCTGGTCGACGCCGGACCCGAGCCCGGCCGGGCAGCCGAGGGCACCCCGGCAGCCGGTCTTCGCCCGCTCGCCGACGACGGCCGGGCCCTTGTGCATTCGGCGAGCGACCTCGTGCTGGCGGCCGAGTGCGAGTACCGGCTGCTGTGCCGGCTGGACGAACTCCTGGGCCGCGCGCCGCGCCGCGAGGCCCCGCCGGACGTGATGCTGGAGCGCACCGCGGCGCTCGGGCTGCGCCACGAGCTGCGGGTGCTGCAGGACTATGAGCGGGCGTTCGGTCCGTACGACGCCGCCGCCGGCCGCGGCGTCGCGCGCCTCACCCCGCCGCGGGTCACCCGAGCCGACTTGATCCGGGCGCATCAGGGCACGCTTGATGCGCTGCACGCCGGCGCCGACGTCGTCTACCAGGCCGCGTTCTTCGACGGGACGTTCCACGGCCGGGCGGATTTCCTGGTCCGGGCCGATCGGGACCCGGACCCGGCCGCGCTGCCACGCGGAATCGACTGGCGCACCACCAGGCCGCTGCCCGGCCCGGGCGGGGCCGGGCGCACGGGCGGGTCGGGCCCGGGTGGGCCGGACCACACGATCGAGCCGGCGTCGTCCGCGGTGCCGGCCTACGTCGTCGTCGATACCAAGTTGGCTCGGCGCGCGAAGGTGACCGCCCTGCTGCAGTTGGCGGCCTATGCCGACCAACTCCTTGCGGCCGGGATCCCCGTGGCGCCGCAGGTCTCGCTGATCCTGGGCACCCGGAACCGCACGCAGCACCGGATCGCGGATCTGTTGCCGGTGTTCAACGCGCGCCGCGCCCGACTGGTCGAACTGACCTCCGCGCACCTCGGCCGCGCCGGCCGCGCGCCCTGGGACACCGAGGGGGTCAGGTTCTGCGGCCGGTGCGACTGCTGCGCCGAGCAGATCGAGGCCCGGCGGGACGTGCTGCTCGCGGGCGGTGTCTATGAGTCGCAGCGCTCGCGGTTGCGGGCGGCGGGCATCGCGACGATCGAGCAACTCGCCGACGCCGCACCCGACGCCGTCCCGCCGGACATGTCTGCCGGGACCTTCGAACGGGTCCGGGCGAACGCCGCCCTCCAACTCGGCCGAGCCGAGCCGGACGGCGTCGTTGAATGGCACGCGTCCGATGGGCCGCACCGGATGACCTGGCAGGTCGTCGACCCGGAGGCGATCCGACGCCTGCCGGCGCCGTCGCCGGGTGACATCTTCTTCGATTTCGAGGGCGATCCGCTGTGGTCGGACGAGCAGGGCGAGTCCTGGGGCATTGACTACCTGTTCGGCTACGTCGAGCGCCCCGCCGCGGCGGCGGACGAGCCGGCGCCGCCGTTCGGAGCCTTCTGGGCGCACGATCTCGCCGCTGAACGCGCGGCGTTGATCCGGTTCGTCGACTACGTCAACGAGCGCCGTTCGCGGTACCCGGACCTGCACGTCTACCACTACGCGGCCTACGAACGCACCCACCTGCTCTCGATCGCGGCCCGGCACGGCGTCTACGAGAACGAAGTCGATCAGCTGCTGCGCGACGGTGTATTGGTCGACCTGTACGCCGTCGTACGCCGCGCGGTGCGGACGTCGGAGAAGTCCTACTCCATCAAGAAGCTCGAGCCGTTGTACATGGGCGACCAACTCCGCGCCGGGCAGGTGCAGGACGCCGCGGCGTCGGTGGTGGCGTACGCGGATTACTGCGCGCTCATGGACGCGGGGCGGGTGATCGACGCCGGCGCGCTGCTGCAACAGATCGGCGAGTACAACCGGTACGACTGCACCTCGACGCTGCGGCTCCTCGACTGGCTCCGGCGAATCGTGGGCGGCGTCCCCGCGCCGGCGGCGGTCGGCGCCGAGGCGGCGGGCGAGGGGGCGCGGCTGCCTGCCGGGGCAGCGATCGGGCCGCTCGGCGTCGCCGTGCCGGCCGAGGCCGGAGCGTCGTTGCAGCCGGTGGGCCCGCGGGCGGCGGAAGCGATGGCGTTGGAGGAGGAGATCCGTGCCGTCGTCGGCGAGGATCGCGCCGCCCGGGACGCCGATCGGCAGGCCCTCGCGCGCTATGGGGCGTCGATCGGTTACTACCGCCGGGAAGCCAAGCCTTTCTGGCATGAGCACTACTCGCGTCTGGTCGCGCCGCCGGACGAGTGGCTCGGTCGTCGCAACGCGTTCCTGGTCGAGTCGGCGCGGGTGCTCACGGACTGGGAGGTGGAGCCGGGCAAGCGCTCGCTGTCGCGGCGCCTCGAACTGGTCGGCCGCCTCCCGGAGGGAACGGACCTTCGCGACGGCGCCGAACCGTATCTGATCTACGACCCGCCGTGCCCCCCGTGTGCCAAGGTGTCGTCGGACGCCCCGCGTGGCTGGCTCACGGGCGGTCGGATCACGGGCATCGAGCGGCGCCCGACCCCGACCGGCGAATGCGACGTCGTGTCGGTGCGCGAGCAACTCCCCGGCGCGGCG
Organism: Cellulomonadaceae bacterium; assembly: GCA_031552185.1. Classification (GTDB taxonomy): domain Bacteria; phylum Actinomycetota; class Actinomycetes; order Actinomycetales; family Cellulomonadaceae; genus JAVBMU01. The sequence goes on along the minus strand of JAVBMU010000046.1, from coordinate 68,680 downwards.
GAACCGTTCGACCACCTGCCGATGGCGCTGACGCCCGCGCCCGGCCCGCCCACGCGGCCGCAGGAGGATTCGGTCGAAGTCGCGGCGCGCCGGGCGTTCGGTTCGTTCCGCACCGGCGGCCTGCCCGACGACGCCGTCACCGACCTGCTGCGGCGAACGCCGCCGCGCCTGGTCGGCGGTGGGGCGCTGCCCCCAGTCGTGGACGGCGACGTCGGCGCGGCGATCCTCGCCGCGGTTCGCCGGTTGGATCGGTCCTACCTGGCGGTGCAGGGACCACCCGGGACGGGCAAGACCTACGTGGGTTCACACGTGGTCGCGCGCCTGGTGGCGGACGGGTGGACGGTGGCGGTGGTCGCGCAGTCGCACGCCGTGGTGGAGAACATGCTGTGCGCGGTGGTGCGGGCGGGGGTGCCGGCGGAGCGGGTCGCCAAGAAGCTCGCCGCGGACGGGCCGTCGCCGACGGCGCCGTGCCGGGAACTCGATGGCCGCAAGCTCGCCGCGTTCGCCGGCGAGGAGGGCGGCCGGGTGGTCGGCGGCACGGCCTGGGATTTCGCCGCGCCCCGGTTCCCCGTGGTGGACCTGCTGGTGATCGACGAGGCCGGGCAGTTCTCGGTGGCCAACACCGTCGCGGTGGGCCGTTGCGCGCGGCGATTGCTGTTGCTCGGCGATCCGCAGCAGTTGCCGCAGGTCAGCCAGGGCACCCACCCGGAGCCGGTGGACGCGTCGGCGCTGGGCATGCTGACGGACGGGCACGAGGTGCTGCCGACCGACCTCGGCTACTTCCTGCCCGCCACCCGGCGGATGCACCCCGACCTCGCCCGGGCGGTGTCCCGGCTCGCCTACGACGACGCCCTGAGCGCCCATCCGGTCGCGGCGGCGCGCTCGCTGGCGGGAGTGGCGCCCGGCGTCGAGGTCGTGCTGCTGCCGCACGAGGGCAATGCTGTGGCATCGGTGCAGGAGGCCGCCGAGGTTGTGCGGCGAGTGCGAGCACTGGTCGGGCGGGCCTGGACCGACCCGGGGTCCGCCGACCCGGCGCCGGCGGCCGCCGCCGGAACCGACCCGGGGTCCGCCGCTGCTCGACCGCTGGCGCCGAGCGACATTCTCGTGGTCGCCGCGTACAACGCGCAGGTCTGGACCGTGCGGCGGGCACTTGCGGAGGCCGGTCTGGCGGGTGTCGGGGTCGGCACCGTCGACAAGTTCCAGGGCCGTGAGGCGCCGGTCGTCATCGTGACGTTGGCGGCGTCGTCGGCGGCCTCCGTGCCGCGCGGGCTCGGCTTCCTCCTCAATCGAAACCGCATCAACGTGGCGATCTCCCGGGCGCAGTGGGCCGCCGTCGTGATCCGGTCCCCCGACCTCACCGACTACCTGCCGCACACCGTTCAGGGTTTGACCGACCTCGGTGCCTTCCTGGGCCTGGCTGAGCCCCGAGCGGGCGCGGACGTGCTGACGCCGTCGCCCTGACAATTGCGGGCGCCGAGGCTCGGCCGGTCAGTCCACGGACCGGGCGAACCAGCGCTGCCCGTTCCGGCCGGCCTGAACCCAGGCGCCGGCGCCCGTTTCGATCGCGTCGTCCCACCCGGGCGGGGCATCCCCGGGCAGCCGGGCCAGGATGAAGCCCTCCTCACCGGGTCCATCGATCACGATAAAGCTCGGCCGGTTCAGCACCGACCATCCCTCGGTCGTGGTGACTCCGGCCTCCGGCAACGTGATGAGCGGTGTACCGCCGACCAAAGTCAAAGTGACCAGGCGGGTCGGGACGATCACAGACATTCGGCCACTGTAGGCGAAGCCGGGCGTAGGGGGCGTTCGCGTCCTGACCCCGGACACGATGATGCCCCCGGCCGAACCGGCCGGGGGCATCATCGGATGTCATCGACGGGAGAACTCAGCAGCCCTGGACGGACCGCTGAGCACCATCGCGGACCGGCATCGCGCCGGTCGGCGATGGACCTCGACTCAGAGGGGGCGGATGTTCTCCGCCTGCGGGCCCTTGGGGCCCTGGGTGATGTCGAACTCCACGCGCTGGTTCTCCTCCAGCGTGCGGAAGCCCTGCGTCTGGATCGCCGAGTAGTGGGCGAACACGTCAGCGCTGCCGTCCTCAGGTGCGATGAAGCCGTAGCCCTTCTCAGCGTTGAACCACTTCACGGTTCCCATTGCCATGCGTCTGACTCCTTCAAGAGTTGGAGCACCCCCCACCGTGAGGGGCGGACATCACGGTGCTTGCGTCAACTCTTGGTGAAACAAGGGCCGCTTGGCGTCCGCCGCAACGGCGGTCGCTTCAGCCGAGGACAAGCGAGGCACTGCAATCTCGCGACCAACCGTACAGCCACGGAGCGTTCTTGACCATAGGGAGCACCAAGGACGGATCGGGCACGGGCCCGAGCCGGGGCCGGCCCGGCGACGGCCGACCTGCGGTCGAGGCCCGTGATCAGGACGATTGTCCAGGACGTTGCCCCGGGGTCCGCGGACCCGCCTGGCGGAGTCCTTTGTCGCGGCGCGCCGACAACGGAATGGGACAGCTCGGCTGAAAGCGCTCCCACGAAACTGCCCACGATCCGGACAGGAGCGGCTGCACGCGACCGAAAGAGATTACGGCGCGATAACGATTAAGGACCTTCGACGCCTGGGGCAGGACGTTTGTCCCAGCGCGTTTTCCCAGCTCAGGCGCCCGCCGCCCGGTTTGGGCGCCTCCCCGGGAATAGCAGCGGACGCCGGCCCCGCCGGGCGGTCGACCGCCTTTCAGTTTCCTGCCGGAGCGGCGTGTGTCATCCTTGCGCCCCATTGCAGAATTCCGCCGATCAGACGCGGTCGAGTCCATTTGGCCGCCACCGAATGCCGACGCACGGAGGTAACCGATGCATCGCACGCCACGCCGGACGGCCAAAAACCTCGCCGTCGCGCTCGTCAGCGTTCTGGCGCTGACGCTGGCCGCCTGCGGTCAGCAGTCGCAGGGCGACGACGATTCCGCGAGTTCGTCCGCCCCCAAGGAACTCAGCATCGCGCCGGTCGTCCAGATCGACGCGGACGGCAAGGAGGTCCCGGTCGCGTCCGCCACCAACCCCGCCGACCCCGCCGGGGACGGCAAGGCAACCTGCGCCGCCGGCACGACGATCGCGATGGCGGGCGCCCTCACGGGCCCGAACGCCGCGCTCGGCCAGAACATCCTCTACGGCGCGAAGGTCGCCGTCGACGCGTTCAACAAGGCCAATTCCGGCTGCCAGGTGACCATCAAGCAGTTCGACACCGAGGGCGACCCGCAGAAGGCTACCCAGATCGCGCCGCAGATCGTCCAGGACAAGAACGTGCTGGCCCTGCTCGGCCCGGCGTTCTCCGGCGAGACCTCGGCGACCGGCGACGTGTTCGCGCAGGCCGGCCTGCCCTCGCTCACCGCGTCGGCGACCAACCCGGACATCACCAAGAACGGCTGGGGCACGTTCTTCCGCGGCCTGGCGAACGACGCCGTGCAGGGTCCGGCCGTCGCCAAGTACCTCACGGGCACGCTGGACTACAAGAAGGTCTGCGTGGTCTCGGACAACTCCGACTACGGCATCGGCCTCGCCCAGACCATCACGCAGGGCCTCGGCTCCGCCGCCGACGCGTCCTGCGCCGCCCAGGTCAAGACCGGCGACAAGGACTTCGCCGCCACTGTCCAGAAGATCTCCGCCGCATCGCCGGACGCGATCTTCTACTCCGGGTACTACGCCGAGGCGGCGCCCTTCGTCCAGCAGTTGCGCGACGGCGGCGTCACGGCGCCCTTCGTCTCGGGCGACGGCGTGAACGACCCGCAGTTCGTCAAGCAGGCCGGCAAGGCGTCCGACGGCGCGATCCTGTCCTGCCCGTGCGGCCCGGCGCCGGATGAGTTCGCCGCGGCCTACGAGGCGCTCAACGGCCAGGCGCCCGGCGTCTACTCCGTCGAGGGCTACGACCTGACCACCATCATGCTCAAGGGCATCGCCTCCGGCGTGACGGACCGCGCCGGGATGCTCAACTTCGTCAAGAGCTACAACGGCGAGGGCCTGGCCCGCACCTACCAATGGGATGCGACCGGCGAACTGTCCGCCGCCCTGATCTGGATCTACAAGGTCAAGTAGTGGCCGGGTAGGTCCCACCGACCGGTGGGGGCCCCGCAACCGGCAGCGGGGCCCCCGCCGGGTATCACGCGCGAGGCGTCGGCCCGTCGCGCCCGCCCGCCCCGCGCCCGCTCGAAGGAGTCCCATGCCCGCGTTGTCCACCGTGCTCGTGCACGGCACCGCGGTCGCCGAACCGTTGATCGGCTTCGACCTCGCGGCGCTCGGCCGCGGCTTCTGGCAATTGACCGTCGAGGGCCTGACCTACGGGTCCGTCTACGCCCTGGTCGCGGTCGGCTACACCCTCGTCTACGGCGTGTTGCGGCTGATCAACTTCGCCCACTCCGAAGTCTTTATGTTCGGCATGTTCGGCCAGTACGCGACGCTGCTCGCGCTGGGCTTCTACCCGAGCGGGAACGCCTTCGACAAGGGCATCGCCCTGACGGTGCTGTACCTCGGGATCGCCATGATCGGCGCGATGGTGGTCTCCGGTGCCACCGCCGTCGGGCTGGAACGGGTCGCCTACCGGCCGCTGCGCCGCCGGGGCGCGCCGTCGCTGGTCTTCCTGATCACGGCGATCGGTGCCTCCTTCGTGATGCAGGAATTCGTGCATTTCGTCCTGCCCCGGCTGACCGGCGGCGAACTCGGCGGCGTCAATGCGCAGGAGCCGATCCGCCTCGTGGAGCCGCAGGTGCAGTTCCATCTCTTCGGGGCCGCGGTGACGAATGTGACGCTGATCATCGTCGCCTCGGCCCTGATCCTGGCGCTGGCGACCGACGTCGTCGTCAACCGGACGGTGTTCGGGCGCGGGATCCGCGCCGTCGCGCAGGACCCGATCACGGCGACGCTGATGGGCGTCTCCCGGGAACGGGTCATCATGCAGACGTTCCTTCTCGGCGGAGTGCTGGCCGGCGCGGCCGCGCTGCTGTACACGCTGCGGGTGCCCAACGGGATCATCTACTCCGGTGGCTTCATCCTCGGGATCAAGGCGTTCTCGGCGGCCGTCCTGGGCGGCATCGGCAACCTGCGCGGGGCGCTCCTGGGCGGCCTGCTGCTGGGCGTGATGGAGAACTACGGCCAGGTCTTGTTCGGCACCCAATGGCGCGACGTCGTTGCGTTCGTCCTCCTGATCGGCGTGCTGATGGTGCGCCCCACCGGCATCCTCGGCGAGTCGTTCGGGAAGGTCCGCTCGTGAGCGCCCGAGTCGGCACGGCGCAGCGACCCCGGGTGACCGCCGCCCCGGGCGGCCGGCGGTACGCCGGCGCCGGGGACCGGATGCGGCTGTGGTGGGACGCCCTCGCCCGGCCGACCCAGTGGCTGCTGGGCGTCCCGTTCTGGCTGCTCATGGCGTTGCTGCCGGTGCTGAACCTGCCGGTCCTGACGACGGTGGGCACCAGCTTCGGTGGGGTGATGGCGCAGTTCGGCATGATCGCCCTGATCGCGATCGGGCTGAACGTCGTCGTCGGGCAGGCGGGCCTGCTGGACCTCGGCTACGTCGGCTTCTACGCGATCGGCGCCTACACCGTCGCCATCTTCACCAGCCCGGACAGCCCGTGGAACCAGACCGACGAGTGGTTGTCCGAGCGCTGGGCGTGGCTGGCGATCCTGCCGGTTGCGGTCTGCCTGACGTCGCTCTCCGGCCTCCTTCTGGGCTCGCCGACGCTGCGGTTGCGCGGGGACTACCTTGCCATCGTCACCCTGGGCTTCGGTGAGATCGTCCGGCTGCTCGCGGACAACCTGGGCACGGTGACCGGCGGCGGGCAGGGGCTGCGGGGCGTCGCCTTCCCCCGCCTGGCGGCGTCGGACTCGATGCCCGACGGCGTCTTCTCGGCGGGCAACGCGAGCGGCACCTTGAATTCCGGGGTCTGGTGGTACTGGGTCAGCCTGGTCGGCATCGTGATCTCGTTGTTGCTGGTCGGGAACCTGGAGCGGTCCCGGGTGGGCCGAGCCTGGGTGGCGATCCGGGAGGACGAGGACGCGGCCGAGCTGATGGGCGTGCCGACCTTCCGGTTCAAGCTGTGGGCCTTCGTGATCGGCGCTTCGATCGGCGGCGCCGCCGGGGCACTGTACGCGGGCCAGGTCCAGTTCGTGATCCCGACCAACTTCAACGTGATCAATTCAGTCCTGTTCCTGTGCGCCGTGGTCCTGGGCGGGCAAGGAAACAAGCTCGGAGTGATCCTGGGCGCATTCATCATCGTCTACCTGCCCAACTTCTTCCTCGGCCGGACGGACCTGTTCGGCATTCCGATCGACGGCACCCGGATCGCCAGCTACCGCTACCTGTTCTTCGGCCTCGCGCTGATGGTGTTGATGGTCTTCCGTCCGCAGGGTCTGCTCCCGGTCCGGCAGAAGCTCCTCACCTATGGCCGGGAGCTGTACGAGGTGGCCCGACGGGCCGCGCGCCCCCGGGCCAACGCTCCGACCGACGACCCGAGCCGACAGGAAGGAGCCGCGCGATGAGCGACGAATCCGGCATCCGCGCGGGCAGCGACCACAGCGATGCCCACCAGGCCTCCGCCGAGACTGTCCTCACCGCCGAGGATTACCTGCCCGGCGCCGGGCTCGCCGAGCCGTCGGTCGGCGTCGAACAAGTTCGCCCGGAATTGGCTGACGCCGATTTCGTTGACGCCATGGTCGCCCCGGACCGCAAGGTCCGGGCCAAGCCGGGCGAGTCGCTGCTGTCCCTGACGAATGTCACCGTTCGGTTCGGTGGGTTGGTCGCCCTCGACGACGTGACGTTCGAGATCCGACGGGGCGAGATTCTCGGCCTGATCGGCCCGAACGGCGCCGGCAAGACCACCGCTTTCAACACCATGACCGGGGTCTACCGGCCCGTGAGCGGAAAAGTCGTCTTCGACGGGCGGGCGGTCGGGAACCTGGCCCGGTACCAGATCACCCGGCGCGGCATTGCCCGGACCTTCCAGAACATCCGCCTGTTCAACGAGATGACGGCGCTGGAGAACGTCGTCGTCGGCACGGACGCGCGGCACCGCACGTCCGTACCCGGGGCGCTGCTGCGGCTGCCGCGGCATCGCCGGGAGGAGCGGGACGCGATCGACCGGGCGATGGCGCTGCTCGAGTTCGTCGGCATCGGGCGCCGGGCCACCGAGAAGGCCCGCAACCTGTCCTACGGCGACCAGCGCCGGCTGGAGATCGCGCGAGCATTGGCAACTGAGCCCAAGCTGCTGTGTCTGGACGAGCCTGCCGCCGGGTTCAACCCGGCGGAGAAGCAGGCCCTGATGGACCTGATTCGGCACGTTCGCGACGACGGATACACCGTCTTGCTCATCGAGCACGACATGCGCTTGGTGCGGGGGGTCACCGACCGCATCGTGGTCCTCGAGTTCGGCCGGGTGATCGCCGACGGCACGCCCGAGGAGGTCACCCAGGACCCGGCGGTCATCGCGGCGTACCTCGGCGTGGCCGACGACGACGAACCCGGCGGAGAGGAGGCTCGCGATGCCCTTGCTTGAGATCGCTCACATGACGGTCGCCTACGGCCGGATCGCGGCCGTGCGCGACGTCGGCCTGACCGTTTCCGAGGGCGAGCTGGTCACGCTGATCGGCGCCAACGGCGCCGGTAAGACGACGACCATGCGGGCGATTTCCGGTATTCGCCCGGTGGCGTCCGGTCGAATCCTGTTCGACGGCGCCGACATCACCCGGCTCAAGCCGCACCTACGGGCCCGGGCGGGAATTATCCAGGCGCCCGAGGGGCGGGGTATCTTCGGCGGGATGAGCGTGCTCGAAAATCTCGATATGGGAGCCTATGGGCGACCATTCGGGAGCCGGGCCGAGCACGACGCCGCGATCGATCGGGTCTATGAGCTTTTCCCGCGCCTGGCCGAGCGCCGGCGGCAGGCGGGCGGCACGCTCTCCGGCGGTGAGCAGCAGATGCTCGCGATCGGCCGCGCCCTGATGGCGCGGCCGCGGTTGCTCCTGCTCGACGAGCCCTCGATGGGTCTCGCGCCGATGGTCTCCCAACAGATCTTCCGGATCATCTCCCAGATCAACGCCCAGGGGACCACGGTGCTGCTGGTGGAACAGAACGCCCGCGCGGCGCTGTCCCGGTCCGATCGTGCGTACGTCCTGGAAACGGGCGAGGTGGTCCGGTCCGGGATCGGTCGCGACCTGCTCGCCGAACCGTCGATCAAGGAGGCCTACCTTGGGGTTGCGTAACGTGATCTATCGCCCCCGGCGGTCGCCCGCACCGGCCGCCGTGGATGTGCCGGGCGCCTCGAACCCGGCCCGGGTCTTCCTCCGCATCGTCGAGGATTGGGAGGCCGACCTGCAGGCGGACCCGATCGTGCTGGTGGACGCCGCCTGCGTCGCCCTGATCGAGGGCCTGGAAACCCCGTCGATGCGAGCCCTGGCCGGGTACGTGCCGACGTCGCCGCCCCGGCCCGGGGTGGATGGCGCCCCCGGGCCGGATGGGTCGGCGCGGGATGGCGCCCCGATGCCGGAGGGGCCGGGGCCGGATGGCGCGGACCGAGTGGGCTCGCCGGACCGGGACCGGGTCAACGCGCTGATCGAGGATGTGATCACCGAACTCTTCGGCGCCCCGATGCCCGTTGCGCCGCCCCGGACCAGGCGCCGGGCTGCGGACACCCTCCGATTCCATGTGGTCGAGGTGGCCGATCCGACCATTCGCGGATTCCAGGTGCTCGTCTACGTGAATGACGTGGAAATTACCTCGGCGGGCGCCGGGCTCGGTATGGACCCCTACGACCTGATCGTTCCGGATAATCGACTTGCCGCCCGGTGGGAGGCGACGACCGTGGCAATCGCCCGCTGCAAGTGCGGGATTGCCGGCTGTGCCTCGACCCAGGTGCGGATTCTGCGCGACGGCGACACGGTGGTCTGGGAATGGTCCGGCGGCTCGGCCCCGATGAATCGCAGTGCGGTCTTCCCGGCCGCGCAGTACGACGACGCAGTGGATTACCTGCTCACCGATGACACCTGGGAAACCCCCGAGCGAACCGCGGGCCGGCTGATCCTGCGCGACATCGACCGCGATCTGCTGCGCGCCCACGGGCTGGAAGTCGTTTGGGCGGGGAACGACCACCGGGTGCCCGCCGTCTTCCGGGTCGCGATGCACCTCGGCCGCGACTATCAGGTCTTTGTGGCGTTCCCGTGGAAGGGACGGGGGCCGGTTGAACTCTCCCGCTCGGTCTGCGCGGCGCTGAGCCGCGCGCCGCAGGGCTGGCGGGCGACCTGGCGGGCGATTCGCCCGTCGCTGGAGGTGGCGCCGCACATCGCCGGGCCGTCGTGGAGCCGGACCCAGTTCTGACCCGGCCGCGGCGGTGAATCCACTGGGCCTGGAATGAGAGGACCTGCACCTGGCAGCCGCCTGCGTACGACGAATTCCGTGCGCACGCCCTCGCTGAGATGCAGGCCTCGACGGTGCGGGGGCGGGAGCGCTCGATCGGGCGAGGTAGCATCGGCCCATGCGCGCTATACCGGGAATGCTTGTTATTGCCGCTCTTGTTCTCAGTGGCTGCACCGCAACCGCAGGCGGAGACGCCACGACCAGTTCGTCTGCGGGGACGACGTCCACTGCTGCGTCCACCGCTGCGTCCACCACGACCGCGGCTACCACTGCCGCGTCCACCACTGCGTCCACCACGACCGCGGCGACGACTGCTGCGGCTACCACTGCGGCGCCCGCGGCTGGGTTGACGGGCGACGCGGGGATCCGTGGTTTCGCTGCGGTGGTCGCCCGGCTTGTCCTGGAGGCGGACGACCTGCAGGCCAAGTGGGACCAGACGGGTTGTTCGGCGGCGCTCGTCGAGGCCCGTGCGGAAGTCTGCGTAGTCCAGGCCAGAACGTTCGGTCTGCTGGGGGGCCTCGCGGCGCAGGAAATCCTCGCCTCCATCAAGCCGTCGTCGAAAAACTTCGTCGCCGAGAGGGTTCCGGCCGAGCTGGTCGAGCCCTTCAGTCGGGTGGCGCGCACTGGGGTGGCGGATTGGAAGGCGGCAGAGGCGATCGCCTGTCCCGGTGAGCAGTGCAGAGAAACGACCCTGGCGGCCGAGCGTGCCTGGCAGGATCTCCGCAAGGCGCTGGTCGAATGGGAGCCCTATCTGTCCGCGGACGCCGCGACGGCCGCCAAGTTCGCGGATGATGCTGCCGTGGTTTCCCGGATGGTCGCGGACATCGAGAGGGCCGCCGCCGCCAAGAACGCGGCTTCTTGTCCGAGTTCGACATTGGCCGCCGGGGACCAGAAATGCGTGGCGATTGTCCAGATGATGCGGTCGGCCGTCGGATCTGCGGCGGTGATTTGGTCTTCCGCCTATCGTGAGGTCCCGGCGGAGGTCGCGAAGCTCCGGGATCGGACCGGGAAAGCGTTGCAGGCCGCGGATACGACTGCGATGAAGATGACGTGTCCGGGGGCGGACTGTGAGGTGACCGCAGCAGACTTCTACGACGCTTGGAGAGACTTGAGGCGCGTGTTGGCCGAGTGGCGACCCTACCTGCCGGCGGAGGGCGACTGACCGCCTTCGAGGCGTCAATGCGGTGGTCAGCTCAATTTGGCTGGTCTGGAGGACTGCCGGAACCGCTAGGGTTGAGACATCCGTGCTACAGCAATGAGGTAGAACCCACCCCTCCCGGTTGTGGGCGCCCGGACGTCCGCGTGAGATGAAGGTGTGGGTGTATCACAACCGCCGGGAGGGTCCCGGGCGCGCCGGACCGGGGGCCGCGCGCCGCGCCCATCGACGCCCGCCGCGAACACGCCGCTCGGCCGGGAATCCGAGGTGACTGAGGTGCCCGAGGTGACTAAGGTGCCCGAGGTGACTGGGATGCCCGAAGTGAGGACCGGCGTCGCCGGGGCGAACGAGCAGGTTGCCAAGCTGCTCTGGCCGGAGGTCGACGGCGGCCTCTATGACGAGACCCTGGAGACGATCAGCGTCCTGGCCCAGATTCTGGGCGCACCGCGCGCGGAACCCAAGCCGACCAACACGTCCAAGTGGGTGGCGGGCAAGCTGGGCGTCGCCGAGTCGGAGATGTCCAAGGTCGAGCGCGACCTGTCCGATCCCCAATTGCTGCTGCACGGGCATGTCCTGGCCGAGTGGATGGGGGAGCACGAGGGCGCCATCGAACTCTTCGGGCCGTACGGGCGGTCGCCCGAATGGCGGCCGCTCAACCTCGGCGAGGATCACACCGTCTCCGTGCCGTTCCACCTCACGGTGTTCTTCCCGACCGGCACGTTGCGGGATCGCCCGGTCGGCCTGCACATCTGCGGCGGGCACCCGGCGGACATCACCGTCTATACCGAACCCGGGCAGCGCCCACTCGCCGAGACGCTGCTGGACGACTTCGCCGCCGCACTCAAGGGTGATGCCAACCCCTACCGGGGGCGGGTGCTCGGCGTCTCGGTCGCCGGCGGCGGCCAGATCGCGTTCTCGCCGCTGACCCCGACCGTCGAGACCCGCGCCGACCTGATCCTGCCGAAGCACGTGTGGGACGAGGTCGAACTGTTCATCTCGACCGGCACCATCCGGCGTGATGACCTGCTCTCCCTCGGCCTGTCCACGAGCCGCGGCCTGCTCCTGGCCGGCAAGCCCGGCGTCGGGAAGACCAAGCTGGGGCGCATCCTCGCGGCCGAAGTCGCCGGCCGGCTGACGGTCATGGTGGTCGAGCCGGACGTCCTGGCCCGGGCCTCGGAGAGCCTCTACCAGGAAGTGGAACGGCTCGGCCCGACGTTGGTGATTCTGGAGGATATCGACGCCGTCGCGGACAAGGGAATGCGCCGGTCCTCGGGCTTTTCCGAGTTCCTGAACGCCCTCGACGGCGCCCGGGTCCGCAACGACGTGCTGACCCTGGCGACGACCAACGACCCGGGGGCGCTCGACCCGGCCGTCAAGCGGCCGGGCCGGTTCGACACCATTGTCGAGGTTCCGGTGCCCGGGCCCCAGGCCCGGGAGGCGATCCTGACGCTGTATCTGCCCGACGGCGGGGCCGGCCTGGACCTGGCCGCCATCGCCGACTCGTTGGACGGCGCGACGGGAGCCGAGATCCGCGAGGTCTCCCGGCGGGCGGTGCTGGAGCACGGCCGCGAGGCGCTGAGCACCGCCAAGATCCTTGAGATCACCTCAACCGGGCGGTGGAAGCCGGCCCCCGCCGTCGGGCACTACCTGTAGCGGCCCGGGGCTTCCGGTGCCGCAATTGTGGATGGTGCCCCGAAATTCGGAATTCCGTCAAACAATGCGATTCAGCCGGCGCGGCCCATTGATTCCCGCCGACCGAATATCTCGAGAACCGGGCTGCGCGTGGTTTGTGCGGGTCGCGTGAACGCGCGCCGAGGCGCGCCCGGCGTGCACTATCCTGGGCAGGTCCGAGATGCTCGGTCCGGCTCCTGCGGTTGTCCCGCCGCGGTGCGCGAGGATGCTCGTTGTCGGCCGCCAGGCGGGTGCAGGCTCATGGATGCGAGAGCCGTTGTCCGCAGGAAGGCGCGTTCCATGTCCCGTCCCTCCGCACAGGTGCGCGGTGTTCGCCCGCACGAGATGTTCTTTTCCTTGACCGATGATCACGGCGTGATCACCGGCGCGAATTCGGTCTTCTCCCGGATCGCTCGCTATTCGCGGGCAGAGCTCGTGGGTTCGCCGCACTCGATCGTGCGCGCTCCGGAAATGCCGGCGGGTGTCTTCCGGTTGATGTGGGACGTCATCCAGGACGGCGTACCGTTCGCCGGTTATGTACTGAATAAGGCGAATGACGGCGCCCGCTACTGGGTCTACGCGACCGTGACGCCCGTCCCCGGCGGTTATCTCTCGGTGCGCACCTCGCCGAGCGTCCAGGAAATCTGGGTTGCGGCCGCGTCGCTTTATGAAGACGTCCTGCACCGCGAACTCGAGGCCCGCGCCGCCGGAATGAGCCGGGCCGACGCCGCGATTCTGGGCAAGCAGCTCATTCTCGAGGGTCTGGCCAAGCTCGGTTTTCAGACGTATGAGGACTTCATGCGGGCCGCGTTGCCGGCGGAGGCGAGCACGCGGGCCGAGCGGGCGAAGGAGACGGCCACCCCGATCGAGGCGGGGGGCGACACCGGGATCGAGCAGATTCGGGCGATCGCGCGTTCCATCGACGAGGAAGCGAGCGCGCTGCTCGCCGAACTGGATCGGTACAAGGCGCTCGGGGACGATCTGCACCGCGCGTCGCTCGACGCCTCGGAGCGCGCCCGGGGCCTGCAGCGGGCGAGCGTTGCCGCCCGGACGGCCTCCGAGGTTGTCGCCGCGCAGGCGCCGGCGGTTCTGTCCACCGCCGTCGCGATGGAACGCGACGGCACCCAGACGCTGCGCTACCTCGGATCTTTGGCCGCGCAGCTCGACGCCGACCGGCACTTGATCGCCGGCCTCCAGGTCCGGATCGCGGTGTCGAAACTGCACAGCGACTGGGTGATCACCTTCTGCGAGGGCCTGCTCTCGGGAGACACCGAGGAGCAGGACAAGGTCTTCATCCCGGACGTGTGCGCCACGCTGCGCTCCACGGTCGAGATGCTCGCCCGTTCGCTCGCCCAGCACACTCGAAACATGACCGAGGTCGTCGCCCTGGTGGAGTCGCTGCAGACGGTGCTCGGCGAGTTCCAGTCCTTCCTGTTCATGTGGCGCAACCTGCTGATCCGGCACGGTGTCTCGGCGTCCGTGAGCGGCCACCTCCGGCCGATCGACTCCCAGCTCAGCGCGGGTTTCGCGCAAATGGTGACGCTGCGTCACCTGGCCCAGCGGTGTATGCGGGAGAGCCACCCGTACGACTCCGGGCCGCTGATGGCCCGGGTCCAGCAGTTGACCATCGCGGGGCAGGCGGCGGCGCGCGTCGACGGCTAACGCGGTGATCGGGCGATTTCTCCGCTCCCGATCTATTTGTTTCCGGTTCCGGTTGTTGACCCGGGCCCGGCGCGACATGATGATGTGTGACCTTTGCACCGCCATCGCCGGCTCCCGACGTTCTGACGGCAAATCCCCTGGATCTGGCCATGCTCGGCCCCGTGGCGCCCACCGAGGAGCGCCTGCGGGAGATCGTGGCGACGTTGCTCGGTTCCGCCGCAGCGCCCGTCGATCCGGCCGATGTCACGATCGAGTGGGCGACGGCGACCGATTGCGGCCGGGCGGGTAGTTCTCCCACCACGGCGGGCCTGCACCGCGTGCGCGGCGTGGCCCGGATCGGCGCGGGGGACCCGGTGGGCTGGAAGGCCTTCGTCAAGACGCTGCGCCACCCGCGGCTCTGGCCGCAGTTCGATGCGCTGCCCGAGGAGGTCGCCGCCCTCCTCGCGGACCGGCTGCCCTGGCGGGCCGAGATCGACGTCAGCCGGGAGGCGGCCGCCGCCTCGTTCCGGAACGTCCCGTTCGCGGGGCAGACCGTTGGCCTTCGCCCGCCGCGGATCGGCTTCGTGGACGACGCTGTCGCGGACCACGCGGCCATCTGGATGGAGGATGTCGACGTCGATCCGAACTGGACCGATGCTCGCTTCTTGCGTGCGGCGTTCGCGCTCGGCCTGGTCTCGGCCCGCCGGGCGGGCCGGGCCGGCCCGGTCCGGACCCGGCCGGACTACGCCGGCGTGCTGGCCGCCTCGCGGCAGGTGCGCACCTGCGCGTTGTCCATGCTCTCCCTCGATTCCCCCTGGGTCGCCCCGCTGATCGACGAGTTGCCCGACGTCGTCTCGCTGCGGGCCGATCTCACCGTGCTGTGCGCCCGCCTGGAGGACCTGGCGACGGTGGCGGCGCACCTGCCGCACCTGCCGGCGCACGGCAACGCCGCCCCGGCCAAACTCCTGGTGCCCAGGACGGAGCCCGGCACGTTCGTCGCGGTCGACTGGGCGCCGGCCACGCCGATGCCGGTCGGCTTCGACCTCGGCCTGTTGCTGTTCGGTCAGGTGTTTACTGGTGAGCTGGCCGCCGCGCGGCTGCCGATCCTGTTGCCGCAGGCGGAGGCGGTGCACGTGGCCGGCCTCGCGGCCGGTCGGGTCGAGGCGTCCATCGAGGACGTGCACCAAGGATTCGTGGCCTCGGCGGCGCTGCGCAGCGTCGTCTCCCTGGTCCCCGTGGAACTGATGGACACTCCCGTTGACCCGTCCGGCGCGGCTTTGTTCCGGGAACGGGTGACGGCCTGCCGCTGGCTGGTGGACCTCGCCACCGAGGTGCTGCCGCCGGTGTGAGGCGCGGGGCCGGGCGAGGCCTGCGGGGGTGCGCGAACAGTCCCGAAACGCAAGGTGAACGCTCGGTGAACTCTTGTCCACAGGTCAGTTTTCGTCTATTCCCGCTGCTGGGGTACCTGCACTATGGGGCCTGTGACCGTAGATCTGCTCCTGGTGCTGGTCGTCGTGACGGCGCTTGCGTTCGATTTCACCAACGGCTTCCACGACACGGGTAACGCGATGGCCTCGTCCATCGCGACCGGGGCGCTCAAGCCGAAAGCGGCGGTGGCCCTCTCGGCGGCACTGAACCTCGTGGGGGCATTCCTGTCGCTGACCGTGGCGGCGACCATCGCCAAGGGCATCGTCGACGCCGGGGCGGTGAGCCTCCAGGTGGTCTTCGCGGGGCTGGTCGGCGGGATCACGTGGAACCTCGTCACCTGGCTGTTCGGCATTCCCTCCTCGTCCTCGCACGCGCTGGTCGGCGGCGTCGTCGGTGCCGTGTTGGCGGGCGCGGGGTCCGGCGGGGTGATCTGGTCCGGCGTCGTCGCGAAGGTCGCGATCCCGGCGCTGG
This sequence comes from Cellulomonadaceae bacterium, assembly GCA_031552185.1. GTDB lineage: Bacteria > Actinomycetota > Actinomycetes > Actinomycetales > Cellulomonadaceae > JAVBMU01. The sequence continues at coordinate 52,917 of JAVBMU010000046.1, read as the reverse complement.
CGGCGCCGGTCGTCGCGATCCTGGTCGCCTCGACCGGAACCCGAATGGTGGAGCGGATCACCCGCGGGTTGGAACAGGACCGCACCGGACGTCGATTCCGGTGGGGGCAGATCGGCTCGGCGTCGCTGATCTCGCTGGCCCACGGCACCAATGACGCGCAGAAGTCGATGGGCATCATCCTGCTGGCGCTGATCGCCGGCGGGGCGGTGCCGGCCTCGTCCGGGGTGCCCGGCTGGGTCATCGTCTCCTGCGCCGGGGCGATGGCGGCCGGCACCTACCTGGGCGGGTGGCGGGTCATCCGCACGCTGGGCCGCGGACTGACCGAGATCGATGCCCGGCAGGGGATGGCGGCGGACATGTCCTCTGCCTCGGTCATCCTGTTGTCCAGCCACTTCGGCTTCTCGCTGTCCACGACGCAGGTCGCCACCGGCTCGATCCTGGGCTCGGGTCTGGGCATGCCGGGCGCGCCCGTGCGCTGGCGGACCGCCGGCCGGATGGTGGTGGCGTGGCTGATCACATTGCCGCTGGCCGGCCTGGTCGGGGCCACGTGCTACGGAATTCAGGCGGGGGTGGGCGGGCTGCTCGGCACCGGGCTCGTGTTCGCCCTGTTGGTCGCCGTGTCGACGACGATCTTCCTCGCCTCGCGGCGCGCGCCCGTCTCGGCTGAGACCGTCAACGCGGCCTGGGATGCTGCGCCGGCGGCGGCCGAGACCGGGCCCGAGTCCCGGCCGGCCCAGGCGCCCGTTGGCGTCGCCGGCGCGATCACCCTGCGGGGCGCCGTCGCGCACTGACCGCAACCGCCCGGTGGCTCCTGACCGCACCGCCCGGCGGCCCTGCGGTCGCCGGTGTTCGAACATCCGGTTCGAACACCGGATGAACGCTCGATGAACACTGGTCAAAGAACCTACCGGTTGGTGCGGACCACTGTCCGGCCGGCCCGACCATGGGTACCGTGACCGGGACGCTCTTACTTGTGCTCGTCGTCGTGACAGCCCTGGCCTTCGATTTCACCAATGGATTCAACGACACCGGCAATGCCATGGCCTCCTCGATCGCGACGGGGGCGCTGAAGCCCAAGCCCGCCGTCACGCTGGCGGCCGTGCTGAATCTCGTCGGCGCGATGTTGTCGCTGACCGTCGCCGCGACGATCGCCAAGGGCCTGGTCGACGCGAGTGTCGTCACCCTCCCCGTCGTCTTCGGGGGACTGGTCGGCGGCATCTGCTGGAACCTCACCACCTGGCTGCTGGCGATCCCCTCCTCGTCCTCGCACGCGCTGGTCGGCGGCATCGTCGGCTCGGTGCTGGCTGCGGCCGGGACCTCGGGCGTCCTGTGGTCCGGCCTGGTCGCCAAGGTCGTCATGCCGGCCGTCTGCGCGCCCGCCGTGGCGATCCTCGTCGCGTCGATCGGGACCCGGCTGGTCGTCCGGATCACCCGGGACCTGCCGCCGGACCCGGCCGGCCACCGCTACCGGTGGGGCCAGATCGGTGCGGCGTCGCTGATCTCGCTTGCCCACGGCACCAATGACGCGCAGAAGTCGATGGGCATCATCCTGCTGGCGCTGATCGCCGGCGGGGCGGTGCCGGCGTCGGCGGGGGTCCCGCTGTGGGTGATCCTTTCCTGCGCGGCCGCGATGGCGGCCGGCACCTATCTGGGCGGGTGGCGGGTCATCCGCACTCTGGGGCGGGGACTGACGGAGATCGAGGCCCGGCAGGGGATGGCGGCGGACATGTCGTCGGCGTCGGTCATCCTGCTGTCCAGCCACTTCGGATTCTCGTTGTCGACAACGCAGGTGGCCTCCGGCTCCATTCTCGGCTCGGGGGTGGGGATGCCCGGGGCCACGGTGCGGTGGCGGGTGGTGCGCAAGATGGGCACGGCCTGGCTGATCACGTTGCCCTGCGCGGGCACGGTCGGCGCCCTCTGCTACGGCATCCAGGCCGTCATCCACGGTGCGCTCGGCACCACGATCGTCTTCGGCCTCCTGGTGGGCGTTGCCGTGTCGGCCTACCTCGGGGCGCGGCGATCGCCGATCTCGGCGCACAATGTCACCCAGGAATGGCACGAGCCGGGCGAGGTCGCCCGGGCGGCTGCGGCCGACGCCGACACGCTCCTGGCCGACGCGCGCGGCACCGATGCCCTACCGCTTCCGGCCGACGCGCGCGGCACCGATTCGCTGCTGGTCCATTCCGCCGTTTCCGACGATGACACGACCGCGTCCGGCGGCCGATCCAGGGAGTTGCCCGCGTGAGCGAGTACATCGAATGGTCCGCGCTGGGCCAGGTCATCGGCGTCGGCCTGCTGGTCGGGGCCGGGTTGCCGGCGCTGTTTGCGCTCGGGCTGCGGCTGCTGTCACCGGCCCGTCGCCCGGCCGACGGCGCTGCCCCCGAGGTGCCCGCGCCGCGGCCCGCGCCGTGGCGCGTCGCGGTCGCCTGCCTGTGCTTCGGCATCATCGTGGCCGCGGTCGTCGCCGGCATTGCGGGCATCGTCGCCGGCGGGCACTGACGGCCGCGGGCGGGCGGGCGGCAAGCGTGCCCCGCCGGCGATGATGCCGCAGCAATTCGGAATCGCTCAGCTAGGCCGATTGCCGGGCGATCTCGGCGCGCACGGCGTCGGCGAAAGCCTCGACGTCGGCCGGCGCGGTGTCCCAGGCGCACATCCACCGCACCTCGACCGTGCCCGGCGTAGGTCCGGGCGCCCAGTCGTAGAACGGGAACCGGCGGCGGACCCGTTCGGCCCCCGCCCGCGGCACGATCGCGAACAGGGAGTTGGCCTGGGTCGGCTGCGTGAAGGTCACGTTCGGCAGTCCCTCCACGTGGCTGCGCAGCAGGGCGGCCATGGCGTTGGCCTGCCGGGCATTGCGCAGCCACAGGGGGTCGTCCCCGGGCTTGTCGTCGTCGCGCAGGATCTCGCCGCGCAGCGGCACCTTGCCGGCGATCTCCCCCCAGGTCCGCGTCAGACTGCCGATCCGATGGTCGGGCGACACGCGGGGCGCCCGCACCGGACTCTTGCCGAGCAGCGCGAGCAACTGGGCGGCGACGAAGCGCTGCTTGGAGGCGAGTTGAGCCGAGAACTTGCGCAGGTAACCGATCGCGCCGGCGAACTGGGACCCCGCCGGGCCCGCGGCGTCGGGCACGATGACCGCCTCGCCGAGCATCGCACCGTTCTTGGTGCCGCCGAAGGAGACCAGGTCGATGCCGACGTCCGTGGTGAGTTCGCGCAGTTCCAGATCGAGCGCGGCCGCAGCGTTCGCGAGCCGCGACCCGTCCATGTGCACCGCCCAGCCGCGCTCGTGGGCCGCCCGGACGATGGCGGCCAACTCGGCGGGGGTGTAGACGGTGCCGAGTTCCGTCGCCTGGGTGACCGAAACGACCGACGGCTGGGCGCGGTGGACGTCGCCGACGTCGGCCAGGTAAGCGTCCAGATCGGCGGGGGTGAGCTTGGCGTCCGAGGTATCGACGGTGAGCAGCTTCAGGCCGCCGATCCGCTCCGGCGCGCCGTTCTCGTCCGTGTTGGTGTGCGCCTGCCGAGTCGTGATGACGCCGCCCCAGCGCGGGGTGGCCGCCATCAGGCTGACCACGTTCGCACCCGTGCCGGTCAGGACCGGAAAGGCGACGGCGTCCGGCCCGAAGGTGGCCTGCACCACGATCGCGAGCTGCTCGGTCCAGGGGTCGGCGCCGTAGGAACCGGCCGAACCGGCGTTCGCCTCGGCGATGGCCGCCAGGACTTCGGGGTGCGCGGGAGCGTAGTTGTCCGATGCGAACGAGGTCACGGGCCAAGACTAGGTCCGAATTTCGAGCGGCCGACAGCCGGAACGGGACTATATGCGACAAGTGTGGGGACGAAATACAACGAACCCGGTCCAGTAACCCCGATACTTGCGTTCGATAAGCCGAATCCGGCATGTTGGCGTCAGGAACCGGCGGCCGCCGGCGTGAACTCAGTACGGGGGCACGGCGGCCGTGGACCGGGCGGCGCGGGCCGGGAGGCTTGGCGGGTCGGTCCCGCGCCGCGTTGCCGTATGTTCGCTCCGACCTCGAAAAGAGGCACGCGCATGGCGTATGTCCCGGACACCGACCGGTCTCCCTGGCAGCCGATGCCGCCTGCGAGCGGTGACGGCGACGCATGGGACGTTCCGACCGGGCCATGGCTCGACCTGCCGATCGGACCGCCGCCCGTGGGGGCATCCCTCGGTCCGGACCTCCCGGTGAGCGTCGATCCGATCGCTCCGCCGCCGCCCTTCGGCGGGCCGGCGCTCGGCCCGCCGCCGCCCCCACCGGTACCGGCGGCGCCGCCCGCCGCCGTCGGGATCGAGGACGCCGAGCCGGTCAGCGCCCCGCGCCGGCGCCATGCCCGCACCGCCGAGCCGAACCCCACCGACCCCACGTACATTCCGACCTTCGACGATTCCGCCCAGCCGGTGCCCGGGTGCCCACCGGACGCGGCGCCGTCGGCCGCCGATTTTTTCTTCGAGGCCGAGGTTTCCCTTCCGGAGCACATCCTGCCGCCCCCGGGCGACCCCACGCCCGCCCTCGGGATCGACCCCACGCCCGCCCTCGGGATCGACCTCGGGTCGGGCATCCCGCGCGCACCGGGGCTCGACGGCGGGGCCCACTTCGTCCCCGAGTTCGACCCCCGCCTCGTGTCCCGCGGCGGGCTCGAGGTTCCGGCCCCGGCGCCGTTCGGGGGCTCGGTCGGGGCGGCTTCCGAGCCGGTCACCTCCGCTGCGGACGAATTGCTCGACGGCTTCGCCGCCGACGACCTGCTGGACGGCTTCGCCGCCGACGACGACCGCGGCCCCGGTCGTCGGTTCGCCGCCAGGGAGATCGGCGGCGGCGATCATTTCTCCGCCCACCGCTTCCCGGGTCCCGATCCGCTCGGCGTGGGCGAGCACTATGCCGCCCCCGAGCCGCTCGCCTCGGCCGATCCACTCGGTGTCGGCGACCTCGGCGTCGGGTCGGGCTACGGAGTCGGCGACTACGCCGGCGGCGACTACGCCACCGGCGACTTCAGCGCCGGTGGCGATGGCCCCGGGGAGCATCGCGTCGGGGAGCGCCGCGTCGGCGGTCACTTTGCGGTCGACCTGCGGCCCGCATCGGGCGCGGGGCCGGCCGGCGCCGGCCTCGGCGCCTTCGGGTATGACGACGCCTTCGGCGCCGAGCCCGACCCCGAGGACGACGGCTACGCGTCCGCACCCGTTCAGATGGCGGAGCCCTTGCGATCGTCGTTGGCCGGGCCCCCCGATGTCGTGCCGCCCCAGCCCGCGCCGGCAGTCGACGCCGACGACCTGACGATCCGCGCCTTCGCCTCGCTGCCCGCCCGCTGGCAGGAGGTGCTCTGGTACACCTGCGTCGAGCGGGTGTCGGTCACCGAGGCCTCGATCCACATCGGCCTGAGCCGCGAGGTCACGGTGTCCATCGACCATCGGGCCCGGGAGGGACTGCGCCGGGCCTGGTTGGACATGTACCTGGCGGCCGGCGACCTGCCGCCCATGTGTCAGGCGGTATTGCGGGAATTGTCCGCGTATTCCCGGGGCGCGCTGTCCGTCGGCGACGCCGACGAGGTCGCGGCACACCTCGAAAGCTGCCTCACCTGCGGCGAGGTCAGTGCCGAACTGGACGAGTTGATCCCGGCCCTGACCGCCGTCCTACTCCCGGTTGCCCTGGAGGAACTGGAGGCCGCCGACTGATCGGTGACAGCGCCGCCGTTCGTTCATCGCGCGACGAGGTCGCGCAGCACGGCACCGTCGGCGGTTGAGTCCATCCGATACTCGCGGCCACGGATCCAGGCCCGGCCGGCGAGCACGGCCGCGGATGCGGGGGACCCGTCGTCGTACCGCGCCGCGACGACGGATTCGGTGCCGCCCGCGCGGGCGGGGTGGTCCCTGTCGGCGCCGGCCGCGCCGGGCCGGCTGCTGATCGGCCGGCTGCCGATCAGCCGGATCGGCCGGCCGGCCTCGTCCGTGGCCCAGGCGACGCACCATGGACACACGTAGCCGGGGTAGGCGGGCTCCGGATGCACGAAGGTCTTGCAGGCCGGGCAACGCTCCTCGGGCCGGGCGCCCGGCCCGGCCACCGTCAGGGTGAGCAGGAGCCGGGTCGACGCCGCGCGCTGCACCGCCCGCCGGGCCAGAACGCCCAATTCGCGGGCGCCGAGGCCCGGGGCGCCGTGCACTGCGTGTTGCCAACCCAGCGGGATTGCGGCGGCGCCGTAGCGGGCGCCGAGCAGCGAACCGGTCAGCGCAGCGACGGCGTCGGTCTCGCCCCCGATGCGGACGGCGGCCCGGATCCCGGCGACGAACCGCGCCCGTCCACTGCGGACGGTATGGCGCGTGTTCCAAGCGGCGTGCCACGCCGCCTGGACCGCGGTCACGGTGAACCCGTTCGCCCGCAGCCGCGCGGTCCCGGCCGGCCGGCTCGCCTCGGTGAGCCAGCCGAGCCAGTCGACGCGGCGTTCGGGTGGGATCAGATCCAGGCCTGACTCGATGTCGAGCCGGCGCTCCGTCACGGCGACCCGGACGGCCTCCGCCCACAGCACGCACGAGTCTGCCGCGAGCGGGTCCGTGTGCGTGAGTGCGGTCACGGCCCGGGCTGCGCGGGCTGTTGCCGCCCGGTCCGTCGGCCGGCTGAGCCCGACGGCACCGGCGCGCGCGAGCGCCCGGTTGCTCGCCAAGAGTTCCGGCCGGCCGCGAAAGCCGGCGTCGGCGGTGGGGCCTCGGTCCAGCCCATGGCGCCGCAGCGCCGCCGCCGCGTCGCGTCGGCCCGCCCGGGTGTTGCGACCGAGGAGGGCGACCGCGAGGTCGCGCAGGGCCTCGTTCGCGCCCTCGGCGCGGGGGTCGAGGTCGTGGCTCGCAAGCACCCGGACGACCATGACGGCCGACTCGGTTGCGCGACCCCATTCGCCGGCGCCGGGGTGGGTTTCGGACCCGGGGCTCAGGTCGATCGCGGGGCGTCGATCGGACCCGAGGGCCGGGTCGAACCCGGGGCGCCGATTTGACCCGGGGGCCGGGTCGGATGCCGGGCCCAGGTGACCGTCCGGGCCCGGGGCGACGTCGTCGGCGTCCTCGCCCGGGAGGGGACGAAACGTCCAAGGCCTGCCGACCACCTCGCCGCAGGCCTGTCCGATGAGGACCCCGGTCGCGCGGTCCAGCAAGCCCGGGTCGTGGATGGCCGGGCCGTCCGCGCCGCCCCGCGCGAGCGGGGCGGTGTTGCCGGAATTCGGCGATTCGCGGACATCGTGCATGCAAACTCCCCGTCGGGTTCATGCGCATCGGAGGCGGTGCCACCGGAACTTTCCAGCGGCGGGGCCGCGCCTCGGCGGTGCCTTTCCTTTCCATGCTGACGCGCTCCGAACGGTTGCGCGACTTGGATCCCACGGCCGATCAGGACTTTCACCCGGGCGGCATCGCCGAGCCGGCGTCATCGATGGGAGGCCGACGACGACGTCGTACCTTCGGCCGGCTCGGGCCGTCCGATCGGCGGTTTCGCCGGAGGGGTTCCGTCTGGGACGGTTGGACCAGTAGAGAACGCCCGATCATCATTCGAAGTTGGATCCGGAAGGGCTCTTGATGCTCCACAGTTCGACGGGCGGTACCACCGTCACCGACCAGGACCTTGTCAGCCGGGTGCGATCCGGCGACCGGGACGCATACGGCGCGTTGTGGCAACGGCACGCCTCGGCTGCGCTATCCGTCGCGAGACAGTATTACTCCGTCGCCGATCCCGAGGACATTGTTCAGGAAGCCGCCCACTCGATTCTGACGTCGATTCTGCGCGGCGGCGGCCCGTTCGGCGCCTTCCGTCCGTATCTCTTGCGCTCGGTGCGCAACACCGCGGCGAGCATGTCCCGGCGGCGCCGGCCGCAGCCGGTGGGCGACTTCCACGACGTGGCCGAGCGCCACGTCGACGACGCCATCGACGACGACACCGAGGGTTCGCTGGACCGCATCGTGACGGTGACCGCGCTGAAGAGCCTGCCGCCCCGCTGGCGCGAGGTGCTCTGGTACACGTGCGTGGAGGACCTTTCCTCCAGCCAGACCGCGACGCTGCTCGGCCTCAGCCCGAATGCGACTGCGGCGCTCGCGAAGCGTGCGCGCGACGGCCTGCGTCGGACGTGGCACGAGACCTGGCAGGCGGACGAGGACTTCGATCTCACCGTCCCCAAGCCCGGTGCGCTACCTGCCGGCGCAGGCACGGGGCCGTGCCGCGCCGACCGAGTGAACGAGGCCCCCGGGTCCGAGGTTTCCGGACGCGCCCCCGGCGTCTCGGTGCCCGGCGTCTCGGTGCCGGGTGTCTCGGTGCCGGGCGTCTCGGTGCCGGGCGTCTCGGTGCCGGGCGTCTCGGTGCCCGGCGTCTCGGTGCCGGGCGTCTCGGTGCCCGGCGCGCCTGCGACTGGTTCGCTGTGTGGAAGCGGGTCGCTGCCGGTCGCCGGGTCGCTGCCGGGCGCCGGGCCGCTGCCGGTCGCCGGGCCGCTGCCGGTCGAGGAATCGGAACTCGCGGCGGTCTAGACAAGAGATTCCGAGCAACCGGATCGGTCCCCGTGCCGCTCGGCCGGGCCGGCGGCGTCGAACGGATTGAAGCGCACGTCGCCCGCGGCGATCCGCTGCCCCTTGTTCCGTCCGGCCGGGGTCCGCAGGGCGGTGGCCCGCCGAGCGGAACGATGCCCGCCGCGGCGCCGCCCTCTCCCTCGTGGCGTTCACCTCTGCTTCGCGCAGGTCGCCAGTACTCTGCGCGTCGAGTCAGTACGGCGCGCGTCGAGTCAGTACGGCGCGCGTCGAGTCAGTACGGTGCGCGCCGAGTCAGTACGGTGCGCGTCGAGTCAGTACGGTGCGCGTCGAGTCAGTACTGGAAGTGCCGGAAAACGGGCGCCTGGCTGGCTCTTGGTACTGACTGGCCGCACAAGGTACTGACTGGCCGCACAAGGTACTGACTGGCCGCACAAGGTACTGACTGGCCGCACAAGGTACTGACTCGGCGAACCCATTCACGCCTCGCATCGAACGGAACGAAGCGCCCGGCATCGGCCGCGACCGGCGCGTATTCAGTTCCGTTCGGCCGGCCCTCGTTCGGCCGGCCCTCCGTGGGTTGGCCCTCCGTGGGTCGGGCCTTGCTGCGGCCGGGCCGGCGCCGGGGGGAATGACTCACCTACTCTGGTCCGAGTGCGCGCCCTGACCTGGATTCTGCGCGGCTATCTCGCCGTCGTCCTCGCGATCACGCTCTGGCCATCGCCGGAGTCGACCGCCGCGCCCGGCTGGGCGCAGACGCTGGTCGCGGCCCTTCGAGCCGTGGGTGTCCCCCTGACTCTCGCCGGCGCCGAGGCCGCGGCCAACGTGATCCTGTTCCTCCCGCTCGGGCTGCCGGCCACGCTTCTCGTGGCGCTGCGCAGCCGCTCCGCCGGCGCGCCGCCGGCGTCCGCGCCGCCCGCGCCGCGGCCGCCGGAACGGGCGGCGCTGGTCCGTGCTGCCGGCGCGGTGACCCTGGCCGGGGCGCTGCTCTCGATTGCCATCGAATGCGCCCAACGCGTGATCCCCGGCCGCGTCCCGACCGTGCAGGACGTCGTCCTGAACACCATCGGCGGCGCGCTCGGGGCCGCCGTCGCGCTGCTGATTCTCGCGCTCTTGCAGCGGCGTCACACCGCCGCGCCGGTGCCGGCGGAAGCCAGGTGAACGCGGCGGATGTGGTCGCCCGGCTGCGGGCCGCCGGGTGCGTCTTCGCCGAGGAGGAGGCCCGTCTTCTGATCGACGAATCGCGCAACGACGCCGAACTCGCCGCGCGGATCGATCGCCGGGCGGCCGGCGAACCCCTGGAGTCCATCCTGGGCTGGGCCGAGTTCTGCGGCCTGCGAGTGGCGGTTGCCCCCGGCGTGTTCGTGCCGCGTCGGCGCACGCAGGCGGTGGTTCGCACCGCCCTTGCGCTCCTCGACGCCGCACCGGCGGACCCCGGCCGACGGCCCGTCGTCGTCGATCTGTGCTGCGGCTCCGGGGCGATCGGCCTGGCCGTGGCGACCGCCCGCGCGGTCGAGTTGCATGCCGCCGACATCGACCCGCGGGCGGTCGGCTGCGCGCGGGCGAATCTGGCCGGCACGGGCACCGTGTATCAGGGGGACCTCGACGCGCCGTTGCCGGCGCGGCTGCGCGGTCGAGTGGATCTCCTGCTCGCCAACGCGCCGTATGTGCCGAGCGGGCAGATCCCGCTGATGCCGCCTGAGGCCCGGGACCGCGAGCCCGCGGTCGCCCTCGACGGCGGCGCCGACGGGCTCGACCTGCACCGGCGAATCGCGGCGGCCGCGCCCGGCTGGCTCGCGCCCGGCCGGCTCGCCCCCGGCGGGGCAGCCCCCGGCGGGGCGCTGGTCGTCGAGATCGCCGGCGCGCAAGTCGCCGGCGCGGTTGCCCTGGTCGAGGCGGCGGGTCTCATCGTTGACGTCCGCCGGGACGAGGACGTCGACGGCACCGTGGTCGTCGGCCGACGCGAGCCGGGGGAGGCGCGAGCGCGCCTCCCCCGGTCCCGTCCGGCCGGTCGCGATCGACCGGCCGGGCGCGTCGCTACCGCTTGAGCGAGATCAGGATGAGTTGCCCGTCGGGCGGCGTCGTCTCGTCCGCCGGCAGGGCGTTGACCAGTGCCTTGAGACCCTTCGCCGTCCACTCGACGGCGGCCGGAGTCGGCCCGGTGAAGACCGCTCGGCCGGGTGCTCCGCCCTTGATCTCGGAGATCGCGCCGCCGAAGAGCTGGGTGGCGAATACCTGACCGTGCGGCGAGACGGCGACGTTGGTCGCCCCGAGCAGGCCGGACGCAAACCGCTTCACGTGGCCGGTGAACGGGTTGACGGTGTAGATGCCGCCGCGGGCGCCGAGGCTGGCGTCCTCGGGGCCGCCCGGCAGCGTGCTGACGTACAGGCCCTTCGGGCCGCGTTCGACGTCGGTCGGTACGGCCTCGAACCAGTAGGTCGCGCCGTAGGCACACTTGGGCAGGTTGAACGACTTCGCAACTTCCGCGGAGATCACCGCCGGTTGGGCCGGCAACACGGCGACCGTGGTGATCTTGCCCTTCGGCCAGATGGCGAGGACGGTGTTGGCTCCGGCGTCGGCAACGAACGTCACGGCGCCGAGGTCGAGGGTCGAGTATGGGTGCGAGTCGACCGCGCCGGTGTACTTCGTCGGGATCGGGAAGTCGGCCGGGATCTTGGCCAGACACTTCGCCGACAGGTCGCGGAAGCCGTACTCCACGCGGGCGTCCGGGTTGCGCTTTTCCTCGAAGGCCCGGGTGTTGGCGATGGTGACCGGGTAGCCGATCGCGTTGCCGTGGCGGTCCACCCGCAGTCGCTTCACGACGGCGGTCCCGTCACCCGTCTGGGTGAAGGTCACCTTGCCGTCGAGGTAGGACACGCCGCCGACCTCGTCGCCGCCGGAGGAGTACAGGACTTTCTTGGTCCCGTCGGGCTTGATCGCGTCGAGTGTCCCGGCGAAGTTCTCGGTGACGAAGGTGATGCCGTTCGGCCCGTCCGCCAGGCTCAGGGGGCCGACGAGCCCACGTGCGACGGTGGTCGTGGCGGGGTGCGACGGATCGTGCTTTCCGTGCGCGCCGGCCGGTGCGGCCAGCACGATGGAAGCCGCGAGCAGGCCGGTTGCCGCGCCCGCAGCGAGGATTGCTGCTCGTCTCATCAGTGCTCCAGGTGTCGTGGGATCCTGCACAGGGAGTACCACTGCTGGACTGCAAATGCTGATCCCGGGCCGATCCCGCCGGACGGGTACCGGGCCGGCTGACGAGGCGCCCGCGGGTGCAGGCGCCGTTGTCAGCGTGCCTCAGGGGGGGCCGCGTCGCACCGTGATCGCACCGCAGGTCGGCCCACACCCCGGGTGATTTCTCGTGGTCAGGGGGGCGGCGCCGCCGGGCGCGCGCACCCGGCTGGCGGATTGGTGGGAGTGCGACATCATGGCCATGTGATGAATCCGTGGGATTTGGCATCTGCCATCGCATTAGCCGTTGCTGTGTGGGTTCTGATTGATGCCAGGCTGCGGCGCACCCGCGCCCGGGAGGCCGAGGGCGCGCGCCGGGTGGCGCCGGCTCTGATCGAGGTCCGCACCCGATTGGACCAGGTGTGGGACTGCCATGCCGAGCAACTCAAGCGCCGGGACGAGGTCGACCGGGACGCGACCGAGTTGAACAATCTCGCGACGCCGCAGGCGGCGGCCCGGCTGATCAGCGCGCGGGCGGGCCTGGCCGAGTGCGAACTGCGGATGCTGACGGTGCGACGGGAGTTCGGGGCGGCCGTTCGGCGCCTGCGTGAGGTCGGCGCCGGGGTGGCGGCGACCGGGGTGGCCAGCCGGGCCTTCGGCGCGGCGGACGAGTTGGGCCACCTGCTGGCCGAGCCGCCGTCCAACCTCGCCGGCACGGTGGCGGCCCACCGGCGCGCGGCGCACGCCGTCGACGAGGCTTGCCGCGCGTGCGACCGCGCCGAGGCTCTCATCTGAGCGTGCCGCGGGCAGGTGCGGGTGAAAGCAGCCCGCACCTGCCCGGAGAGGGCGTCAGGCGTTGGATTTTTCTGGCCGAGTAGGGCTAGTCTGAGCAAAGAGTCGCGTCCGACATTCCCGATTATACCACGTATGTCCCTTTGCTGGTCGGCAGGGATTGCTCAGCAGTCCGTTGAGCAACGCTTGGCACATTGGGCGGCGCTCGCCCGCTGAGCACCCTGATTCCGGGCGGTGACTGGAACGCCGAGTCCGGATGGTGGGCCGACTCCTGACGACGAAGGGGCAGGCGGGTGCGGCATTGGCACTCGTCCTCGCCCACGGCGAGGAGGAAAGATGAGTGTCACGGTCATCCGCGGGGGCGCTCGCGCCGCCGCGGCCATAGTCGCGGTCGGCGCGCTGGCGATCACGGGCGCGCTGACGGCGGTCGCGGCGCCACCGGCGGATCCCGCCGCCCCGGCGACGCCCGTCGTGCCGGGTGTGGTGATCAACGAGGTCTCCGCCGCAGCCTGGAACGGGACGAAGGACGCCGACGGCGAGGCAAAGGACTGGGTCGAGCTGTACAACCCCACCTCGGTGGCGGTGAACCTGACGAACTGGGGCCTGTCGAACAAGTCCGAGTCCCATTTTCGTTGGGTGTTCCCGGCCGGGCAGACGATTCCCGCCAATGGCTACCTCGCGGTGTGGCTGTCCAAGAAGGACCGAGCCGTGGCGGGCAAGGAACTGCACGCGAGCTTCAACCTGGATAACGGGGCTGACTCGCTGTTCCTGACGATCCCGGACGGCACGGCGGCGGGCACCGTCGTCGACCAGGCCGCCCCGCCGCTGATGAAGCAGGACTGGACCTGGTGCCGGATGCCGAACGGCTCGGGCCCGCTGCAGTATTGCGCGGCCGCGACCAAGGGCAAGGCCAACTCCGGCTCGGCGTACGCGGGTCTGTCCGCGACGCCGACCATCGCCCCCGCCGGGGGCGTTTACGCCGGCGCGCAGACGGTGACGCTGTCCGGCCCGGCCGGCGCGGAGATCCGGTACACGACCGACGGCAACGAGCCGACGTCGTCGTCGACGCTGTACAAGGGGCCGTTCTCGGTGCCCTCGGCGCGCAGCGTGCGCGCTGTCGCCTTCGAGGCAGGCAAGGCCCCGAGCCTGGCCGCGACCGAGTCCTACGCGATCGACGCGGCGGCCGCGACCAAGTACGCCGGCCAGCGCGTCATCATGGTCACGATGACCGCGGCCGAGAAGCTCTCCTACCAGGTCCGGAGCAAGTCGGCCCTGTTTGCGCCTGCCATCGATATGCACGAGGCCGACGGCAAGGTGATCTACAAGGGGCGGGCCGAGGCGAGCGTCGGCGGGCAGATCGGATCGAACGGAACCCAGACGAGCGTGCCGCTCAACGTCAAGCTGCGGGAGGCCCTCGGGGCCAAGAGCTTCAGCTATGACCTGTTCCCGAACCGCGGCACCAAGCAGTCCTACACCCGATTCCGGCTGCGCAACTCCGGCTCGGACTGGTATGCCGCCCGGCTGCGGGACCAACTCGCCCAGCGCTTCATGGCCGGCGATCCGGGCCTGTGGGCGGACTACTCGCCCACGGTCGTCTTCCTGAACGGCCAGTACAACGGCCTGATGGATCTGCGCGAGGCCGAGGACGAGACCTTGGTCGAGAACCGCACCGGCACCCCGAACGACGCCGTCCAGTACATCTCGGACGGCGACGAGAAGTCCGGCGGCGCCCAGGCGGAGAAGGATTACGCGGACATGATCTCCTGGTTCCGCGGGAACTCGATGGCCGGCGCGGCGAATTACGCCGAGGCCAAGAAGCGCGTCGACGTGCAGAACGTCGCGTCCGTGACGGCAGCGTACGGCTGGGCCGCGGTGTGGGACTGGCCGTGGCGGAACATGAACGCGTGGCGGACGCCCGCGGGCGACAACCTGTGGCGCTACCAGGTGCACGACTTCGATATCTCGATGGATCTGCCGCCGGTGTTCGGCTTCCTCGGTGACTCGTCGGCGAATGTCAACCCCTACTCGCGGATCAGCGACTCGAGGAACTATGCGTTCGCGAGCCTGCTGAAGAACCCCGACTTCAAGAACCTGTACGTCAACACGGTCGCGGACCAGTTGAATGACACCTTCGCCCCGGCGCGCACCAACGCGCTCCTGGACGAGATGGCCGGCCGGGTCAAGCCCTACATCCCGACCTTCCGGGCCGCCAACCCGACGCTGGGCTCGGCGGCGAAGTGGGAGAGCGAGGATGTGGCCCGGCTGCGCGGCTTCCTCAACGCGCGCAACCCCAAGGTCGATTCCTTCACCCGCAGCGAGTTCAAGCTCTCCGCCCGGCAGTCGCTGACCGTGCAGGTGGACGACACCGCGCAGGGCGGGGTCCAGGTCAACTCGTTGCCGAACGTGCTGGCGGACGTTACCTCCTGGACCGGCTCGTACTACCCCGAGGTGCCGGTCACGCTGACCGCGAAGCCGAAGGTCGGCTACACCTTCGTGCGCTGGGAGGGGTCGAGCACCTCCACCCGGCCCACCATCACGCTGCCGGTGCGCGACGCCGCCCTGGTCAAGGCGATCTTCGAGCCGGTGACGCCGGTCGCCAAGCCGGCGTGGACGCCGGCCGCGATCACGGTCAACAACACCACCGGGGACAAGGTCACCACCGGTTGGACCGCCGTCGACCCGGCCGGCTACCCGCTGACCTACTCGGCGAAGAAGCTGCCCAAGGGCATCGACATCGACCCGGCCACCGGGCGGATCTGGGGCACCATCACCACCCCGGGTACCTACGCCACGACCATCACCGCCACGAACGGCACGGCCAAGGCGGATCTCGCCGTCACATGGAACGTCGTCGACCGGCCGGGGACGGCCGCGAACAGCCCGGCCCCGCCCGGCCGGGTCCAGGCTGAGTACTGGAAGAACCGCACGCTGACCGGAACTCCGGCAAACGTCGAGGTCGCGCCGATCGCGCTCGACCTCGGGACCGGAGCCGGCCCGTTGCCGGGCTACTCGTCGAGCAGCTTCTCGATTCGCTGGTCGACGATGCTGACCGCGCCGGAGACCGGCACGTACCAGTTGCGGTTGGCCGACGCCACCCACGACGGGGTGCGGATTCGGGTCGACGGCGGCCTCGTGCTGGACAAGTGGGCCGACGCCTCCGGGGCGCAGACCTACACGGTGCCGGTCACGCTGACCGAGGGCCGCAGCGTCTCCTTCGTGGTCGAGTTCGTGGACTACTCGGGCGCGGCCAAGGTGGACCTCTCGTGGTCCGTGCCCGGCTCGGCGGTGTTCGTGCCGATTCCGGCGAGCGCGATGACGGCGGGGCCGGCGGCGGCGGCGGGGGCGGGGGCGGGGGGCGTTGTCGGGATGCCGGCCGTGGGTCCGATCACCACCCGCTGGTGGAACAACCTGGACCAGACCGGTGGGGCTGCCGAAACCTCGACGACCGACACCAAGATCGGCCTGTCGTTCGGCACGGCCGACCGCCCGCTGACAGGCTTCGGCACCAGCGACTGGTCGGTGCGGTGGAACACGACCCTCACCGCGAAGGGCACCGGCGTGCACCGGTTGCGGATCACGGACGGTGACCGCGACGGGGTGCGGGTGTTCGTCGGCGACTTCCTGGTGCACGACGACTGGGCCGGCGCCACCGCCGGGGCCACCCACGAGGTGTCCTTCACCCTGACCGAGGGCGTGGCCACCCCCGTGCGGGTCGATTTCGTGGACATCTCCGGCGCCGCGAAGCTCGAGCTGGCGATGCAGGCGCCGGGCGCGGCCGACTTCGCGCCGCTGCCCGCCCCCTGACCGACGCCGAGGTAGATCCGTCCGGTTGCCGAGAGCCCTCTCGGGTGACCGGACGGATCTACCCCGGTCCGCACGGATCTACCTCGGCCGGGACCTCGGCCGGGACTGGCCTCGGGCGGGTTGCGAAGATGTCAGAGGGGGATGTGGAGGACGACGGCGACGGCGCCGGCGGCTCCGATGAGACCGGCGGCGGTGCCGGCAAAGAGGAAGGCCCGGCCCTGGCCCGTGGTGGCCGTGGGGTGAGCGGCGATGTCGCGCAGATTGTCCGGGTCGAGCCAGCAGGTGCCGTCGAAGCGCGGGCCGCTGCGGGCCGGCACCACGATGCTGCCCCGCATGGGCGTACCGTCGGGCGCCAGGTACACGACCTCCCACACGGTGCCGGCGCGCGTGCTCCGGGTGCCGAGCAGACGAGCGGAGACGCGGATGCGGCGGACGGAGCGAGCGCGGCGGTGGCGCAGCCAGCCGGTGGCGAGCAGTGCCACGGCGAGCACTGCCGCGACAATGGCTAGTGCGATCGTCCGGTTCTCGCTCATGGTCGCGCTCACCACCTGATCGCCCGGCAACCGATTTCGGGCGCTGACGCTAGCGCTGCACGGGGATTCGACAGGTCAGCGTCTCATCAGCCGGACCGATGCCCGCTCACAATTCGGACCCGGCCGATTCAGTCGAGCCTGTCGACGAGTTGCTCGGCCAGGCCGGTGTAACCGGCCGGGGTGAGGTCGGCGAGCCGGACCGCGACGTCGTCGGGCAGGCCCAGGCCGGCAACGAAATCCCGCAACTCCTGCGGACCGATCCGCCGGCCGCGGGTCAATTCCTTGAGCCGTTCGTACGGGTTGTCCATGCCGGGCACCCCGGCGACGGCGGCGGCGCGCATCGCGGACTGGATCGGCTCGGCGAGGACCTCCCAGTTCGCGTCGAGGTCGGCGGCCAGGACGGCGTCGGAGACCGCGAGGCCCCGCAGCCCGCGGGCAATGTTGTCGATGGCGAGCAGCGAGTGCCCGAAGGCGGGCCCGACATTGCGTTGCGTCGTCGAGTCGGTCAGGTCGCGCTGCATCCGCGAGGTGACGAGCGTGGCCGCGAGCGTGTCGAGGAGCGCCGCCGAGATCTCCAGGTTCGCCTCCGCGTTCTCGAACCGGATCGGGTTGACCTTGTGCGGCATGGTGGAGGATCCGGTGGCGCCGGCCACGGGAATCTGGCTGAAGACGCCCAGCGAGATGTAGCTCCACACGTCGGTGGCGAGGTTGTGCAGAATGCGCCCCGCGCGGGCGACGTCGGAGTACAGCTCCGCCTGCCAGTCGTGCGATTCGATCTGGGTCGTCAGCGGATTCCAGGTCAAGCCGAGGCCCTCGACGAAGGCGCGTGACACCGCCGGCCAGTCCACCCCCGGCACCGCCACCGAGTGCGCGCCGAAGGTGCCGGTGGCGCCGTTGAGCTTGCCCAGATACTCGGCCGATTCGATCCGCCGCAGTTGGCGCCGAAGCCGATGTGCCGTGACGGCGAGTTCCTTGCCGAGCGTCGTCGGCGTGGCGGGCTGGCCGTGGGTGCGGGCGAGCATCGGCACGGCGGCGTGCTCGCGGGCGGTGGCCGTGAGCTGGTCCACCAACTCGGCAGCGGCCGGCAGCCAGACGTCGCGCACCGCGCCGGCGATCATCAGGGCGTACGCGAGGTTATTGATGTCCTCGCTCGTGCAGGCGAAGTGCACCAGTTCGGCAACACCCGGTCGGCCGAGCGCACTCTGCGGACCGAGGTGCTCGGGCGCGGCCGCCAGCCGACGCCGGATGTAGTACTCGACGGCCTTGACGTCGTGCACGGTGTCGCGCTCGATCGCGCCGAGTTCGGCGATGCCGGCGGCGTCGAAGTCCGCGGGGATCGCCCGCAGGTACGCGCGCTCGGCCGACGTCAGGCCCGGAGCGCCCGGCACGATCGGGCCGTCGATCGGCCCGCCGGCCGCCGCCGGCAGCCCGTCGCACAGCGCGATGAACCATTCCACCTCGACGTGGATCCGCTCCCGGTTGAGTGCGGGCTCGGACAGGTAGTCCACCAGCGGCGCGACGACGGCGCGGTACCGGCCGTCGAGCGGCCCGAGGGCAACGGGCGGGACGACGTCGGCCAGCCGGGCTCGGCCGGCCTCGACCGCGTGCCGCCCGGTTCGGGTTGCGGCGGCGGGGGACGTCACGACGGGGTGGGGCGGGGTGCTGTCGGGGGCCACGCCGTCATCCTCCCACGCGCGTCGGCGGGCGTCCGGCGTGGCTACCGGTGCGCGTCGTCCCGGTGGCCGGATGGCACCACCGCCGAAATGAGGAAGTTCAGGACGGAGATGCTCAGCGCGGCCAGGACCGCCCACCAGAAACCGCCCTCGATCCGAATGCCCCAATCGGTCTGCTCGGTGATCCAGGCGGTGAGCATCAGCATCAGGGCGTTCACCACGAGGGTGAACAGGCCGAGGGTGAGAATGTACAGCGGGATGGAGAGAAGCTGGACGAGTGGCTTCACGATGGCGTTGACCAGGGCGAAGATCAGGCCGACGCCGAGCACGACGGCGGCCTTCCCGAGCGCTGTTTCGGAGCCGACGATCTTGACATGGTCGTTGATGAACAGGCTGGTCAACCAAATGGCGAGGCCGTTGACGAGGACGCGGACGATGAAGCTCATGGCCTGATCCTCGCACTCGTCGGGGCCGCTCGGTATGGGTCGCGGCCCGGCGCGGCGATGCGCGGGGGGTCGGGTGCAGCACTGCGGATGGAACGCCAGACCAATCCGGCGACGATTCAACCGACATGACTACATTTGCGACATGGAGACGCGACCACCTCACACGTGGGAGACCTACGTTCAGGCCTTCGGCCGCGAGTTGTGCCGACGGCGGCACGAGGCGGGTTTGTCGCAACGGTCGATTGCGCAACTCGCCGGTCTGACGCGCTACCACTACCAACAGTTGGAGAAGGGTGAGTCGCGTCCGGGCACGCCCGCGAACCCGAGCCTGCGGCTGGTGATCTCGCTGGCGCAGGCGTTGGGCGTGGAACTCGCCGACCTGCTGCCGCCCGAACCGCCGCCCACGCCCGGCCTGCGCTGACCGCGCCCGGGCCGGCGGTCGCGTCCGGGGCTCGCGGTCGCGGCCACCGGCCGATCGGCCGGAGACCGGGCGTTAGCACCATGACCTCGGGGGATGGTGCGCGCGCCGGACTTTTCCGCACAGCGGTCCGACTCGGCCGGGCGTGGGGCGGCGGATGGCATGCTGGGGCCATGGCTGCACGTGTTCCGCTCCGGTCCGCCGTCGCTGCCCTTCCGACGTACGTTCCGGGCGAGCGGGGAACGTCGGGCGGGGCGGTCTTCAAACTCTCCTCCAATGAGAACCCGTTTCCGCCCCTGCCGGGGGTGCTCGCGGCGATCGCCGATGCTGCCGCGGATGTCAACCGTTACCCGGACCTGCAGGCGACCGAGCTCGTCGCCGCACTCGCCGACCTGCACGGGCTGAGCCCGGACCACCTCGTGGTTGGCAATGGTTCGGATGCCGTCCTCGGCCACATCCTCGCGGCCGTGGTCGAGCCCGGCGACGAGGTCGTCTTCGGCTGGCGCTCCTTCGAGTTCTACCCGATCGCCGTCGCCATCGCAGGCGGGGTGAGCGTTCGGGTTCCGCTGTCCACCGGGCGCGACCCCGGCCGCCTGGACCTGGCCGCGATGGCCGACGCCGTGACCGAGCGCACCAGGGTGGTGCTGGTCTGCACCCCGAATAACCCGACCGGCCCCGCCGTCCGGGGCGTGGAACTCGCCGACTTCCTCCGCCGGGTGCCCTCGGACGTCCTGGTCGTGCTCGACGAGGCGTACGTCGAATTCGTCCGCGACCCCGAGGCGGCCGACGCGATGGCGGCACTCGCCGCCCGGGCGAACGTCGTCGTCCTGCGGACCCTGTCCAAGGCGCACGGGTTGGCCGGGCTCCGGGTCGGGTACGCCCTCGCCCGGCCGCGCCTCGCGGCCGGGTTCCGGGCGGTGGCGACGCCGTTCGGCGTGTCCGACGTCGCGCAGCGGGCGGCCGTGGCGTCGCTGCGGATGCGCGACGCCGTCCTCGAGCGGGTCGATCGGCTCGTCACCGAGCGGGGCCGCGTCGTCGCGGCGCTGCAGGATCAGGGCTGGACCCTGCCGCCGCCGGAGGCGAATTTTGTCTGGCTCGACCTCGGGCCGCACACGATGGCGCGGGCTGAGGAATTGCGTACGGTGGGGGTCCTGGCGCGCCCGTTCGCGGGCGAGGGGATCCGCGTCTCGATCGGCGAGCGGGAGGCCAACGACCTCTTCCTCGGCGCGGCGGCGGGCTGGCGGTAGCGGTTCGGCTTGCGGTGATGCACGAATGCCACAAGCCGTTGCGCCCTGGACACGAGTCTTCGGGCTCCGACTGCGCCGTCCTTACGGCGACAAAGTAGGGCATAGTACACACGAAACGCTGCGGAAGCCAGGCACGTTGGGCTGCTGACAATGACCTCGTGGCAGCATGTCGTGTCATGGCGACGGACCCTGTGCAGAGCTGGGAATCCTATGTCCGTGACCTCGGATTCGAGCTGAATCGCCGCCGTCACGAGGCGGGACTTTCGCAGGAGCGGCTCGCCCACGCGGCGGGAATCACGCGCTATCACTATCAACAGCTCGAGAAGGGTGAGTCCCGGCCCGGGACCCCGGCGAACCCGAGTCTGCGCATCGTCATGGCCTTGGCCGAGGCGTTGGGCGTGGACCTGGTCGACCTGTTGCCCGCCGACGTGCCGAGGCTCTCCGCGGCGGTCTGATCCGCGTTCGCACCGTCCCGGCGCGGCCGGACGCGTGCGATCCGTTGGGCGCCCAGACCCAGATTGAGTGATTCCGGCGAATTGCCGCGGCGTGGACCGTCGCGAGATGCCTGCCGCCGGCAAGCCCGCAGACGAGTGCGCGCGGTGCCGCCCGAAATGGACGAGTGGGTTTGCTCGTCTCGTTGCGTGGCTCGGTGTCGGCGGCCGTCGAGATAGGGCCCCGCGCCCCGACCCCGAACCCCCGCCGCCGCGAATCCCACCCGAGCGGCCTGTTGTCGCAACCCTCCAAATCCGTGCGCGCGAATTGTGCCGTGCCCCCGACGCGGAACCTACGGCCGCGTAGCCTACGCTGGCGTAAGCTACGCAAGCGTAGGTTGCCGACGGCTCTCGGGCCGCGAGGAGGAGATCGTGCATCACGACGACGGCACCGGGCGCGAGTCCGTGCGGCAAATCGTCCCCGACCTGCCTGACGTGCCCGGCTCGCCGCTGGACGAGCCGATGGTCCAGCTCCTCACGCCCGCGGGCCTGCGGGTGAACACGCCCGACGTCGCGCCCTACGCCGCCCGAGTCGCCGGCCTCACCGCCGCGGACCTGCGCGCGTGGTACCGCGACATGGTGCTGGTACGCCGGTTCGACGATGAGGCGACCGCGCTGCAGCGGCAGGGCGAACTCGGCTTGTTCGCCCCGGCCGCCGGCCAGGAGGGGGCGCAGATCGGCTCGGCCCGCGCGCTGGCCCCCGACGACTACGTCTTCCCGTCCTACCGGGAGCATGGGGTGGCCCACGTTCGGGGCCTGGACCTGGTCCGGATCCTGCGGATGTTCCGCGGCATCGACCACGGCGGCTGGGACCCGGCCGCGCACAACTTCCACCTCTACACCTTGGTGGTGGGCGGCCACCCGCTGCATTCCGTCGGCTACGCGATGGGCATGCAGCGCGACGGCGTCGTCGGCACGGGCGAGCCGGCCCGAGACGCGGCGGTCGTCACCTACTTCGGCGACGGCGCGAGTTCCCAGGGCGATGTCAACGAGGCGATGGTCTTCGCCGCCGCGAACAACGCACCGGTGGTGTTTTTTTGCCAGAACAACCAGTGGGCGATCTCGGTGCCGCCGACGACGCAGAGCCGGGTACCGCTCGTGCGTCGCGGCGAGGGTTTCGGCATCCCCAGCGTGCGGATCGACGGCAACGATGTGCTCGCGTCGTATGCCGCCACGGCCGAGGCCCTCGACCGGGCCAGGTCCGGCGGCGGCCCGACCTTTATCGAAGCCGTGACCTACCGGATGGGTGCGCACACGACGTCGGACGACCCGACCCGCTACCGCACCCGGGCCCAGGAGGAGTACTGGCGTCGGCGGGACCCGATCGACCGACTGCGCGCCCTGCTGCGATCGACGGGAGATTCGGACGAGGCCTTCGAGGCCGCCGTCGAGCGGGACGCGGACGCGCTCGGCGAGCGGCTGCGCCGCGACGTGCGCGCGATGGCCGGCCCGGCCCCGGCGTCGATGTTCGACCACGTCTACGCGGGCGGCCACGCCATCACCGCCGCCGACCAAGCCTGGTTCACGGACTACGAGGAGGCGCTGCGATGACCACGCTCACGCTCGCGGGGGCACTGAACGCCGGCCTGCGGTCCGCCCTGGAGACCGACCCCAAGGTCCTGCTCATGGGCGAGGACATCGGGACCCTCGGCGGCGTCTTCCGGGTGACCGACCGGCTCGCCAAGGACTTCGGCGGCGACCGCGTGATGGACACCCCGCTCGCCGAATCCGGCATCGTCGGGACCGCGATCGGCCTCGCGATGCGCGGGTACCGGCCCGTCTGCGAGATCCAGTTCGACGGTTTCGTCTTTCCGGCGTTCGACCAGATCACCACCCAGTTGGCGAAGATGCGGTACCGCTCGCAAGGCCTGCTCGAGCTGCCCGTCGTCATCCGGATCCCGTACGGCGGCGGGATCGGCGCCATCGAGCACCACTCCGAATCCCCGGAGGCGCTCTTCGCACACACGGCCGGGCTCCGGGTGGTGACGCCGTCGAACCCGCAGGACGCCTACGACATGATCCGGGCCGCCATCGCCTCGCCGGACCCGGTGCTCTTCTTCGAGCCCAAGGGCCGGTACTGGGATAAGGCGGAGGTGCGGCTCGACGAGCCCGTCCGGCCGCTGATTCTGGACCAGGCCCGGCCGGCGAGGGCCGGCACGGACGTGACGATCGCCGCGTACGGCCCGACCGTCGCGACGGCGCTGAAGGCGGCCGAGGCCGCGCAGGCGGAGGGCACCTCGATCGAGGTGGTCGACCTGCGGTCGATCTCGCCGCTGGATCTGACTGCGGTGATCGGTAGCGTGCGCCGCACCGGGCGCCTCGTCGTCGTCCACGAGGCGCCGGTGTTCTTCGGCGCCGGCGCGGAGATCGCGGCGCGGGTGACCGAGGAGTGCTTCCACTCGCTGGAGGCGCCCGTGCTCCGGGTGGGCGCGTTCCACACGCCGTATCCGGTCGCCAAGGTCGAGCGGGAGTATCTGCCGGGCGTCGAGCGGGTGCTCGACGCGGTGGACCGCGCGCTCGCGTTCTAGCGGCGCCGGCGTTCCGGTGGCGCGCGCCGCCGGCGGCCGGGGCCGCCGGTTGGGGGCCGGCCGCACTGTGGCCGGTTGGGGGCCGGCCGCACTGATGAAGAGTCCGACGGGTCGAGGAGATGCAGTGCCCACGTTCGAGCAGTTCCAGCTTCCCGACGTCGGGGAGGGCCTCACCGAGGCGGAGATCGTGCAATGGCACGTCGCCGTCGGCGACGAGGTCCGGGTCAACCAGGTGATCGTCGAGATTGAGACGGCGAAGTCCCTGGTGGAGTTGCCCTGTCCGGTTGCGGGCGTCGTCGCGCAGGTGTTGGTCGAGGAGGGTCGGACGGTCGACGTCGGCACCCCGATCGTGGTGGTCGACACCGATCCCGCCGGCGCCGGGCCGGGTGCCGGCTCCGGCGGGGGCTCTCCCGGCAGTGGCGCCGAGGGAGGTAGCGCCCAGGGCAGTGGCGCCGAGGATGGACGGTCGGGCGCAGTCCTCGTCGGGTACGGCACAGCAGAGCACGCGGCGCCGGCGGTTCGGCGCCGACGCCGAACCGCCGCGCCTGCGACATCGGCCCCGGTTGCGCCCACCCCGGCCCCGACATCGGCCCCGCCTGCGACATCGGCCCCGGCCGCGCCGCCCGCCCCGGCCGCGCCCGCACCCGCCGAACCGGTGGGCCGGGTCCCGGCCCGCCCGGCGTCGTCGGACGGTCCGACGCCGCCCGGCGTCGCGGTTCTCGCCAAGCCGCCGGTGCGCAAACTGGCCCGGGACCTCGGGATCGAGTTGGCCAGCCTGGTCGGCAGCGGTCCGGGCGGCATCATTACCCGCGAGGACGTCCGGGCTCGGGCCGCCGAGGTGGAGCCGCGGCGGTTGGCCACCTATCCCGACGACGACCGGCCGTGGCTCGCCTCCGGCGTCGTCAGCCCGGACGGGCGGCGGACCAGGGTGCCGGTGCGATCGGTCCGCAAGCGGACGGCCGAGGCGATGGTCGCCAGCGCCTTCACGGCCCCGCACGTCACGGTCTTCCAGACCGTTGACGTCACCCGCACGATGCGGCTCGTCGCCGCTCTGCGGGAGGATCGCGAGTTCGCCGACGTCCGGGTCACGCCGCTGCTGATCGCGGCGAAGGCGCTGCTGATCGCGGTGCACCGGCACCCGGAGATCAACGCAAGCTGGGACGAGCCCGCGCAGGAGATTGTCTTCAAGCACTACGTCAATCTCGGGATCGCGGCGACCACGCCGCGGGGCCTGGTGGTGCCGAATATCAAGGACGCGCACCGCGCCCGGTTGCCCGAGCTCGCCGTCGAAATCGCGGACCTGACCACGACCGCCCGAGCCGGCCGCACCAGCCCGCAGGCCATGGCGGACGGCACCATCACGATCACGAACGTCGGCGTCTTCGGCATCGACACCGGCACCCCGATCCTCAACCCGGGCGAGGCGGCGATCCTCGCCTTCGGTGCGATTCGGGAACAGCCGTGGGTGCACAAGGGCAAGATTCGCAAGCGTTGGGTCACCCAATTGGCGCTGAGCTTCGATCACCGTCTGGTCGACGGCGAACTCGGCGCGCGGTTCCTGGCCGACGTCGCTCGCGTCCTGGAGGACCCCGCCCGCGCCATCGTCTGGGGCTGAGTGCCGCCCGCGGGCGACCATCGCGGCCCCCTGCGAGGATCGCGGGCGTGACTGCCGCCCTCCGGGCCGGGATTCTTGCCGGCTATGCGATCGCCATGCCCGTCGGCGCGGTGGCGACCTACCTGATCGCGCTCAGTGCCAGGGTGCGACCCCTGGTGGCGGTCGCGGCGGCCATGGGCGTGGCGACGACGGACGGCTTGTACGCGTTGGTCGCGACGGTGGGCGGGGTGGCGTTGGCCGGCCTGATCGCGCCGGTGGCGGGCGGCCTGCGGGTGGCGGCGGCGGTGGTCCTCGTGGGGCTCGCGGGAAAGCTGGTGTTCGACGCCGTCCGCACCTATCGGCACTCGTCGCCGGGACCTTCGTCCCGGGCCCGGCTCGCTCCGGCAGGGGCGGTGTCGTCCGCGTCCGCGCGGCCGGCGGCGCCATCCGTCGATGTGCTCAATGCGGCCGGCGCGGCGGGTGCGCGGTCGGACGCGACCGGGTCGCCCGTGGCGTCGGTGACCGCGGCGGGGTGGCGCGCCATCGCGCGGACCTCGCCGGGCTCCGGTGCTGCGGGTCGCCCTGCGCGCGGCGGCGGGTCGCGACCGAGCGTCCCTTCCGCGGCCGGCGCCTTCGCCCGAATGGTGGCGATCACGGCGGTCAATCCGGCGACTGTGGTGTATTTCGGCACCGTCGTGGTGGGCGCCCGGGCCGGCGTCCAGGACTCCGGTCCGGGCGCCGGCGCGGCGTTCGTGCTCGGCGCCTTTGCGGCGTCCGCGAGTTGGCAGCTCCTGCTCGCGGCCGGGGGATCGATCCTCGGCCGGACCCTGGCGGGGCGGCGCGGACGATTGGCGACCGCGCTGGTCTCCGCCGGCACCATCATGGTGCTTGTGCTTGTGATGATGGTCTCATAGTTTTGAGAAAAACCATCGCCGGCGGGTAGCATTTCTTCTGCAAAAAAGCCATGGGACCTTTGCTGTGATCTTGGCTACTTCCGTCCTCTCATTGGCTCGGACATCTTCCTTTTTCGGACCTGGGATGCGACAGTTCGGGCAACGTACCGACGGGGGCCTGCAAAGGAGTAGAGATGCCCGTGTCAAACAGTGGAGAAGAGAGCCCGGCCACCTCCTCCCAACTTGTCGATGAACGGCCGGGTCAGGGGCAGGCCCCGCGCCGCATCGGTGGCCGGTGGATCGACGACTGGCGGCCTGAGGACGCCGCGTTCTGGGCGGCCAAGGGCAAGTCGATCGCGCACCGCAACCTCTACCTCTCGATCTTCGCCGAGTTCCTCGGCTTCGTGATCTGGGCGCTGTGGACGATCGTGGTGCCGAAGCTCAACGACATCAACTTCGGTGCCGGGGTGCAGGGCTTCGACCTGACCAAGGACCAGGAGTTCTGGCTGATCGCCATTCCCAGCCTGGTCGGCGCGACCCTGCGGATTCCGTACACCCTCGCCGTCCCGATGCTGGGTGGCCGGAACTGGACCATCGTGTCCGCCTCGCTGCTGATCTTCCCGACCGTCGGGCTCGCGTGGGCCGTGCACCACCCGGAGCTGTCCTTCAGCACCCTGATGTGGATCGCCGCCCTCGCCGGTTTCGGTGGCGGCAACTTCGCTTCGTCGATGTCGAACATCTCCTTCTTCTTCCCGGAGAAGGAGAAGGGCCGAGCGCTCGGGTTCAACGCGGCCGGCGGGAACATCGGAACCGCCGCGGTCCAGTTCGCAGTCCCGGTCGCGATCGGCATCGGTGGCGCGGGCGTGCTGACCGCCGCCAAGGTGAGCATGTCCGTCTGGATGTGGCTTGTGCTCATCATTCCTGCGGCCATCCTCGCCTGGTGGCGGATGGACAACCTGAGCAGTGCCAAGAGCGACATGAGGCCATTTGCGGAGGCGGTGAAGAACAAGCACACCTGGATCATCTCGTTCCTCTACATCGGAACTTTCGGTTCGTTCATCGGTTATTCATGGGCTTTCCCGCT
Organism: Cellulomonadaceae bacterium; assembly: GCA_031552185.1. Lineage (GTDB taxonomy): Bacteria > Actinomycetota > Actinomycetes > Actinomycetales > Cellulomonadaceae > JAVBMU01. The sequence goes on along the minus strand of JAVBMU010000046.1, from coordinate 25,749 downwards.
CGTGATCAAGAACACTTTCCCGGACTACACCACTCCGCTGACCGTGCTCGGTGTCCCGATCGCGCTCGCCTTTATGGGTGCTCTGGTGGGTTCGATCTCCCGCCCGGCCGGTGGGTGGATCTCCGACCACCTCGGCGGGACGCGCGTTACGATCGTGTCCTACTTCGTGATGATCGCCGGCGCTCTCGGCGCGATCTACTCGATCGCGGTGAACAAGTCGTTCTGGCCGTTCTTCCTCTCGTTCCTCCTCCTCTTCGTGGCGACCGGCGTCGGCAACGGTGCGACGTACCGCATGATCCCCGCCGTCTTCCGTGAAGGGGCCCGGGCGAAGGCTAGGGGCGACGAGTCGAAGGTCCCGGCCCTGACCGCCTCGGCCGTGAAGGCCGCGGCCGGTTGCCTCGGCATCAGCGGCTCGATCGGCGCCTTCGGTGGCTTCCTCATCCCGCGTGGCTTCGCCTTCTCGGAGAGCCACTACGGCTCCTACGTCCCGGCGATGTGGGTGTTCATCGGGGTCTACCTGGTGATGGCATTCGTGTGCTGGTGGGTCTACGGACGCCGCGGGTCGGCGCTCGCGGCCAGCCGAATCTGATCGTGAACGCCCGGATCTGATTTCGGTCGTCCGGATCCACTTCGGCGGGGTCTGCACAACCCCGCCCGGGCGGCGGCCCCGGGACAAGCCGCCGCCCTGGAGGGGCCGCGAGGTCAAAGACCTCGCGGCCCCTTCCCTATGCGCTCGCGCGGTCATGAGTTCGTGCGGTCATGAGTTCGTGGGGGCGGCGGGCGCCGGCCCCACGCGCGTCGATGGTTACACCGCTTTGGCGGCCAGAGTGCAGCTAAGAGCGCGCGGATAGGTGGTTCGGGGTGGCGTGATGGTGGGGGCGCCGATGGCCTGGTTCGTTGTGGGTTGTTGGGGTCTGCACTTGTGCGGTGGTGCCGGATGGCTGCGGTGCGGTCGTCGACGGGCTTTTGTGGGGTCCGGTTCGAGGCGCTGGTCCCGGACGGTCGAAGTGAGGTGGGGCGGCCAGTCAGTACCTGGCGCGGCCAGTCAGTACTTGGGGCGGCCAGTCAGTACTTGGGGCGGCCAGTCAGTACCTGGCGCGGCGAGTCAGTACCTGGCGCGGCGAGTCAGTACTTGGGGCGGCCAGTCAGTACCGACACGCCGGGAAAACGAGCACCGAACAGCCGTAAGGTTCTGACTCGGCGTGCCCGGTACTGACTCGGCGTGCGATACCTCTCGTTCGCGTGCGATACCTCTACCTCGGGCAACCAACCACGGCTTCGGCGCCACGGGTGCCCACACCTCTCCGCGCGATCTCTCGCCACGGGTTCGGGCGCCGGGCGCACCTCTCGGCGTCGCGCCGGGCGGTCGACGGCGGCGGTCACGAAACCGGTTGGCGTCACCAGTTTCGGGAGGGGGGAGCGCCGCCCTCGCCGTAGGCGTTCTCGTATGCCTGCCGGTCGGCGTCGCCGGCCTGGTTGGCTTCCTCGTTCTGTTGCCGCAGTCGCTCCATGCGGTCGGCCTCCGCCTTGTCCTGGGGCGAGGGGCTGGGCGAGGGGTTCGGCGATGGGTCGGGCGCCGGCCCGGGCGGGGGCGGCTGGAGGGAGTCCTTGGCGTCCGTGCTGTCCTGGCGTTTGCGATCCAGCCGGCGCTGGGCCTCCTTGTCCTGTTGCTCCCGCTCCTCGGAACGGTTCGCCTCGGGGCATCCGGGCCAGGTGCGGATTTGTTTCGCGGTGGCGTACCCATGGGCTGCCCAATCGAGGTGTTGGGTGGCCTCGGCGCGCAGGTCGTCGGGCTTGGCGGGGGTGCCGGTCTCGAGTGGGTCGAGGTCGGCCGCGTCGTACGGCTTCCCGGCCGCCTTGGCGGCGAGCGCCGCGGTGAGCCGCTTGAGGGCTTCGGCCAGGTCGCCGGCCTGGGATCGCTCCCGATCGGCGTCGAGCTCGTAGGCGATGGACAGATTGGTCTGGATCATGCAGCGCTGCTCGTCGGTACCGTTCTCGGCCCGGTGGTAGGCGTCGTCCAGTTCGCGCTTGGCCGCCTCGAATTCCTCGGCGCGGACGAGTGCGGTGCCGGCGTTGTAGTAGGCCTTCCACGGCTCGACGACGTTCGGGAATACCTTCTGCACCCCGTACAGGTTGGCCGCGCCCCGGTAGTCCTCCGCCGAGTGCTTGGACGCCGCGAGGGCGGTGACCGTCGGCAGCGCGATCAGTCGCACGCCGGCTAGGAGCATCACGACGGCGAGGCCCGCCGCGCAGGAGCGCGCGATCGCCTGCCGGCGCTTCGCCGCGACCCGGTCGCGCTGTGCGGTGCGGAGGCCGGCCCGGTCGCGCTTCGCGTCGTGGCGCTTCCTGGCGGCACTGTCGGGCGGCGCCCCGGCCGGGCCGCGGTACTTCGGGGTGTTCTCGTCGCGGCGCGTCATGGCAACACCGTCCCGCCGCGCGCGCCGACCAACTCGGTGCGGCGCCGGCCGCGTCGCGCAGGCAACGAACTGCCCGTCGTCGTCGCCCAGCCCCAGGCCTCGGCGGCCAGCAGTGCGGCGAGGACCAGGCCGAGGGGCCAGACGACGTACCGGTAGGTGGTGGTTTGGCGGCGCCCATCGGCGGCGATCAGCCTCGGGTCGACGCCCGCGACCAGCGGCGCGGTGGCGGTCGGCGCCGTGCGGTGGACGTAGGGGACCCCGAGTTGGTCGGCCAGGGTGCGCAACTTGTCCTCGTCGATCCGGGAGCGGGCGTCGGCGTCGGGCCGTTCCGGGTCCTTGAGGTACGGGTCCTTGGCCGCGTCCACGTCGGGGGCGTACCCCTTCATGCGCCCGCCCGCCGCGGTCCCGTAGCCGAGCACGGCCCCCGCGTCGATCAGCGGCGCGAGCGCCGCGAACGAGCGGGGCTTGCCCGGCGCGGTTTGCTCGCCGTCGGACAGGAAGAACACCACCCGGGAATTTGCGGGGCGCTGCTCGCGGGCGCCCTTGAGGGCGCGAGTCAGTTCGGCCAGGGGCCGGTCGGTCAAGGAGCCTTGGGAGAACCGGGTGATCTCCCGGCGGAAGGTCTGCGTCCAGGAGTCGACCGCCCGCGCATCGGTGGTCAGCGGCAGTTGCCGGGCGGCCTGGGAGTCGAATGAAATGATCGAGTACCGCGCCGCGGGAATGTCCTGCGTGAGGGACCGGATGTCATGCCGCACGCCGTCGAGCCGTTCGTGCGTTCCGTTGTAGTCCTCGGCCGCCATCGAACCGGTACGGTCGACGACGAAGAACATGTCCACGTTCGCTTCCTGGGTGTCCTGCCGGGGTTGGGCGACCGACGGCCCGAGGCCGATCAGGCAGAGCACGAGGACGGCAGCGGCCCGCCGCCACCAGGCGGCCCGGGAGCCGCCGATGGCGCCCGGCCGGCTCGCCGTCCACAGGCCGGCCGCGGCGAGGGCGAGTGGTGCCCCGAGCACCGCGAGCAAAGCCCACCAGGGCAGGAGCGGGAAAAGCGTCACCGGTCCGAGGGTCATTGCCGCACCCGCCACGCCAGGAGCAGGAGGCCGGCCAGGCCGGCCGCCGTCACCAGAAACCACAGCCGGGGCCGGTCGGTCACCAGGACCTCGGGCTGGGCGTCGAGTTCGACCGCCTGCCTGCTGACCACGTCGGCCACCATCGTCTCGACCGCGGCCGGGTCGTCCGCGAGGAAGTACAGTCCGCCGGCTTGCTGGACCACCTTTCGGTAGGCCAGTTCCTCCGGTGTGTTCCGGTACAGCTCCGACCCGCCGAAGATGCCGTTCAGCCGGATCCCGCGCGAGTCCACGAGGGCGGCGGCCTGGTCGAGCGTGTAGATGGGCTCGCCCGCGACGTAGTTGTCCGTGGCGAGGATGATTGACCGCGAGCGCTCCGACTCGGCCTGGTCGAACTGCAGGGCACAGGTCGCCAGGCCGTCGCCGATCAGGCTGGCGCCCTTCTCGTTGGCCCTCGTCCCGGCGGTGAACTGCGCGAACTTCAGGATCTGCGCGTCGTCGCGGCCGCTGTCGAAGTCGAAATCCTGCGGATCCCTGGCGAGGGCGGCGATCCCGGCTTCGAGTTCGGCCCGGACCAGCGTGTAGTCATCGGTCAGGGGAAATACGGTCCGCGACGTCGAATTGAAGATGGACAGGCCGATCCGCTCGCCGCGGAAGTCGGCCACCATCTGCTCGAAGACCCGCAACACCGCGCCGTCGTACGGGATCATCGAGCCTGAGACATCCAGGCACAGCACAATGTCCCGCGAGCCCATCCGGTCGACGACGATGTCGGTGTGCACCGGCCTCGCGGCCACCGCGCCGGCCCCGACCACGCCGACGACGAGCGCGAGCGCTCCCGCGGCCTGCAGCCGGCGGTAGCGGCGCAGCCGGCGCCGGATCGCCGGCACCTGCGCGAGGTGCGCCGTGTTTGCGACCCAGACCGTGTCCCCGGCCGATGCCGGGCGCAAGCGCCGGGCCCGCCACCACGCCACCCCGGCGACGACCGCGGCCAGGATCACCACCGCCGGCCACACCCACGGCCAGAGGATCGCGCTGCCGCCGGTGCTTACCACTGGTTCACCACCTGCCGGGCGTAGCCGAGCGATTCGTGCGGGTTCACCGCGCGCGCCCGGGGGTCGCCGTCGTCGGCGAACGACGGTGGATAGTTGCGCGCGATCACGTCCCAGAGCTCGCGGGCCCCGATCCGTTCGATCTCGGCCAGGGTCCACGTGGACGCATCGCGGCCGGTGCGGCGGGTGGCGAAGGCCCGCATCAGCGCGGACAACTGCAGGTGCACCGCCCGCTCGTCGAGTTCCCCGGCGTCGAAGCGGTGTTGCAGTTCGTCCACGCGCGCGGTGAACTCGGTCCGGAGTGCGCCGAGGGCGTCGACGCCGGCCGGCGTCGACGGGACCGGGCGGGGCGGGCGGCCGGGATCCCGCGTCCGGCGGACGACGACGATGACGAGCGCGACGGCGGCCAGGATGAGCCCGCCGCCCAGCACCGCCCACCAGGGCGAGTAGCCGACCGGGGGGTACAGCTCATCGATGGGCACGCTTCGCCCTCCCCAGCAATTCGACGAATCGGGGGATGACCTCCTGGACCGACTCGACCCGCACGGCGTCGACGCCGGCCTCGGCCAGCGTCGCGGCCACCGTGGCCCGGCGGTCCGCCCGCGCCCGAGCGGCGGCGTCGGCCAGATCGGAGCGGCCGCGCAGGTAGGCCGGGAGGGAGACGTCGGCCTCGACGTCGGCGACCCGGGCCACGCGCGCCGGGCCGAGCCCGGCGTCGTAGGGCGACAGATCCGCGACCTGCACCGCGATCACCTCATGCCGGGCCCGCAAGGTGCGCAGGAGCGGGAGGTCGGCGGGGGCGGGGCGGGCCTCGTCGGTCACGATCACCATCAGCGAGCGGCGCCGGAATGCCTGCAGGGCGCGATCGAGCGCCCGGCCGAGGTCCGGCCCGGGCGCCTGCGGACCCCACAGGCCCTCGACCCCGCGCAGCAGCGCCTCCAGTTCGCGGGTGCTCGCTCGCGGTGGAAGCTGGGTCAGCCGCTCGGCGTCGGCGGCGACGAGCGCCACCCGGTCCCCGCGGTCCCGGGCCAGGTAGGCGACGAGCGCGCAGCAGAAGGCCGCGATCGCGGCCTTCGGCTCGCCGCTCGGGGCGGTCGCCCCCATCGGGGCGCCGGTGTCGACGACGAGCACCAGGTTCAGGTTCGATTCGCGCTCGAACCGGCGCACGATCGGCAGCCCGGCGCGGGCGCTCGCCTTCCAGTCGATGTCGCCGACGTCCTCCCCGGGCGCGTACAGGTGCAGGTCGTCGAAGTCCTGCCCGTGACCTTTGAAGATGGACCGGTGCCGACCCTCCAGCAGTCCGGTTGCGCGGCGTGCGACCGGCAGTTCCAGCCGCGCCCGGACCTGGGCGAGCCGCGAGACATCGCCCTGGGCCGGCAGCCGGGTCGGCATGCGTCGTCGTCCGCTCAGGGCGCCGGGACGACGTCGAACACCGCGTCGATCAGTTGCTCGGGTGGGACATTGTCCGCCAGGGCCTCGAAGGTGCGCACGATGCGGTGCCGCAACACCGAATGGCGCACCGCCTTGATGTCCTCCGGCACGACGAACGAGCGGCCGGCCTGGATCGCCAGCGCCTGACCCATTCGCAGGAGGGCGATCCCGCCGCGCGGGCTCGCGCCCACCCGCACGTGCTGCGCCAGGCCCGGGATCGGGCGCGGCCCACCCAGCCGGGTGGTGTTCACGATGTCGACGATGTAGCGCTTGATCGAGGTGTCCACGTAGACGTCCTCGACCAGTGCCCGCAGGAAGCCGACCTCCGCCAGGCTGATCGGCTCGATGCGCAGCGGGGCGACCTGGGCTCCGGTGGAGATCCGGTGCAGGATCTCCACCTCGTCGTCCGGCGTCGGGTAACCGATCACCTCCTTGACCAGGAAGCGGTCCATCTGGGCCTCGGGCAGGACGTACGTGCCCTCCTCCTCGATGGGGTTCTGGGTGGCCAGGACCATGAACGGGTTCGGCAGGGGGTACACCTGTCCGCCGATCGACGTCTGGCCCTCCTGCATCGCCTCCAGCATGGCCGACTGGGTCTTGGCCGAGGAGCGGTTGATCTCGTCGAGCAGCACCAGGTTGGCGTGCACCGGGCCGAGCTGGGTGGTGAAGCTGCCCGTGGTGTACTCGAAGATCTGGTTTCCCACGATGTCGTTCGGCATCAGGTCCGGCGTGCACTGAATGCGGTGGAAGCTGCCGCCGATCGCGGCGGCGAGGGTCTGCGCGGCGGTCGTCTTGGCCAGGCCCGGGACCGACTCGAGCAGAATGTGTCCGCCGCCCAGCAGCGACCCGATCAGGGCGGCTCGGAGGGAGTGTTGCCCGACGACGCGCTGGTCGAAGATCTGGTGCACACGCTTGAGCAGGTGCGCGGCGGCGTCGAGGTGGGCAGTGGAGATGTCGCCGTGTCCTTCGACCATGACCGTCCTTCGGTGGGCTGTGCGGTCGCGGGCCGCGGTGCCGGTCGCCCTCGTCGTGTGCGAACTCGGACAAGTATGCCGGCGTCCGTGGGCGAGCCCGAGTCGGTCGGCCCTCCGGGTCGGCGCGGGCCGGACCTGGGCGCGGGACGGCGAACTGCTTGCCCGAGCTGCTTGCCCGGACTGCTCGCCCGAACCTGCTTTCCCGAACGTGCTTGCCTGAACGGGCCGTAACCAACTTATTTGCCGGTAAGCGGGCTATTTCCGATTCGGTCGGCCGCCGCTACCATCGTTGCATGTTCGACGACGTGGACGAAATTCGGGCCAGGGTGGCGGCGCAGGTGGTGGAGGCGCAGGAGCGGGCCGCGCAGGCCCGGGATCTGCGGATCAAGGTTGAGGCGGTGCGCGGCCGGGTGCGATCGCCGCAGCACGAACTTGAGGTCGAGGTCGATTCCTCGGGGCGCTTGTGCGCGCTGGAATTGTCCGACGCCGCCCTGGGGCTCGGGGCCGAGCGGCTCGGGCGGTTGATCCTCACGACGGCGACCGAAGCCCACAAGCGGGCCGCCGCGCAGGTGGGGGAGCTCGCCGTCGAGACCTTCGGGGAGGACTCCCCCGCGGCGGCGCGGATTCGCGCGGAGTCCGAGGCGAGATTCGGCGGGCCCGCCGACGACACTGCCCACGACACCGGCGAGGACGCCCGCGAGGCCGGCGCCCGCGAGCGTCGTGGCGGCGAACCGGATCGGTTCGGCATCTCCTGGTAGGCGATCGCTACCGCCATGCGAACAGGGTCCCCCGCGCACTGTTGGTGGAGTCGGGCAGCTTGGTCGGCTCCCCACCGGTGAGCGGGACGGTGTAGATCGAGCACCCGTCCCCACAGACGTCGATAGCCACGGTCTTGCCGTCCGGGGACAGCGCGGCGCCCTTGATCCGGCCGCCGACGTGTGCCAGCGCGACCGCCGAAGCAGTCTTCGTGTCCGGGTCGACCGTGACCACCCCGAGCTGCTCTCCCAGGAGGTTCGCGCAGAGATAGCGGGTGCGATCGAGAAAGAATAGGGCGGTGCAGGGCAGCGCCTTCCAGGTCTTGGCGTCCACCTCGGGGAGCCGGACGTCGGTGGTCTGCGTGCCGGAGTCGGGGAACGCGAGGCGCCGGCCGTCAGCCTGGTCCGTCACCAGGATTGAACCGTCCGCGTTGGCGATGGTGTCACTCGGCAGGCATCGGGCCATCGCCGTGGCCGTCGTTGGGATCACCTGTCCCGGGCAATCGATGGCGGCGCCCCTGCGCGGCTTCCCCTCCTCGACGCGGACCGGAATTTTGGCATCCTTTGCGCGATCGACATCGAGGTAGGCGAAGGTGTCGGTGCCCGGGACAAAGAATGGATCGCGCAACCGGTGCCCGTCCGACCGGTGGCCGTCGGTCGAGGCCGCGACCTCTCGCCGGCGACCGGATGCCAGGTCGATCCACCCGGTTGACTCCTTGTCCCCCTTCGAGGCGAGGTAGGCCACGCGGGTGAGATCGGCGTTGAACCTCAGGCCGAGCTGATAGCCGCCGAGGTCGTCCTCGCAGATGTTGAGGGCGTCGGGCAGTCCGATCGACCCTTTCCGCGCGCCGGTGATCGGGTCCTGCCAGACCAAGGTTGCGGAGGAGTGCTCCGGATCCTGGACGAAATCCGTGAGGCCTTGCTCGCACTCGACCCGATAGAGCGCCGGATCGTCGGGCAGGTCGGCGCCGCGGCCGGAGGTCCCGCAGCCGCCGGCGAGGAGGGCTGCCGCGAGGAGCGCCGCCGCCCCACCGGCCGACCTGGTCGTGCGTCCCATAGAGAAGCTCCCTTCCACTGGGCGGACAACCGCTGTCCACCGAGGTCCGACCTCGCTGCCCCCTCGGAGCGAGCCCTACTGCCAGGCGACCAGGGTCCTCCTGCCCAAGGCGGAGGTGCTCGGTACTTTGACCGGCTCCCCGCCGGTGATCGGGACCGTGTAGAGATTCCAACTGTCTCGGCTCGAGTCGAACACCGCGGTCTTGCCATCGGGGGAGACCGTCGCACTCCCGATGGCGGGGGAGATTTCGGCCACCATGACCGCCGAGACCGCCTTCGTGCCCGGGTCGATGCTGACCAACCCGAGTCGTTGCCCGGCTTCATTCGCGCAGAGCATTCGCGTGTGGTCGACAAAAAGGCGCGCCGTGCAGGGGAGGTCTCGCCAGAATCGGTAATCGACCGTGGGCAGCCGGAGATTCTCGATCGCGGCACCGGAATCCGGGAATGTGATGTCGTGCCCCAGGGCGGGGTCGCTGTCGCGTGCGCTCGTGCCGCGCCCGTCCCCGCGGTCCGTCACCAGGATCGAACCGTCCGGATTTGCGATGGTGCCGGCCGACGGCGCACACCGGGCCATCGCCGCGGCCTTCGTCGGGATCAGGAACCCGCTCGCGCACTCGATGGCGGGGCCCCGGCGGGTCGAGTCCGCGGCGACCTGGACCGGAACCCCGCGGCGTTTCGACTCGTCCCACTCGACGTAGGCGAAGGTTTCGGTGCCCGGCACAAAGGTCGGGTGCTGCACCTCGATGTCTTCGCGCTCGGCGGCGGCCACCTCGTGGCGGCGGCCGGATGTCAGGTCGACCCATCCGACGGCCCCGTGTTTGTCCCGGTAGGTCACTCGAGTGAGATCGGCGCTGAAGCGGAGGCGGACCCGATACGTAGTGGACTCTTTCCCGGCGCAGAAGCCGACGACATCGGGCACCTTGGCCGAGCCACCTTTTGCACCCGTGGCCGGGTCGAGCCAATTCAGACGAGCGGACGTCTCCTTCCCGCCGTGAACAATGTCCCCTAAATCGTTCTCACAGGAAATGACGTAGATCGCCGGGTCCGTCGGGAACTCGGCGCCGCCCCGGTCGAGGATTCCGCAGCCGCCGGCGAGCAGCGCCGTCGCGAGGAGCGCGGTTGCCGCACCGGCCGCCGTGGCCGCAGCCGTGGTCGGGCGTCGTCTTCCCATCCGATTCTCCTTCCGGCCGGGCTCGCTACCGCCAGCCGAGCAGGGTCGTGTGCTCTGCGGTCGAGGTCGCCGGCAGCTTGGTCGGCGCGCCCCCGGCGATCGCGACCGTGTGGATCTCGCAGCTGTCCGCGCACTGGTCGAACGCCACGGTCTTGCCGTCCGCCGAGGTGGTCGCGCTAGGGGCCTCGCACGAGACTCGCCTCCTTGCGATTCTCCGGCGCCGTTCGCCGTCCCGATCGCCGGCCAGCGTAGGCCGGCAGGCCGAAAGGGTCAATACGCGATGTATGGCTGTTTGCCGGCATCGTCGCTCAGGTACGACGGCAGCTCCGTTCCCTGCTGATCCGCGATGCGTCGTCGTCGGGGGCGGTGTGGCCGGTGTAGATGCTCAGATCGGCGTTCGAGAGTGGCCGGGGTGGTGTCCCGGACCCTGAGGCACATTGGTGCTGACTGAGAGAACCTCAGTACTTCCAGTTTCTGCCGGTTTCGCGATAGTGCTCGACGGGGATGGGTTTGATGCCCGGGCGTAGGTGGTCTTTGCAGAGGACGCCGTTGAGGTGGTCGATCTCGTGGGCCACGAGGCGTGCCATGCCGCGCTCGAACACGGTGATCCGGTCTGTGCCGTCGATGTCGGTGTGGCGGACGTGGATTGCCAGGGCACGACCTACGAGGCAGCGGACGTCGAAGAAGCTGAGGCACCCCTCGTACTGCTCGTCCTTCTCGGTGCTGGTTTCGACCACTTCCGGGTTGAGGAGGGTGACGGCGCTGTCGCTGCCGGGAGGGACGACGACCGCCGCAGCGCGATCGATGCCGATCTGCGGGGCGGAGACGCCGATTCCTTTGCCGAAGGTGTGTGCGGCGGAAATGCGGCGGGCCGCGGCGGCGAGTTCGGTCACGACGCGGCAGGCGTCCTCCGCCTCCGCAGGGAGGTCGAAAGAGCGGGCGGTCCGGCGCAGAATGGGATTGCCGTCCTGGACAACGCCGAGTTGACTCATAGTCTGGCTGGCGGTGATGACCGCCGCTTGCTGTGGTTGCCGAACAGGTTTGCCGAAGGCCCACTCCAAGCGGTAGCGGCCGTGTAGCGGCGGATCTTCGGTGGACCAGGAGTAAGTGATCCCGTCACCCTCCGCCCGTTCCCGGATTGAGTTCTGGAATGGCATTGACTCGGCGGACATCGAGGTGTGCAGGCCCCAGACGGACGGACCGACCGATGCTGGGAATTCCAAGGTGACCGAGAGTCGCTGGGTGGGCAAGCGCACCGCGCGCTGGAACCAGTGCCCCCATTTAGTATCCGAGACGGTGTACGTGTACTCGATCCATGTGCTCTCGCCGGGGTAGAGCGGGAAGTGTTGGTCGGCGGCGGAGAACTGGAGCCAAACCTCCTTGAACGCGTCCCGGTCTTGCTGGACGGTCCAACGCATCGGGACCGCACGGTCTTGGCCGTGCCAGGCCTGAAGGCCTATCTCGTCCCAGGTCAGCGGGTCGTTGCGGTATAACGCGTTGGACCGCTGGGGGTCGCCGGGGTAGCGGTCCACTGAGATCCGGATCAGATACCGGGTGATGGGCTGGGTGCCGCCGTTGTGCAGAAGGCGGCGCATCGTGGCTCGGTAGACGCCGTCCTCGTAGGAGAGCGTCGCATGGTCGTGTTCCACGACGAGCGCGCCGCCGGGATCGCCAGGGCCGTCCGGTGCCGCGGGGTGGATCGATGTCGCGGCGCGGGTCGGCATGCGGGTGTTCTTGGCGTGCTGTTCGGTCCAGGCTCGCCACAGCGCGCCGCCCGAGTTCAGGACCTCGTCGGCGGCCATGGCGAACTCGCGGGACGCCGGCTCGGAGCCGCCGGCAACCTTGGACACATAGGACCGGTGGTAGCCCATCAAGCGGGCAAGAGCAGCGCGGGACAGCCCGCGGACCTCGCGCCACCGGCCGAGTTCGGCGACGAAACGATCCCGGTGCTCGGTGCCACCCTCAAGGCTTACGTCTTTCAAGAGTCCCCTGTCCGTGAGCGTGCGTGAATGGCGCGTGACCTCCGGTTCAGCCTACGGGAACGGCCTGCCCATGAAGTGTGCTGGGACAAGCGTTCGCCGATCCGGCCACTCTCGTCGCCCGGGTCCAGGGCCACGGGGGCATCGAGACGACGTCCGACATCCCGATCAAGCACCCAAACACCTACTCACCAGCAAGAACAAGACTCTGCCGAGGCACTGGGGCAATACGGCGCTCGGCGATTGGAGGGAAGAGCATGTCACAGCCGGAGCGGATGCTGACTCCGTGGGTGTCGCCGTTGCATACCTTCGGGGCCGAGGTGCGGCGCCGACGCGTGGCGGCCGGGCTGTCCCAGGAGCGTCTGGGGGTGCTGACGCACCACAGCGCGGCGTTGATCGGGCGGATCGAGAAGGCCGAACGCCGCGCGAGCCTGGCCACGACGCGGATTCTCGACCGGACGTTGAGTGCGAACGGTGCGTTGGTGTCGTTGTGGGAGGCTGCGTTCGCCTACCGGATCCATACCGGTCCTACGCTTCGCATGCGCCCCGGCGTCATCGAGGAACTGGCCGACGCGCAAGGCTTGGGCGACGTGGAGGGCGTTGCCGAGTACGCCGGTCTTGAGCGGGTCATGGTCCGTATGGTCGCGGCCGGGCTCCGGCAACCTAGTGCGACGTTCATCGCCCGATTCTGCACCGCCTTCGACCTCGGCCTCGAACAGGTCTTCGAGGTCGCACCCTCGCTGCGGCCGGGCGACCCGCCGGACGATACCCCGGACGAATTCGCCGACTGATCGGCGGGTCGTCGCGGCGTCCAGGCACTATCGCCGGGCGGTCCGCACCGGCCATGCCTAGCCTGGGTCCGTGACGCAACGGCAGGCCGGCGACCGCGTTGCCGGGAAACGGGCCGAGGGCAGCGGCATCGAGCCGCCCGGCGTTGCGCGCCCCTTTGCTCGGAGCGCCATCGACCCCGCCGGCATCGGGCGTCGATTTTCCGCCGGCGGCCCGCCCGCCGGTGGCCCGCCCGCCGTCGACCCCGCCGGCGGCCCGCCCGCCGGCGCCCGCCGGCTTGCCGTCGTCGGACCGCCGGCGGCGCTGGTCGCCGTCGGGACGGCGCTCGGCCTGGGTGCGCTGGTCGGGGCGTACGCGGGTCTGCCCGGCTTCCCGGACCCGGGCGCCTTGGTCCGCTGGGGGATGCCGGCCGCGACGGTCCTGGGGGAACTGGCTGCGGCGACGACGATCGGCGCGCTGCTCCTCGCCGCCTGCGTGCTCGCCCCGGGCGAGCCGGTGCGCCGTGCCCTCGGCCTCGCCGGTTGGGCCGCGGCGGCGTGGGCGCTGCTCGCGCTCGCCCGGGCGGTGCTGCAGTACGCGATCATCGCCGGGATGCCGCCGGCCGACCCCACCTTCGGCGCGGGCCTCGAGGAATTCCTGTTCCGGATCACGCTCGGCCGGGCCGATCTGCTGATCGTCGCCGTCGCGGCCGCGACCTCAGTGCTCGCGCTCGTGGTGCGGCGGCCCGCGCCGATCGCGTGGACCGCGGCGCTCGCGCTCTCGGCGCTCGCCGTCCAGGCGAATTCGGGGCACGCGGCGGGGACGGCGAGTCATGAGTTGGCGGTTTCCGCGATGGTCCTGCACCTCGCCGGCGCGGCCATCTGGATCGGCGGCCTGGTGGCCGTGGCGTACGTCGCGCTGCGGACCGGTCGCGCCGGCGGCGCCCTGGCCGCCGACGTCGGGCGGTACTCGACGCTCGCCGGCTGGTGTTACGTCGCGGTGGCGACCTCCGGCGTCGTGAACGCGGGGATCCGGCTCGGCGAGCCGCGCGGGGTGGCGAGCGCCTACGGCGCGCTGGTACTCGCGAAAGTGGGCCTCGTCGTCGTGCTCGGCGTCGCCGGCTACGCGCAGCGGACGCTGGTGGTGCGGCGGTTGGCGACCGCCGAACCGGCGGCGCGCCTGCTGGGCCGGCTGATCGCCGTCGAACTGGTGGTGATGGGTGCGGTGTCCGGGGTCGCGGTGGCGCTCGCGGCGACGCCGCCCCCCGTGCCGCAGATACCGGTCGGTGAACGGAGCGCGACCGGGCCGGCGGGGGTCGAGGCCACGCCGGCCGAGCTGGTCACCGGGCACGTGCTGCCGCCGGAGCCGACCTTCGAGCGTTGGCTGACGCAGTGGCGCTGGGACGCGCTGTTCGCCTTCGCCTGCGTCGCTGCGCTGGTCGTCTACCTGCGCTGGGTGCGGCGGCTGGCGCGGCGCGGTGACCGGTGGTCGCCCGGGCGCACCGTGGCCTGGTGCGCGGGGATTCTCCTCCTGCTGTGGGCGACCTGCGGCGGCGCCGCGCAGTACGGTCACGTCCTGTTCAGCGCCCACATGGTCCAGCACATGGTGCTCGCGATGGTGGTGCCGCTGTTCTTGGCGACCGCCGCGCCGATCACGCTGCTGGTCCGGGCGGTGCCGCGGCGCCGCGACGGATCGCGGGGACCGCGCGAATGGGTGCTCGCCCTCGTCAGCTCGCGGTGGGGGCGGTTCTTTGCGAACCCGATCGTCGCGGCGGCCAATTTCGCCGGCTCGATGATCGTGTTCTACTACACACCGGCATTCTCGCTCGCGCTGCACACCTACGTCGGGCATGTGGCGATGGTGGTGCACTTCACGCTGGCGGGATACCTGTTCGCGAACGCGCTGATCGGCGTCGACCCGGGGCCGCAGCGCCCGCCCTACCCCCAGCGGCTCCTGCTCCTGTTCGCGACGATGGCGTTCCACGCCTTCTTCGGCGTGGCGCTGGCGACGGGCGAGGTGTTGTTGGTCCCGCGGTGGTTCGGCCTGCTCGGCCGGCCGTGGGGGCCGAGCGCCCTGGCCGACCAACAACTCGGCGGCGGGATCGCGTGGGGGATCGGCGAGTTGCCTACGCTGGCGCTCGCGATCGTGGTGGCGGTGATGTGGGCCCGCTCGGACGAGCGGGAGGCGCGACGCCGGGACCGGCGGGTGGATCGAGTGGGCGACGCCGAACTTGACGACTACAACGAGATGCTCGGCCGGTTGGCGGACCGGGACCGGGACCGGGCAGACCGCGGCTGAGCCGCGGTGCCGCAAGCCGGGCGCGGCTCGCGAGCGGGAAGAAGATGCTGGGCTCCGGATTGACCAGGGGCGGGTCTGCGTCCGTGGCGACGAAAACGACGTCGATCGGTGCCCCGTCCTCGAGCAGCACCTTGGCGAGCACCCGGTCCGGACGTTCGAAGACCTGGACGCCGGGGTGACGCGCCCTTGACCGGGCATGATATGACGGTCTCGTGACCGCGGAACCCGGCGGACCGAGCGACCCTCCCATTCCACCGACGTCGGCAGCGCCCACGACGCCGTTTCACGACCTCGACGAATACATCGCCATCCCGCGCGTCGGCGGGCTCGCCCTGTCCGCGGACGGTCGGCGACTGGTGACCACGGTGCAGACCCTGGACGCGACCCGAACCGGCTATGTCAGTGCGCTGTGGGAGTTGGACCCGGACGGCCGGGCGGCGCCCCGCCGGTTGACCCGTAGCGCCGCGGGCGAGACCGCGGCCGCCTTTACCGCCGCCGGCGATCTGCTCTTCATTTCTGCCCGGCCGGACCCGGACGCCGAGGGCGGCGAGCCGACGTCGGCCCTGTGGCTGCTGCCCGCGGCCGGCGGTGAGGCGCGCGTCATCGCGACGGCGCCCGGCGGCGTCGTGGCGCCGCTGACGGCGGCCCGAGCACCCGTGGTCTCGGTGGCCGCGAACCTGCTGCCGAGCGCCCGCGATCTGGCGCACGACGGCGAGTTGCGCGCCGCCCGCCGGGACCTCAAGGTCTCGGCCATCCTGCACGCCGGCTATCCGATCCGGCACTGGGACAGTGACCTCGGCCCGGCTATGCCGCATCGATTCGCCGGAGACCTGGACACGCTCGCCGACATCCCGCCGCAGCCCTTGCCCCCGGCCGAGCCGGGCGCGGCCGCCGAGCCGGGCGCGGCCGCCGGGCCGCCTCCCGCCGCCGGGCCGTCCCCAACCGCCGGGCTCCTGGACCTGCGGGACCTGACCCCCGGCGTCGGGCCGGCGCTGCGCGAACAGGAGGCGGACCTCTCCGCCGACGGGACCACCCTCATCACCACCTGGCGGGTGGCCGGGCCGGGCCCGACCGTGCGCAGCATTCTGGTCGCGATCGATCCGGGCACCGGCGCCCGCCGCACCATTGTCGACGACCCCGGCGCGAACGCCGGCTCGCCCGTGATCTCGCCCGACGGCGCGTGGGTCGCCTTCCTGCGGGAGACGCTCACGACGCCGCAGCGGGCCTCGGAGCGGCGGCTGGCGATCGTGCCGCTCGCCCCCCCGCCGGCGCCGGCGCCGGCCGGTCGATCCACACCGGAGCCGGCCGATGAGGCCCTCGCCCGGGCGCAGGCGCACGCCCTGCCGCGCACCCTGGCGCCGCACTGGGACCGCCGGCCGACCGGCGCGCGCTGGCTGCCGGACGGCTCCGGCCTCGTCGTCACGGCCGACGAGGCCGGCCGGGGGCCGATCTTCCTGGTCACCCTGGGCGATGCCGCCGCCGACGCCGCGCGGCCGGGCCGGCCCGTCGAGCGGATCACGGCCGACGCCGCGGCCTTCACCGATGTCCGCGTCGCCCCGGACGGGTCGGCGCTCTACGCGCTGCGCACCTCCTACCTCGAGCCGCCGCACCCGGTCCGGATCGATCTCGCGGCCTTCCTGGCGGGCGGCGAGCCCGGCCGGCGGGTACCCGTGCCCGCGACCGCGTTGGCCGGCCCGGCGGCGCATCCCGCTCTGCCCGGCGTCCTGCAGGAGATCGAGACCGCCGCCGCCGGCGACGTTCGGGTCCGCGCCTGGCTCGCGCTGCCGCACGGCGCGAGCGCGGCCGACCCCGCGCCGCTGCTGCTGTGGGTGCATGGCGGGCCGCTGAACTCCTGGAATGCCTGGAGCTGGCGATGGAATCCGTGGCTGCTGGTCGCCCAGGGTTACGCCGTCCTGCTCCCGGATCCGGCCCTCTCCACCGGCTACGGACAGGACTTCGTCCAACGTGGCTGGGGGGCCTGGGGTCAGGCCCCGTACACCGACCTGATGGCGATCACCGATCGGGCTGCGACCCGCCCGGAGATCGACGCCGGCCGGACCGCCGCGATGGGCGCCTCCTTCGGCGGCTACCTGGCCAATTGGATCGCGGGCCATACCGATCGCTTCCGCGCCATCGTGACGCACGCCGGCCTCTGGGCGCTGGATCAGTTCGGGGGCACGACTGACCATTCGTACTACTGGCAGCGCAACCTGACGCCCCAGATGGCGGCCCGCAACAGCCCGCACAAGCACGTGGCGAACATCCGCACCCCAATGCTCGTGGTGCATGGCGATCGGGACTACCGGGTGCCGATCGGCGAGGGGTTGCGGATGTGGTACGACCTGTTGGCGTCCTCGGCGCTCGCGGCCGGGCCGACCGGGGAATCACCGCACCGGTTCCTGTATTTCCCGGACGAGAACCACTGGGTCCTCAATCCTCAGCACACCAAGATCTGGTATCAGGTCGTCTCGGCCGTCCTGGCCGAGCACGTCCGCGGCGCGGAGGTGGGTCTCCCGACGACGCTCGGGTAGGCGCCGGGTCCGGTCGACCGGTGCGCGCGGCGGGTTTCGGCGGGCGGCCTCAGGCGCTGTCCGCGGGTTTCGGTTCGACATCGCCGGCGGCATCGTTCGAGGACCGCCACCGTTTCACCAGTCGGGCGTTCGCGTCCTGCGCCTCCCAGCGGCGCCACTGGGTGACTTCGCGATGCTCGAGCAGCGCGTCCCGATCGTGCTCGAGTGCCCATAGGAGGGCTGCCCGCACCTCGACGCGGGTGGGCGAGTGTTCGACAACGTGCATATCTGCCTCGTTCGTCATACGAGTTCCCGTAGCTCGTGGCGCCGCCAAACACAGACGGCACCACCGATCATGGACCCTACCGCGGCGAGAATTTTACCTACACATGGGCATCCATAGTCACAGGCCGGACAATAGCGGTCAAGATGGTCGCAGAGGGCTCGGATCGGGCATGGTTCGCGCAGGCGGACGGAACGGGCGGCCCGGCGCGGTCGTCGGATGACGCCCAGAATGGCAGCCTGACCTGGCGGAACAGTGGCATTTCCGGGCGCTGCGGCGGATTCGACGGCGGCCGCCGTGGGCCGGGCCGGCCGGATCGGCAGGTCGCAAAAAGGCTGATCGCGCCGACGTGAACGCCGGCGAATCGTCATCGAATCGTAATTTTCGCCGTTTCAAATCCCGAGAGGCATAGCCGGGTAGGCCGGGCCCGCGGCGGGAGACGCCGGGCCGACGGGTGCCGTTACACCCGCGGGGCGGCGTCGGCGGCCGCGACCAGAACCCGGGCCAGGGCGACGGGTTCGGTCACCATCGGCCAGTGGCTCGTGGGCAGGTCGAGGTACGTGACGTCGGTCAACTCGCCGAGTTCCGTGACCGGCGCCCAGGGGCCGGCGACGAGTTCCTGCATCTGTGCGACCGACATCGAGGTGCAGATCACCGTCGCCGGGACGTCGAGCCGAGCGGGGTTGGAGAGTTCGATCGGGTCGTGCGGGATGCGCCCCGGCTCGGGGACCGCGCGCTCGGCAATCCGGGTCCGCATCGCGTCATCGAGACCGGCCAGGCTGTTGCCGTCCGCCTCGAGCTCGGACCACGAGGGCATCGGGTACGGCTCGGTCGGGGACGCCTCGGGATTCACCGCGAAGCCGGCGCGGGTGGGGCCGGAGTCGACGTAGATCACCCGCTTGATCCGCCCGGGATCCTGATCGACCACGAGCTGCACCAGTTGGCCGGCCCCGCTGTGCCCCACCAACACGACGTCGCCGTCCAGCCGCTCGATCGCCGCCCGCACCGCCGCCACCTGCTGCGGCCAACCGATCGCCGCGCGATCGGCGTCGGTCAACGCAGGGTCCGACCCGGGCAGGTCGAGCGCGTGTGGAACCAGGCCGGCGGCGGTGAGGTGAGCGACGACGTCGTCCCAGACCCAGCCCCCGAGCCAGAACCCGTGGGCCAACACGAGATGTGTCGCAGGGGACGAGGTCTCGGGAGGTGAGGTCGCAGCCGGCGAGGAAGTCATGGCTCCACTCTCGCGCGGCCCACCGACACTCACCGCCCCGGCCCGGGTGATCGGGGCGGACAGGTGCCTGGCGGTCGGCACCGGAACGACTGTCCCAGTACTCTCAGTCCATGTCGATCTCCGCCGCCGACCGGACCCGCGTCGCGCAGGTTCTGGAAGCACGCGGCTTGGCGGCGGCGTCGGAAGCCTGTCAACGCAGCGTCCGAGCCGCCTACGCGATCCGCGTCGCCGACCCGGCCCGGACCGCCGTGCGGTCCGGGCCCGACCGGCCGGAGCCGCCGGCCGCAGGGTCCGCCGCGCCGTCGCCCGCCGCGCCGTCGCCCGCCGTGGGGGCGACTCGACTCGGCGGGGTGCCCGACCTCGCCGTCGGCGCGGCGTGGCCGCGCGTGGCATCGGGGCGGTTCGCCAATTTCCTCGGTCAATTCGACCTTGCCGACCTTGCGGTACGGGCCCCGCAAACCGGTCTGCCCCCGGCCGGGCTACTCAGCGTCTTCGTGACCGCTCTCGACAGCGCCGCGGTACCCGCCGGCGTGCGCTGCCTGTTCACCCCGCCCGGGGCACCGCTCGCCCGAGCCGTCGACCGGCCCGGCGCCGACGTGGAGACCGCCGACGAGTTCACCGGCCTGCTCGAACCCATCGCGGTGCGGTTCGAACGCATCCTCACCCTGCCGTTCACCCAGCGGGAATTCCGGGCCGAGGTGGTCGACGCCGTCGGTTGGCCCGGCATGCTCGACCTGGCGGCCGCGCATGCGGACGACCCGGACACGATCGGGCGGATCGGCGGGTACGGCAATCCCTACTCCGGGCAGGACTTCCGGCGCGTTCTCGCCTGCCACCGCCTCGGGCACCCCGACGCCCAGTGGTTCGAGGACCTGCACCACCCGGCGGACTTCGAGCGGGACCGTCGTCGCGCGGCGCGCCGCGCGAGCCTTCCCGTGGGCGCGGCCGATGGCGGCGGCTGGGCGGATTCCGACGCCCTCGTGACGGCCGCCGCCGACCGGTCCGCCGAGGCCGAGGCGGCCTGGCTGTTCGCGAATCGGGAGGCGATCGACGAGGAGGCCTGCGCCTGGGAACACCTCTTGCGCATCGATTCCAATCCCGCGATGAACCTCACGATCATGGAATACGACTCGATCTACCTCTTCGTGCCGACCGCCGACCTCGCCGCCGGACGGTTTGACCGGGTCGAGGCCATGGTCACCCAAGGCTGACCGGCCGGCCGGGCGCCCGTCGCGCCGGCCGGGCGCCCGTCGCGCCGGTGGGGTGACCGGGCCTCGCCGTTCGGATTGGCTCGTCTAGACTCGCCGTCGTGCGTTGTCCTCACTACGACGCCGAGCGCTGCCGGTCCTGCGCCCTGATGGGCGAGCCGCACGCCGCGCAGGTCGCAGCCAAGCAGGCGCATGCCGAAGGGCTCGTGCCGCCCGTCGGGCGCGGCCGGATCGAGTGGCTCCCCGCCGTCGTCGGGCCGGAATCGGGGTTCCGGAACAAGGCGAAGATGGTGGTCGCCGGGAGCGTCGAACACCCCACGCTGGGCATCCTCGACGCCGGCGCCCGCGGCGTTGACCTGACGGATTGCGGTCTGTACCCGCCCGCCCTGCGGGCGGCCTTCGGCCCGCTCGGCCGCTTCATCACGACGGCGAACCTCGCGCCCTACGACGTCGCGGCGCGCCGCGGCGAATTGAAGTACCTCATCGTCACCGGGACGCCCGACGGCGAGTTGATGGTGCGGTTTGTCCTCCGCTCCCAGGAGGCGGTCGCCCGGATCCGGAAGCACCTGCCGGCTCTGCTCGCGGACCTGCCGACGCTCGTCGTCGCGTCGGCGAACATCCACCACGAGCACAAGGCGACGTTGGAGGGCGACCTCGAGATCCCGCTCACCGCGGGTCAGACGATCACGATGCGGGTGAACGGCATCGGCCTGCGGCTGCGACCGCGCAGCTTTTTCCAGACCAACACCCAGATCGCCGCCGCGCTCTACCGGCAGGCACGGGAGTGGGTGGACGACGCCGACCCCCGGGTCGTCTGGGACCTCTACTGCGGCGTCGGCGGGTTCGCGCTGCACTGCGCCGCGCCGGGGCGGCGCGTGCTCGGCGTCGAGACGAGCGCCGAGGCGGTCGCCGCCGCGCTCGCGACGGCGGGTGAGGGCGCGGCGCTTCAGCCGGGCGAAGGCGGGGTGCCGGGCGAAGGCGGGGTGCCGGGCGAAGGCGGGGTGCCGGGCCGGGTGAGCGGCGGGGCCGCGATCGGCTTTCTGGTGGGCGACGCGACCCCCTTCGCGCGGTCTGCTCGGGAGTCGCCGGACCTGGTGATCGTGAATCCGCCGCGGCGGGGCATCGGGCCGGAGCTGGCCCGCTGGTTGGAGGCGTCCGCCGTGCGCGACGTCATCTATTCGAGCTGCAACACCGAGTCGCTCGCGCGGGATCTCGCTGCCATGCCGTCCTTGGTGCCGGTGGCGGGGCGACTCCTCGACATGTTCCCGCAGACGCCGCACTACGAGGTGATCGTCCGGCTGCGCCGCGGGCTGCCCGGCGGAGGGGTCGCGCGCGCGAGAGTCGACGAGGTCGAGAGAGGGCCGACGAGGCCGAGGTAGATCCGTGGCGCCGCCGGACCGGCGTGTCGTGTGCGCTGCGGCTCTACCTCGTGCGGTGCGGCTCTACCTCGCGGGTACCTGCGTCGAGGGGCAATTCGGAATCACTCGCCTAGGCCGATCGGCGCGCGGTCTTGCGGCTGCGCGCGGCCAGAACCGGGACCAACAGCGCCAACGCGATCAGGGCGCCGATCAGTCGAAGACCGAGATAGGCGCCCCGGAGGGCAACGAGTAGCGAACGAGCGACGGCGGAGAGCACCCCGGGACGCTACGTGAACCGTCCCCCGCTCGCCCGCCGGCGCCCGCTCGCCCCGCCCGGCGCCGGTCGCGACCGGGAACGCCCCGCGGTGCCGGACGTTGCGAACTCACCGGCCTGCCGGCCGCCGGCCTGCCGGCCTGCCGGTGGACGGCCCCCACGTCAGGTCCAGGTGAAGAGCGCGGCGCCGGCGGTGATGTGGTCCCCGTCGGAGGCCGGGTGGGCGAGTACGCCGGGATCTGCTTCGAGCGCGATGACCGGGCACACCGCCGACCGCCCGCCCGCCCGGATCGCGGCCGGGTCCCAGGTGAAGAGCACCTGCCCCACGTCGACGACGTCCTGCTCGGCGATGTGGAGGGTGAACCCCCGGCCCCCCAACTGCACGGTGTTGATGCCCAGGTGGACCAGGACGGCGCGGCCGTCGGCCGCGCGGATGAGGACGGCGTGCGGGTGCAGCTTGACCACGGTCCCGGCGATCGGCGCGACGACGTCGCGCCCCGCCTCGGCGTCCGGTTCGATGGCGAGTCCCGGTCCGACGAGCCCGGCCGCGAAGACCGGGTCGTCGACGCCGGCCATCGCCACCACGGTGCCCGTGACGGGTGCGCGCACTGCCAGGCTCCCGACGGGCGAGCCGGCCCCGGCCATCAGCGCAGGTCCTCGATGTCCGAGGCGAGCGTGTCCGCCTCCGGCCCGACGATCACCTGCACGGCTCGCCCCGACCGCACGACGGCGACGGCGCCCGCCGCCTTGAGCGCAGCCTCGTCGACAAGGCCCGGGTTCTCCACCTCGACCCGCAGGCGCGTGATGCAGGGTTCGAGATCGAGGACATTCGTGTCGCCGCCGAGGCCGGCGAGGATCTGTTCGGCCTTGCTCATTTGCACTCCTTCGGTGAGTTCTGCGGGGCGTCGGGGGATTCGGCCGGCTACATCAGGTCCGCGAGGTCGGAGGCGAGCGTGTCCACCCACGGCCCGATCACCACCTGGACCACCCGACCGTTGACCATCACGCCGAAGGCGCCGGCGGCCCGCAGGCCCGCGACGTCCACCAGCGCCGGGTCCTTGACCAGCGAGCGCAGCCGGGTGGTGCAGGGGTCGATCTCGTCGATGTTGGCCACGCCGCCGAGGCCGGCCAGGATCGCCGCGGCGCGGCTCGCGTCCGAATGCGTCATCGGGGTTTCCTTCCGGTGCCGTGGGGGAGGGCCGCCGCCGGGTCGGCCGCCGCCGGGTCGCCGAGTCCCGGCTGCCGTCCCCGCGGGACCAGCGTCGGGCGAGGCTCGCGCAGCGGGACAAAGACCGAGTACCGATCGCCGCGGTAGCAGGTGTGGGAGTACATCACGGCGTGTTCCCCGGCGAACGTGCGGCGTCTGGTGCGCATCACGGCGCGGCTGCCGCGCATCGCGAGCAGGCGGAGTTCGACGGCCGTCGCCTCGGCGGCGACGATCGTGTCCTCGCCCCAGGTTGGGGCGTGGCCGGCGGCGCGCAGCGCGCCGTAGAGGGAGTCGGGGACGCCGTCGGCCAGCAGGTGCGGGACGACGTCGACGGGGACCCAACTCTCCTCGACGCTGAACGGCGCCCCGTCGGCTGTGCGGAGACGTTTCACGTAGAACATGGCCGCGCCGGGTTCGACGCCGAGGGCGGCCGCGACGAGGCGGGCGGCCGGGACCCGGGTGCTGTCGAGGACGTCGGTGCCGGGCACCATGCCGCGGCGTCGGGCCTCCTCGCCGAAGGTGGTCAGCCGCATCTCGAAGTCGGCCCGCTCGGCGGCGACGAAGGTGCCCCGGCCTTGCTCGCGCACGAGGACGCCCTCGGCGACCAGGGAGTCCAGGGCCCGCCGCACGGTCATCCGGGCGACGCCGAACTGCTCGGTGAGGGCGCGCTCGGAGGGCACCGCGTCGCCCGCCGCGAGGCCGGTCTCGATCAGGTCCGTCAGGTGCGCATGCACGGCGAGGTACTTGCGGTCGGGTGCCTTGCGGTCGGGTGCCTTGCGGTCGGGCGTCCGGCCGCCGGGCGCGCGGCGGGGAACGATCCGGGCCACGTCACCTCCTTGTCGCCGGACCACGGTACCGATTGGACCGCTACCTCCTCCTGCGGTTGCATCCGATAGTGGTCTAGACCACTATCGGCCGCAAGTGGTCCGAACGATCCGCCCCGGTGGATCAGGGCCGCGGCTTTGCGGCAGGCGGCCTTCGGCCGTGCCGTGCTCCCGCCCGCTCAGTTCAACGGTGTGCTGCCAGGCGCGGCGCCCGTGCCCCCGAGGAGAGCTCATGACCACCGCAGCTTTGCCGGCCGCGAAGGAGAAGCGGCCCATCCCAGGCTTTGCCCAACTGCAGCGGATCGGCCGATCCCTCATGTTGCCCATCGCCTCGCTCCCGGCCGCCGCGCTGCTGCTGCGGCTCGGGCAGGCGGACATGCTCGGCGGCAAGGATGTCCCGGTCGGCCAACCGGCCGGCCTCGCCGGGACGTGGCCGTGGTTCCAGTACGTCGCCGACGTCGTCGGCGCGGCCGGGAACGCGCTCTTCGCGAACCTGGCGCTGCTCTTCGCCGTCGGCGTCGCCATCGGCTTCGCCAAGAAGTCCGACGGGTCGACGGCGCTCGCCGCCGTCGTCGGCTACCTCGTGTTCAAGGGCGTCACGGATGCCCTGTCGCCCTCGATCCTCGGCAAGCCGGCCAAGGGCGAGGCGCAGGAACTGATCAACTACGGCGTCCTGGGCGGGATCATTATCGGCATCGTCGCCGCCCTCCTGTTCGGCAAGTACTCGCGGATCAAGCTGCCCCAGTACCTCGCGTTCTTCGGTGGGCGGCGGTTCGTGCCGATCGTGACAGCCGGCGCGTCGGTGCTGATCGGCGTCGTCCTCGCCCTGATTTATCCCGGGTTCGACAAGGCCTTCACCGCGGTCGGCAACTGGGTGACCGGCTCCACGGTCATCGGCGCCTTCGTGTACGGCACGCTGAACCGGCTGCTGCTGCCGTTCGGTCTGCACCACCTGCTGAACTCGTTCCCGTGGTTCCAGTTCGGGTCCTACACCGACGGTTCCGGCGCCGTCTGGCAGGGCGACATCAACCGCTTCCTGCACGGCGACCCGACCGCCGGCACCTTCATGACCGGCTTCTTCCCGATCATGATGTTCGCCCTGCCCGCCGCGGCGTTGGCGATCATCCACACGTCCAAGTCCCGCAACCGCAAGGTGATCGCGGGCATCATGGGCTCGGCCGCGCTGGTGTCCTTCGTCACCGGCGTCACCGAGCCGCTCGAGTTCGCGTTCCTGTACGTCGCCTACCCGTTGTACGCGATCCACGCGGTGCTCACCGGCACCTCGCTCGCCCTGGTCAATGCCTTGGGGATCCGCGACGGGTTCGGCTTCTCCGCCGGGGCGATTGACTACCTGCTGAACTTCCGGATCGCCGAGTTGCCGCTGCTGTTGATCGTGATCGGGCTCGGGTACGGCGCGCTGTATTACTTCCTGTTCCGGTTCGTGATCACGCGCTGGAACCTGCGCACACCCGGCCGCGAGGACGACGACGCGCAGTACGCCGACGCGGCCGACCTTCCGGCCGCCGGCCGGGCGGCCGGGCGCGCCGATGCCGTTGTGGCCGGCCGGGCGGCCGGGCGCGCCGACGCCGACGCCCGCCTGGCCGCCGCACCGTTCGGCGCCGACGGGGCCGCGGCCATCGCCCGGCCCCAGGCCGGCGCGGGCACGGGTCCCGACGCCGAACCGGCACCGACGGCGTAGGGCAGCGCGAGAGGTAGCGTGACGGTCATGATCCACGGTGTTCCCGTCAGCCCCGGCCGGGCCGTGGGCCTGGTGGTTCGGATGCCCCCGCCCGTCCCGGAGCCGACGGCGGATCCGCCGCCGGCGCCGGCCGGGGCCGGTGGGGCCTCGGCCGGGGCCGGCGGGGCGTCGGCCGGGGCCGGCGGGG
>JAVBMU010000011.1:0-3220 GCA_031552185.1 Cellulomonadaceae bacterium | reverse complement strand
CCCCGCGGCCGAGGCGCGCCGGCCGCAGCCTGGCCTTGGACAACCGACTCTAATGAGGAGGTCGGATGGCTACGGACCGGGTCATCGTCGTCGGGGCCGGGCTGACTGCGGCCAAGGCGGCGGAGACGCTGCGGCGGGAGGGCTTCGCCGGCGAGATCGCAATCGTCGGGCAGGAACGCCACCTCCCCTACGAGCGACCGCCGCTGTCGAAGACCTACCTGCGTGGCGACGGCGACCTGGATGAGGTCTTCCCGCTGGACCGGCAGTGGTACCTCAGCAACGGCGTCGAACTGTGGGTCCGGGCGACCGCCACGAGCATCGATGCCGCCGGACACACCGTCTCGCTGCACGACGGCCGGGACCTGCGTTACGACAAGCTGCTGCTCGCCACCGGCTCCCGGCCGCGGGTGCCGGATCTGCCGGGCGCCGATGCCGCCGCGGTGCACTACCTGCGCACGCTGGAGGACTCCGACCGGCTCGCCGCCGGGCTGCGGGCCGTGCATTCCGCGGGCGCCGGCGGGGCGGGGCACCTGATCGTCGTCGGCGACGGCTGGATCGGAATGGAGGTCGCGGCGTCGGCCCGCACGCTCGGCGTCGAGGTCACGGTGATCGGCCTCGGCGCGCACCCGTTGGAACGCGTCCTGGGGCCGGAACTCGGCGCCTTCTTCGGCCGGGTACATACCGACCACGGCGTTCGGCTCCGCCCCCGGGCGCAGGTCCGGGCGATCACGACGCCCGGGCCGCACGCCGCCCCGGGCACCCCCGCCACGGTGGAGTTGGCGACCGGGGAGACGATCCCGGGCGACCGCATCCTCGTGGCGATCGGCGCCGTTCCGCAGACCGGGCCGGCCGAGGCGGCCGGGCTCACGATGGATCCCGGCACCGGCGGCGTCCTCGTCTCGCGCATGCTGCGGACCAGCAACCCGGACATCTTCGCCGCGGGCGACATCGCGAGCGTGCCCTCGGTGCGGTACGCGCGCACGCTCCGGGTGGAGCACTGGGCCACCGCGCTGCACCAAGGCCCGCACGCCGCCCGCTCGATCCTGGGCTCGGATGCGCCGTTCGACCAACTGCCCTACTTCTACACCGACCAGTACGACGTCTCGATGGAGTACCTCGGCAATGTCGCCGGGCCCGCCGGCTACGACGACCTCACGATCAGCGGATCGGTCGACGCGGGCGAGTTCGTGGCGTTCTGGCTCCGCGGCGGACGGGTCGAGGCGGGCATGGCGGTGAACGTGTGGGAGCAGATGGACCGGATCGACGCTTTGATCCGGCGGGACGGGCCGGTGCCCCGGGCGGAGCTGACGGGCTTTCTGAGCGGCTGAGGGGGCGGCCGCGGCGGGGCCGGTGGCCGCGGCGGCCGGCCGGTGGCCGCGGCGCAGCGGGGCGGCCCGCTACGGCACCGACCGCTGGGCCGGACCGGTGTACTCGGCCAACGGGCGGATGAGCGCGTTCGCGGCGCGCTGCTCGATCACGTGCGCGGCCCACCCGACCGAGCGCGCCGCCACGAACAGCGGCGTGAAGGTGGCGGTGTCGAATCCCATCAGCCGGTAGGCGAGCCCGGTCGGGTAGTCGAGGTTCGGCGCAATGCCCTTGCGCCGCGCCATGGCGTCCGCCAAGGCCACGTACAACTCCAGGGCGGGCCCGGCGTCGTTGTGCCGCACCAATTCCTCCAGAGCCGCGCGCATGGTGGGGACCCGGGAGTCGCCGTTCCGGTAGACCCGGTGGCCGAAACCCATGATCTTGCGGCCGGCCGCGAGTTCGGCGTCGAGCCAGGACTCGGCCTGCGCCGCCGTCCCGATCGCATCGAAGGCGTGCGCCACCGCCTCGTTGGCACCGCCGTGCAACGTGCCCTTGAGCGCGCCGACCGCGCCGGTCAGCGCGGAGTGCAGGTCGGCGCGGGTGGAGGTGATCACTCGGGCGGTGAACGTGGAGGCGTTGAAACTGTGCTCCGCGTACAGGATCATCGACACCTCGAAGGCGTGCACGACGACGGGCGCCGGCACCGCACCGAACGTCATCCACAGGAAATTCTCCGCGTACCCCAGATCGGCCCGCGGTGCCACGGCCGCCTTGCCGCGGCGTCGGCGCTGGTCGAAGGCGATGACCGCCGGCAACGCCGCCCAGATCCGCAGCGCCTTGGTCCGCTCCGCCGCCGGGGAGGAATCCTCGGCCAGTGGATCATTCGCGCCGAGCGTCGAGATCGCGGTCCGGCACACGTCCATCGGGTGGCACGAGGTGGGCAATTCCTCGATCACCCGGCGTAGGTACGGCGGCAGCGCCCGCTGCGCTCGCTCCGCGGCGTGCTGGCCGGCGAGTTCGGCGGGCGTCGGCAACTCGCCGTGCCACAGCAGGTAGGCGACCTCCTCCGCGGATGCGCGGGCGGCGAGTTCCTCAACCGGGTAGCCCCGCAGCAACAAGGAATCGCTCCGCTCGCTCACCGCAGAAATGTCGGTGGTGTCGACGACGACGCCGACCAAACCCTGATGGATTTCTGGCATTGCCCCACCTCACCGGGTGCAGTCCGGATGCTCTTCCTGCCCCAGCATTGGCGAAGTCGCGACCACTGAACAGTGGGGCGGCCTGCTGCCCGCCTTGCCGGCACCCGCGGACCGTGTTCGCATCGAGACTGAGGGGGCGCGCCCGTGGGCGTCGACGGCTTTCCGGCAGCGATCCAGCAGCGATTCCGCAGCGATTCCGCCCGGGATCCAACCGACGGAGGTCACCATTCACCGCTCCCGCCGGCTCCCCCGCCTCGGGGCGCCCCTCGCCCTCGGCCTCGGCGTCGCCGTCGCCTCCCTCGCCCTCACCCCGGGTTCGGCGTCGGCTGCGCCGACGACGGACACGTTTTCCGTCACCGGCTCGCCGGTGACCTTCACCGTGCCCGACGGCGTCTGCTTCCTCGACGTGGTGGCGTCCGGGGGCGCGGGCGGCCTGTCCGGGACGACCGCCGGCGGTCGCGGCGCCCAGGTCTCCGGCGGAGTCCAGGTCACCCCGGGCGACCCGCTCAGCATCTCCGTCGGCGCGGCCGGCGGTAATGGCTCGGGGGCCACCGTCGGCACCGGCGGGTTCGGCGGCGGCGCTGCCGGGGGCACCCGGAACGCGACCTCGAACGCCGGCGGCGGCGGGGGCGGCGCGACCACGCTCAGCAGCCCCGGCGGCGTCCTGATCGTGGCGGCCGGCGGCGGCGGCGCCGCCGGCGGCAGCGGCCAGGCCA
>JAVBMU010000045.1:0-26835 GCA_031552185.1 Cellulomonadaceae bacterium | reverse complement strand
GCCCGCTCGGCGTCGCGCCGGGCGCGTTCGCTCGCCCGCCGGGCCCGCCGGCCGGCTCGACCGGCGGCGTCGGTCACCGCTTCGCCCGCCGCACTGGCGACCGCGCGGCCGGACCGCACCCGGCGCGCCCGGAATTGGTCGAGCCGCCAGTGCAGCCCGGGCCTACCCTCCAGGTCCGCGCCCGCAATCAGCGCGGCGCCGATGGCGCCGATGTCCGTGACGAACCGGGACGCCCGCTCGGACCGGGCGGCGTCGTCCGCGGTGAAGGGCTGGTCCACGATGGCGAGCGGCACCCGCAGCGCGGCGAGGGTGAACGCGGCCGTGCGGGGCGCCTTGCCGACGGCCAGGCACAGGCCGGCCAGAGCGGTGGCCGCGCCGTGGACCCGGACGATCTGGGTGACCTGGTTCTCGCTGAGCGGCGCCTCGATGCCGGCCTGCTCGGTGACGAGTTCGACGCCGCGGCGCGCGGCCTGCGCGTGTTCGGCGGGTTTCAGCGCGGCCTGGATTCCGTCGTAGACGAACCAGCCGGCCAGCATCGGTCGGGCGATGCGACGCAGCAGCATATGTCCTCCAGGTGCACGTAGGCGGCAGAGCCGGGTGAGGAGATTTTCCCACTATCGCCGCGGAATCACACTACCCGGGCGCGTCGCGTCGATTCCGTTCATAGCGCGCCGCCCGCGGCGGCGGGGGCGTGATCGGATTCCCCGCCGTTGCCGATCGCCTCCCGCGCCACATAATTCTCGAGGTCGAAGAGGTTGTCGCCGGCCCGCTTGGCCACCGTGAGGAGGGTGGTCGCCGCGGCGACCTCCTCCACCTGCTCCTCGAGGAACCACAGCAGGAATTGCTCGCCCAGCGCGTCGCCCTCCTCGCGCGCCGCGCGGAAGATCGCCTCGATCTGGTCGGTCACCTGCTTCTCCTGGTCCAGCGCGAGCCGCAGAGGCTCGACGACGTCGGCGAAGTCATTGCGCACCGTCGCGGTGCCGGGGATCGTGACCGGGAGATTCCGGTCGAGGTGGTATTGGACGATCATCATGGCGTGATTGCGCTCTTCGAGCGCCTGGCGGTAGTAGTGGGCCGCCAGCCGGGGCAGGTCGTGGGCGTCGAACCAGACGGCGATGGCGATGTACTGCTGGTGGGCGTCGAACTCGTGCCTGATCTGCTCCTGCAGGAGGGTCCGAAACCGTGAGGTCGGGGCACCGGTCGTCATCGCGCCACGGTATCGACGAGTCGGTTCGGTCACACGTTGCGCGGCCGGCCGCCGCGCATGATGCGCCCGACGGCGCCCGGCGTCGGGAATGCCGATCGGCATCCTCAGGTTGATACCGGCGTGAGGACGGTACACGACGTGTGCCGGCCGGCCATCGCCGGCCCGGCCGACCCGGAGCACTGGCGCCGCGCTTGCCAGGCGGCGTCGCACAAGGAACCCGCCGGAGGGCTAGGCTCATTGGCGATGACGCAACACAGACCGCTCGCCGGCGCCACGCCCGTGGGCGCCACGCCCGTCGAGGGCACGCGGCCCGGCGCCGGACCCGCCCCGGCCGACGGTCCGCTGCCGGCCGAGGGGGCAGCGGCCGAATCCACGCACCGCGCCCCGCAGAGCGAGGACGCGGCGGATCGGGCTGCCCGGTTCGAGGCGGACGCCCTGCAGTACCTCGACCAGTTGTACTCGGCCGCCTTGCGGATGACGCGGAATCCGACCGACGCCGAGGACCTGGTCCAGGAGACGTTCACCAAGGCGTTCGCGGCCTTCCATCAGTACCGCCCCGACACGAACCTCAAGGCCTGGCTGTACCGGATCCTCACGAATACCTTCATCAACAACTACCGCAAGAAGCTGCGCGAGCCGCAACAATCGGCGTCGGACGAGGTCGAGGACTGGCAGATCGCCCGGGCCGCCTCGCACACCTCGCAAGGCTTGCGGTCGGCCGAGGCCGAGGCGCTCGACCGCCTCCCCGACTCCGACGTCAAGCGGGCGCTCGCGCAACTGCCCGAGGACCGGCGCATGGTCGTGTATTACGCCGACGTCGAGGGTTTCCCGTACAAGGAAATCGCGGAGATCATGGGCACGCCGATCGGGACGGTGATGTCTCGGTTGCACCGCGGCCGGCGCCAACTGCGCGATCTGCTGGCCGGGTACGCCGGCCGGCGCGGGCTGGTCGCGGCCTCGTCCACCGGAGGTGACTCGTGAGCGGACCCGTTCCCGGCGACGCCCCGGCGCCCATCCCGCACGACGTGGTGGGGGAGTCGGACTGCGCGCACACCCTGGGCCACCTCTACGAGTTCCTCGACTCGGAGATGACCCCCGCCGACGAGGCTCGGATGCGAGCGCACCTCGCGCACTGCTCGCCCTGCCTGGCGGAACTCAGCCTTGAGGAGATGGTCAAGCGCCTCGTGCGGCGGTCCTGTCACGAGCAGGCGCCGGCCCACCTGCGCGCGCGCATCCAGGCGCAGGTGAGCGGTTGGCGCTCGGTCGCCGGGCAGACGACGCTGCGCGCGACGAGCCTCGAACTGGGCTGACCCCGACGAGCCTCGAACTGGGCTGACGGGTCCCGCATTGAACGGGTCCCGCACTGAACGGGTCCCGCACTGAACGAACGAAGCGCACCCGATTCGGCTGAAGATCCGGCCCGAATCCGGTGCGCTTCGTTCGTTCGACGCCGTGACCTCAGGCGTTGGGCCGCTTGCCGTGGTTCGCGGCGTTGCCCTTGCGGCTGCGGCGCTTGCGCCCACGCTTGCTCATGCTGGTCTCCTTCGGGGGACGGACGGCTCGGGGTACCGAGCGATTGCGGGCCGGACCCGCGGTCCGATTCCGGCGTCCATGGTCGCACACCCCGGGCCTTGCCGTTCTCGCCGACGCGATATATCGTGTTTGCAGATGCGATATATCGCGTCGCGGGCGCCGGTGGTACCTGCCCACACGGCGGCGAGTGAGAGCGAGGAGTCCGGATGACGAGCGATACCTGGACCGTGAGCGGTCCGCAGACGATCGACGTCGACGGCGTCACCGCCGTGGACGCGACTATTTTGACCGGTCGGATCGACGTCGTCGCGCACGACAATCCCGCGCGGACGGACGCGCGGGTCGAAGTCCACGCGGTGGAGGGCCGCCCGCTCGAGGTTCGGCTCGAAGGGGGCACCCTGCGGGTATCGGCCGGTGCGGTCGACTCCGGATGGAAGGGCTTCGTCGAACGGTTCCGGAGCTACTCCGGCCTCGACCGGGCCGACGTCCAGATCGCCGTGCCGCCGAACGCGCATGTGCGGGTCCGCACGGTCCGCGGCGACGCGCTGGTCGCCGGCGTGCGGTCCGGGGTGCGGGCCGCGACCGTCTACGGCTCGATCGTCACCACCCATACGTCAGGCACCGCGCGGGTCGACACGGTCTCCGGGGACGTCACGCTCAGCGAGCACGACGGCGACGTGACCATGGACTCCGTCTCCGGCGAACTCACCGCTACCGGCGCGCTGGGCGCGCTGCGCTTCGATTCGGTCTCCGGCGACATCACCGCGGACTCGCGCACGACGCCGGAATCGACCGCGATCAACACGGTCTCCGGCAGCGTGCTGCTGCGGGTCCCGGACCCGGCGGCGCTGGACTACGCGGTGCGGTGTGTCAGCGGTCGGCTGCTGGTTGACGGCACCGAGTACCGTTCGACGGCCGGGTCCGCCCTGAAACGACCGGCCCAGTCCGGGGCCGAGGGCCGTTCGCTGCGCCTGTCGGCGGTCTCCGGCAACATCACGGTCCTGCGCGGCGACGCCGAGTACGGCTTCCCGGACGCGCCGATCGCCGACGCGCCGGTCCCGGATGCGCCCTTCGCCGACGCGCCGATCGACGAACTCCGGATGGAAGGCGGTCTGTGATGCCGGTCTTCGCATACGGCGAATTGCGGCTGTACATCCTCGCGCTGCTCGACGCCGGTCCCAAGCACGGCTACGAGATCATCACCGAGCTCTCCCAGCGGTTCGGCGGCACCTACCGTCCCAGCGCCGGCACGATCTACCCGAGGCTGGCCCGGTTGGAGGACGAGGGGCTCGTGCGGCGCAGCGACAGTGGCCGCAAGGCGACCTACGAACTCACCCCCGCGGGCCGAGCCGAACTCGCCGCCCGCCAGGCCGACCTGCATGCGCTGGAGACCGGCCTCGCCGAGACCATCCGCCGCCGGGCGCAGGACCTGCGCGCGGGGGTTCAGGGCACGGTCAGCGCGGTCCGCGCCGAACTCGCCGCCGCGGCCCAGTCCGCGCGGGCGCGGCCGCAGCCGGAGGAGGCGGATCCGGCCGTGCGGCGCGAGTCCTACGCCTGGCGCATGGAGGCCGAGGCGCTGGTGCAGCGCTTCCGGGACGACGTCCGGGCGGAGTTGCGCCGGGCCGACGCCGCGCAGGCCGTCGGCCCGCTCACCGTCCAGACCCTGCGCACCGTTCTGGACAGTGCCAAGGCCGCGGTGACCGCCACGCTTCGCAGCGGGCACAACTGAGCGGAAACCAACGACCGACTTGGGACCGGACCTACCGATCAAGACCCCTACAAGACCGAAGTACCGACCGCTACCGACTAAAGGAGTGCAGCATGAAGACTGAGACCTGGGTCATCACCACCCCGCAGGACCTGGCCATGGACGGCGTCGTGCGCGTCGTCGCCCAACTGAACGACGGCTCGATCGAGATCATCGGCGACCCCGGGCGCTCCACCGGCGCGGAGGTCCGCGTGACCTCGCTCGTCGGCCGCCCGCTGACCATCACCCATAAGAACGACGAACTGCGAGTCGGCTACGACTTCCGCGGCGTGGAGGGCTTGGTCGATCGCGTCCGAGCCCTCGCCGAACGGGATCGGGTCACGGTCCAGGTCGTGGTCGGCGTCGCGACGCCGGTCACCGTCCGGACGGCGAGTGCCGCCACCAAGGTCACCGGCGTGAACAGCCCGGTCGGCATCGCCAGCGCGCGTGGCTCCGTCAATGCGCACGGCGTGACGGGGGCGTTGGACGTCAAGACTGCGGCGGGCAACGTCGCCATCACGGAGCACACGGGCGACCTGCGGGTTGTCACAACGTCGGGCGACCTGGACGCCACCGGCATCCTCGGCCGCGTCTCCGTCACAACGGGGTCCGGCAACGTCGCCCTGGGCGCCGGCTCCAGCACGCCGATGGTGGATGTTCGCACCGTGTCCGGCGACGTCGTCGTGCGGCTCGCGGCCGGCCGGCCGGTGAGCGTTCGGGCCCGGTCGATCACCGGTGAGGTCAGCTTGGACGGACAGCCGCTGACCGGTGGCTCGAACACCACGTCGGTGGTCCACACCGAATCGCCCGGCACGCCCGGCGCCTACGTCTCCACGAACACGGTCTCCGGCGACCTCACCGTGATCCGGGCCTGATCCACTCGGCCCGACCCGGGCCCGACCCGATCCGGCGCTCCGGTTCCTCGGCCTGCCCCGCGGCTACTGCTGGTCGTCGGGCAGGCCGAGCCATGCGTGCCAGCCCGTGTGCAGGACCAGCCAGGCCATCAGCCCGTAGCCGGCCTGCCCCGGCAGATCGTTGCCGGACGTCGCCAGGTCGGCCAGCCACTGCTCGTGCCCGACGAGCGGGCTGAACGTCTCGACGTACGGCACCCGGCGCCGGCCCGCGACGTCGGCGAACGCGGACGAGAGCTCGGCCAGCCGGCCTGCGTCCTGCGGACGCCCGGGCGGGGGACCGACGACGAACGTCGGGATCCGGCGCTGCTCGGCAACGTCAAGGATGTTGGCCAGGTTCAGCCGGGACCGGGCCATCGACAGTCCGGACGGCGGGTCGGCGCGGCCGAGGGCTACGACGAGCCGATTGTCGACGCTCGGGTCCGTCGCGAACCGGCGGCCCGCCTCGGCCTCCCAGCGGGCCCCCAGCGCCGTCGTCGTCTCCCGCGGGTTGGCCAAGGTGAAAACTCCGGCGAGGACGGGGAAGCGAGTCCGGGCGACCACCCGCCCCACCCAGCCCAGGGCCCGGGCGTCGCCGACGCCCGCCGCCAGCTCGTCGCCGACGACGCAGATCCGCACCTCGCTCGCGTCGCGCACGGCCCCATTCTTCCCCCTACCCCGGGCGCTTCGGGTCAGGCGGTCCGGGCGGGTCGGCCGGAATCGCTCAGAACAGGCACGCGCCCCAGCGCACGGTGTGGGTTCCGCCCGGGGCAAGACGCACGAGGCGGTCGCCGGTCCGCAGGGCGTCCGCGACGCAACTCATCGGTTCGGCGGCAACGCCGGTTCGGCGCAGAGCCGCCGGTTCGATGTGGTTGCCGGTGCAGACCTGCCACACGTCCATCGACTCATCCAGCCACACCGCCGCCGTGTGCCCGTCGGGTGCGGCCAGCCGCGCCCAGGACCGGCCGACGTCGTCCCGCACGACGTCCACGTACGCGTCGTCGAGGTCCGCGTCGGTCAGCGGGCGCGGGGCGCGGAGATCGAACCCGCCGGCGGCGGGTTCGGTGCCGGTCGGCAGGAGGCGTTCGTCGGTGGTGACCCGAGTGGCGGCGTCGAGCTGAAGGGTGCACTCGTCCAGGGGCGCGTCGCCCGGCGACAGCCAGGGGTGGAAGCCGATGCCGTACGGCGCCGGTCGGGGACCGACGTTGGTCGTCGTCGCCTGCACGGTCAGGCCGTCGTCGGCCAGCGCGTACGTCACCCGGCTGACCAAATCGAAGGGGTAGCCAGGGCTCGGCGGAAGGTGGAGTTCCAGGACGGCGCGCGCGGCGTCGACGGTCACGATCGGCCACCGGTGCCAGCTCGCCAGGCCGTGCAGCGCGGTGCCCCGAGCGGGTTCCGTGATCGGCACCTGGTAGGTCACGCCATCGACGTCGTAGCGGCCGTCCCGCAGCCGGTTCGGCCAGGGCAGCAGGACAGCGCCGTTGAAGACGGGCGCGACCTCGTCGCGCGCGAAGGGCACAAAGACCGGCCGACCGGCCACCGAGTACGCCCGGATGTTCGCCCCGACCTCCGTGATGGTCACGGTCTGGTCACCGAACCGGAGGTCGACCTGCGCGCCGGAGGGGTCAGTTGTGCTCACGCTGTCATACGGTACTGGCTAAGCGCTCGCGTGCCATCGGTGCGTGCGGCGTCGGTGCGGCACTCCGGGCGGACGCCCGGCGCAGGGGATGCGGTCCGCACGCAGGCATACCGAAGGAGGTGCGATGGATCAGCGAGTGCTCGGCCGCACTGGACGGTTGGTCTCCGTGGTGGGACTCGGGACCTGGCAACTCGGCGCCGACTGGGGCGACGTGAGTGAGGCGGACGCGCGGGCGGTGCTGACGGCCTCCGTCGAGGCCGGCGTCACGCTCTTCGACACCGCCGACGTCTACGGCGACGGCCGCAGCGAGACGATGATCGCGGGCTTCCTCGAGGACAATCCCGGCGTCCGCGTGACCGTCGCCACCAAGATGGGCCGGCGGGTGGACCAGGTGCCGGAGAACTACACGCTCGCGAACTTCCGGCAGTGGACCGACCGCTCGCGGCGGAACCTGCGCACCGAGCGGCTCGACCTGGTTCAACTGCACTGCCCGCCCACGCCGGTGTACTCGAGCGACGAAGTGTTCGACGCGCTCGACACCCTGGTCGCCGAGGGCGCCGTCGCCGCCTACGGGGTCAGCGTCGAGACGTGCGCCGAGGCGCTGACCGCGATCGAGCGGCCGGGCGTGGCGAGCGTCCAGATCATCCTCAACGCCTTCCGGCTCAAGCCGCTGGATGAGGTGCTGCCGGCGGCGTCGGCGGCGGGGGTGGGCATCCTCGCCCGGGTGCCGCTCGCCTCCGGCCTGCTCTCGGGCCGGTACACCACCCGGACCACGTTCGCCGCCGACGACCACCGCACTTTCAACCGGCACGGCGAGTCCTTCGACGTCGGCGAGACCTTCAGCGGGGTTCCGTTCGAGACGGGCGTCCGGGCGGCCCGGGAGTTCGCGAATCTCGTGGCGGCGACGGCCCCGGGGCTGACCGCGGCGCAGGCGGCGCTCGCCTGGGTGTGGCAGCAGCCGGGCGTCACCGCGGTGATCCCGGGCGCGCGCAACGTGACGCAGGCCCGGGCGAACGCGGCCGCCGGCTCGGCTGCGGTCCTCGGCCCGCTCTTCAGCTCGGGCATCCGCGAGATCTACGACGCCGAGATCCGTGCCGCCGTGCACGACCGCTGGTAGCCCGGCGGCGCCGCCGGGCTACCAGCGGCGCCGCCGGTCGGCTCAGTCCCCGAAGGCCTCCTGGACCAGGGTGACCTGCTCGGCGGCGTGCTTCTTCGCGGTGCCCGCGGCCGTCGACGCCGAGCCGGGCCGGGCGACCACCCGGTGCGGCGTCAGCGCGTCGGGCAGGTTCACCTTCAGGAAGGACCACGCGCCCTGGTTCTCGGGCTCGTCCTGGACCCACACGGTCGGTGCCCCCGGGTAGCGGGCGAGTTCGAACCGAAGAGCGTCGAGGTCCAGCGGGTAGAGCTGCTCCAGGCGCAGGATCGCGACGTCCTCGGCCTTGCGCTTGGTCCGCTCGGCGAGCAGGTCGTAGTACACCCGGCCCGTGCACAGCAGGACCCGCCGCACCGCGCTGGGTTCGACCGCCGGGTCGCCGATGACGGGCCGGAAGGTGCCCTCGGTGAAGTCCTCGACCGCCGACGCCGCCGCCTTGAGCCGCAACAGTTGCTTGGGCGTGAACACCACGAGCGGGCGCCGGGGGCGCGCGTACGCCTGGCGCCGCAACAGGTGGAAGTACGACGCCGGCGTCGACGGCTGGGCGACGGTCATGTTGTCCTCGCCCGCGAGCTGGAGGAACCGCTCGATCCGCCCGGAGGAGTGGTCCGGTCCCTGGCCCTCGTAGCCGTGCGGCAGCAGCATGACCAGGGACGACTCCTGCGCCCACTTCTGCTGCGCGGAGGAGATGAACTCGTCGATCACGGTCTGGGCGCCATTGACGAAGTCGCCGAACTGCGCCTCCCACAGCACCAGGGCGTCGGGGCGTTCGACCGAGTAGCCGTACTCGAAGCCGAGGGCGGCGTACTCCGACAGCGAGGAGTCGTACACCCAGAACTTCGCTTGGTCCTCGGCCAGGAACATCAGCGGCGTCCACTCCGCGCCGGTGCGCCGGTCGTGGAAGACGGCGTGCCGCTGGACGAAGGTGCCGCGGCGCGAGTCCTGCCCCGCCAGCCGCACCGGCGTGCCCTCCAGGAGCAGGGACCCGAAGGCCAGCAGTTCCCCGTAGCCCCAGTCGATGTTGCCGGCCGTGGCCATCTCGTTGCGCCGGGCGACGAGCTGCTCCAGCTTGGGATGAATGGTGAAGCCCTCCGGCGGGCTGATGTGGACCGCGCCGATCCGGGCCAGGACCGAGGGGTGCACCGCGGTGCGCCAGCCCACCATCGTCCCGGCGTCCTCCCGCTGTGCGCTCGGCCGCTCCAGGCCGGCGCGGGCGGCCCGCTCGGCGGCTGCACCGGCGGCCGCGTCGACGTCGGCCCCCGGCTCGGCACCCGCGGCCGGTTCGACGCCCGGGCCCGCCTCGGTCCCCGCGGCCGGCGTGGCGCCGTCGCCGGGCCCAGCCGCCTCGTCCGCGGGCGGCGGGCCACCCTTGGTCTCGGTGAAGACGCGTTCGAGCTGGGCCTGGTAGTCCTGCAGCACCTGCTCGGCCTCGTCGATGGTGATGTCGCCGCGGGAGACCAGCGACTCGGTGTAGATCTTGCGGACCGACCGCTTCGCCTCGATCAGGTTGTACATCAGCGGCTGGGTCATCGACGGGTCGTCGCCCTCGTTGTGCCCCCGGCGCCGGTAGCAGATCATGTCGATGATCACGTCCCGGTCGAACTGCTCACGGAACTCGAAGGCGAGTTGGGCCACCCGCACGCACGCCTCCGGGTCGTCCCCGTTGACGTGGAAGATCGGCACCTGGAAGCCCTTCGCGACGTCGGTGGCGTACGTCGTCGAACGGGAGGCCGCCGAGCCGGTGGTGAAGCCGACCTGGTTGTTGATGATGACGTGGATCGTTCCGCCGGTGCGGTAGCCCCGCAGCTCGGCGAGGTTCAGCACCTCGGGCACCACGCCCTGCCCGGCGAAGGCAGCGTCGCCGTGGATCAACAGCGGCAGCACGGAGAACCCGTCGCCGCCCAGGTCGATGCGGTCCTGCTTGGCCCGCACGATCCCCTCCAGCACCGGGTCGACGGCGTCGAGGTGGGAGGGGTTCGCCGCCAGGTAGACCCTGGTCGTCGCGCCGGACTCGGCGCGGAACAAACCCTCGGTGCCCAGGTGGTACTTCACGTCGCCGGAGCCCTGCACGCTCCTGGGGTCGAGGTTGCCCTCGAACTCGGCGAAGATCTGGGCGTACTTCTTGCCGGCGATGTTGGCGAGCACGTTCAGCCGGCCACGGTGGGCCATGCCGATGGCGACCTCGTCCAGGCCGGCCTCGGCGGCCCGGGACAGCAGCGCGTCCAGGATGGGAATGACGGACTCGGCGCCCTCCAGCGAGAACCGCTTCTGCCCGACGTACTTCGTCTGCAGGAAGGTCTCGAACGCCTCGGCCGAGTTCAGCCGGTAGAGGATGCGCAGTTGCTCCTCGCGGGGGGTGCGCGTCCACGGGGTCTCCAGCCGCTGCTGCACCCAGCGCCGCTGGGTCCGGTCGGCCAGGTGCATGTATTCCGCGCCGACCGTGCGGCAGTAGGAGTCCCGCAACAGGCCGACGATGTCCCGCAGCGACCAGTTGGCCCGCCCGCCGAAGCCGCCGGTGGCGAACGTCCGATCCATGTCCCACAGGGTCAGTCCGTGGGTGTGCAGGTCGAGGTCCGGGTGCTTGCGCTGGCGGTAGGCGAGTGGGTCGGTGTCCGCCATCAGGTGCCCACGCGAGCGGTAGGAGTGGATCAGCTCGGCGATCATCGCCGGCTTGTTCGCCTCGACCTCGTCGTCCGAGGTGTTGTCCCGCAGCCAGCGGATCGGCTCGTAGGGGATCCGCAGGGCGGCGAAGACCCGGTCGTAGAAGCCGTCCTCGCCGAGCAGCTTGCGGGCGAGCATGCGCAGGTACTCGCCGGACTGGGCGCCCTGAATGATCCGGTGGTCGTAGGTCGAGGTCACCGTCATGATCTTCGAGATGCCGAGCCGGGCGAGTCGTTCGAGCGAGGACCCGGCGTACTCGGCCGGGTAGTCCATCGCGCCGACGCCGATGATCGCGCCCTGGCCGGGCATCAGGCGGGGGACCGAGTGCACGGTGCCGATCCCGCCCGGGTTGGTCAGGGTAATCGTCGTGCCGGCGAAGTCGTCGACGGTGAGCTTGCCGGTCCGCGCCCGGTGCAGCAGTTCCTCATAGGCGGCCCAGAACTGGGCGAAGTCCATCGTCTCCGCCCGCTTGATGCAGGGCACGAGGAGCTGGCGGCTGCCGTCGGGCTTGGCCAAGTCGATGGCGAGGCCGAGGTTCACGTGACCCGGCTGAACGATGGCCGGCTTGCCGTCCACCAGTTCGAATCGGCTGTTCATCGCCGGCACGTCCGCCAGCGCCTCGACCAGCGCAAAGCCGATCAGGTGGGTGAAGGAGACCTTGCCGCCGCGCCCGCGGGCGAGCTGGTGGTTGATCTCCAGTCGGTTGTCCACGAGCAGCTTGGCCGGCACGTCCCGCACCGACGTCGCTGTCGGGAGCGTGAGGCTGGCCTCCATGTTGGTGACGACGCGGGCCGCCGGGCCGCGCAGGGTGATGACCCCTTCGCCGTCGCGCTCGGCGTGACCGTCGACCATGCGGGGGGTCACCTGTGCATAGGGCGCCGTGGCCGGCTGGGCCTCGGCGACCGGCGCCTGGCCGACATCGCCGTCGATGATGACCGGCCGGGGCGCCGCCTCATCCGCCGGCGCCCGCGGGGCGGGCGTGGTCGGGGTCATCGGGGCCGGGCCCGAGCGCTGCTCGGCCCGGTAGTCCTCGAAGAAGTCCCACCAGGCGGGATCGACCGCGTTGCGGTCCTTGAGGTATTGCTGGTACAGCTCGTCCACAAGCCATTCGTTGGCTCCGAAGAAGGAGCCGACGGCGCTGATCGACTCTGATACAGCCTTCCGGGACACGGCAGGATCGCCCACTTCCAGGTCTCGCGGCCACGCCCCTGCAGCGTGGTCTTCGCAACCTGTCCAGCTTATGTCACGTCGCCTGCATCCCGTAGGGCCGGCCGGGTTACGTGATGTCCCGGCGGAACGTCGTCACCCGGCCGATCCCGGCCAAGACGACGGCGTAGGCCAACAGCACGAGCAGGCCCTGCCACCAGGGCAACAGGTCGCCGAGGCCCGCTGCGGAATAGAAGCTTCGGCCGGTGATCGCCTCGCCGGCGGCACCCGGCATGAAGCGGGCGACGTCGGCGAACCGCCCGTCGGCGACCGCGGTAAGCAGGCCGCGCAGCAGCGGCTCCACGAACTGGGTGAAGGCCAGGACGATCACGATCACCACCACCTGGTGCGGAATGGCGGCGCCGAGCGCGACGCCCACCACGGTCCAGATGGTCAGCGCGAGGACGGAACGAGCCAGGGCGGTCTGCACGTCGGCGTCGCCGAGGAAGGTGTCGTGGCCGAAGACCGCGAGGGCACCCGCGCCGGCCACCAGCCCGGCGAGCGTCCCGGCGAGGCCGTACAGCAGGCCGACCGGTACGGCGGCCAGCATCTTCGCGGACAGCACGCGGTCCCGATTCGGCTCGCCCAGGAAGGTGGGCGTGATGGTCTTGTGTCGAAACTCACTCGTGACGGACATCGCACCCACGAGGACCGGGAAGACGTAGCCCGCGGACACCGCGATCGTGTAGACGGCGATCGCGGTCCCGGCCGTGGCGGGGAACGGGTTCGCGGCGCCGTCGATCTCGCCCAACGACGCCGTCTGGGTGACGGTGAATCCGATCACGGCGGCCGTGAAGCCCATATATGCGGACATCAGGA
The DNA here is from genome assembly GCA_031552185.1 of Cellulomonadaceae bacterium. Lineage (GTDB taxonomy): Bacteria > Actinomycetota > Actinomycetes > Actinomycetales > Cellulomonadaceae > JAVBMU01. The sequence goes on along the minus strand of JAVBMU010000045.1, from coordinate 13,980 downwards.
GCAACAGGAGCCACCACGAGCGGGTGGTGACCAGCTTGCGGTACTCGGAGACCAGCGTCGCGCGCATCAGGCGGCGCTCCCTTCGCCGGAGCCGGGATGGTGGCCTGGGGGCGGCACCGGTCCGGGCGGCACGGCTTCGGGCGGCGGCGCCGTCGCCGCCTCGACCAGGCGCAGGAAGATGTCCTCGAGCTCGACGGCGCGGGTGGCCAGCTCGTGCAGTTCGAGGCCCGCGGCGAAGGCCGCGGCGCCGACCTGCGCCGCGGTAACGTCCCGAAGCAGCACGGCACGGCCGGCCGGGCCGACCCCCGGCGCCACGCCCGCAGCGATACCGTTGCCGGCGGTGGGGGCCGCCGGCGTCCAGCCGCGTTCGGCCACCAGCGCATCCAGCCGGGCGCCGTCGGGCGAGGTGACCAGGACGGTCGGCACCTGCAGCGCGGCCAACTCGGCCATCGAGGAGGCGTGGGCGAGCCGGCCGCGGGCGATGATCACGACGTCGTCCACGGATTGCTGGACCTCGGAGAGCAGGTGGCTGGAGATCAGCACCGTCCGCCCCTCGCCGGCCAGGTGCCGCAGGAAGCCGCGCATCCACGCGATCCCCTCGGGGTCGAGACCGTTCGCGGGTTCGTCGAGCAGCAGCACCCGCGGGTTGCCCAGCATGGTGGTCGCCAGCGCGAGGCGCTGGCGCATGCCCATTGAGAATCCGCCGACCCGGCGGTTCGCGGCGTCGGTCAGCCCGACCAGGGCGAGCACCTCGTCGCACCGGGCGTCCGAGGCGCCGGCCAGGGGCGCGTAGGTACGCAGGTGGTCGCGGGCCGAGCGGCCGGGGTGGAAGCTGGCCGCCTCCAGCGCGGCACCGACCACGCGAGTGGGCCGGGCGATCCGCTGGTAGGGCACCCCGCCGATGGTGGTGCTGCCCGACGTCGGGCGGACGAGACCCAGCAGCGTGCGCAAGGTAGTGGTCTTGCCCGCCCCGTTGGGGCCGAGGAAGCCGGTGACTCGGCCCGGCCGGACCGTGAAGCTCAGGTCGTCCACCGCCCGAACGGGCCCGAAGTCTTTGGTCAGGTGGTCGACCGCGACGACACCCTCGTCGCTCATCCGCGCCTCCGTCAGTACTGGTCCCCGCCATCTGCGGTGGGGTCCAGTGTGGCACGACCCGCACGGGTCTCCGGCAAGTCCGGCTGGACGGCGTGGGCCGGCAGGGTCACCCGCATCACCGCCCCGTGCTCGGAGTCCGCGACCTGGACCTGACCGCCGTGCAACTCGACCGCCCACCGCACGATCGACAGGCCGATCCCGGTTCCGCCCGTCGTGCCGCTCGGCTGGGAATGGGCGCCGCCGCCCCGGGCAAATCGGGCGAAGATCCGCTCGCGATCCTCCGGGGCGATCCCCGGGCCCTCGTCGACGACGTCGATGACGACCGTGTCGTCCGCGCCCGGGTAGGCCTCGAGCCGGATCTCGCCGAAGGCGGGGGAGTGCCGGATGGCATTCTGCAACAGGTTCGTCACCACCTGATTCAGCCGTTCGCGGTCGCCCTGCAAGGTGAGGTCCGCCGGCGTGACATCGACCACATAATGCAGTGCCTTGTCGGCTTCCATCATCGACAGGCTGTCGGCCACCTCCTCCAGGAAGTCGCCGACCGGCAGCTCGGTGATGGTCAGGGCCGAGGCGCCCGCCTCGATCCGGCTCAGATCCAGCAGGTACGCGATCAGCCGGGACAGCCGCTCGGTCTGCGCGAGCGCGGACTCCATCGTGGCGGTGGTCGGTTCGCTGACGCCGTCGACGATGTTCTCCAGTTGCGCCTGCAGCGCCGCCACGGGGGTACGCAGTTCGTGGGAGACGTTGGCGATCAGGTCGCGGCGGGTCTGGTCGGCCGAGCCGAGGTCGGCCGCCATGACGTTGAAGGCCATCGCCAACTGGCCCACCTCGTCCCGACTGGTGGCTCGCACCCGGCGGGAGTAATCGCCGTCGGCCATCGAGCGGACCGCGGCGGTGATCTCGCGCAGCGGCGAGGTCATGCCGCGGGCGAGGACCTGGGTGAGGAACAGCGACAGGACCAGGGCGAGCGGGAAGGTCCGCCGGGGCCCGAGTTCGTTCTGCAGGCCGACCCAGGTGATGATCACGGCCAGGGTCACCGTCGCGGCGACCAGCACGCCCAGCTTGATCTTCAGCGAGCGGAACGAATCCAGTGGCCGGAAGTCCGGCCACCGCGGGCGGCGGGTTCGGCTCGGGCCCGGCGGGTCCGCGCTCGTCGGTAGGCCCGGCCCGTCGTTGGCGGTCACGGCCGATCCGTCACGACGCGGGCGGCTCGAACGCGTAACCGACGCCGTGCACGGTCCGGATGAGGTCCGAGCCGAGCTTGCGCCGCAGCGCCTTGATGTGCGAGTCGACCGTCCGGGTGCCGCTCGCGTCCGCCCAGTCCCAGACCTCGGCGAGCAGGCGCTCGCGGGTGAGCACCGTCTTCGGCGAACCGGCCAGCATGACGAGCAACTCGAATTCGGTGGGCGTGAGGTGGACCTCGTCGCCCGCCCGGTGGACGCGGCGCTGGGCGCGGTCGATCGTGACGTCGCCGACCGTGATCGGTGGGTCGGCCGCCACCGGCGTGGCGACCTGGGCGGCGCGGTCCACCCGCCGCAGCAGCGCCTTGAGCCGGGCGACCAACTCGCGCATCGAGAACGGCTTGGTCATGTAGTCGTCCGCGCCGACGCCGAGGCCGACCAGGACGTCCGTCTCGTCGTCGCGGGCGGTCAGCATGAGAATCGGGATCGGGGTGTCCGCCTGGATCCGGCGGGTCACCTCGAGCCCATCGATCCCGGGGAGCATCACGTCCAGCACCACGGCGTCCGGGCGCAGCCGACTCGCGGCCTCCACGCCGGACAATCCGTCGCGGGCGACCTCCACCCGCCAGCCCTCGGCGGTCAGACGTTGCGCGATCGCCGTGGCGATCGCGGGTTCGTCCTCGACGACGAGAATTGTGGCGTTCGATTGGCGCGCCGTGCCGCCGGAACCGGACCCGGCACCGACCGGCGATGTGCTCGCAACCATGACCACAGCCTGGCACAACTCCCGGGCGCTCGGTGTGATTTGGGCATCTTCGGCGCTCACGACGGTGCGAAGCATGGCTTGCGCGGCCCGGCAGGCCGCGTGCCCGATACGATCGACGGCACGATGACCGCAGTCCTGCGAGAGTGGTGGAACAAGCCGTGCTGACCGAGTGGGCGCTGGTCGCCCTCGGGCTCCTGTTGACCGTCGGAACCGCCGTCTTCGTGGCGGCGGAATTCTCGCTGGTCGCCCTCGACCCGGCGATCGTCGGCCGGGACGACGGCGAGGACGCGGCCGAGCCGGGGGATCGGCGCGATGCGAAGGTCCGGGCGGCGCTGCGGAATCTGTCCACCGAGCTGTCCTCGGCCCAGGTGGGCATTACCACGACGACGATCTTGCTCGGCTACACCACCCAGCCCGCCCTCGCCGCGATGCTCGAAGGCTGGTGGGGCGACTCCGCGCTCGCCCCGGCGGCCGCCGCCATCCTGGCGGCGACCGTCGCGCTGATCCTGGTGAACGCGGTGTCGATGCTCCTCGGCGAGCTGATCCCGAAGAACTTCGCCCTGGCGAGCCCGTACGCGGTCGCCCGGCAGGTGGTGCCGCTCCAGCGCTACTTCACGCGCCTGTTCCGCCCCCTGATCTCGGTGCTGAACGGTTCCGCGAACGCGCTGCTGCGCCGGGTCGGCGTCGAACCGCGAGAGGAACTGTCCGGGGCACGATCGGCGTCGGAACTGGCGGCGCTCGTGCGCCGCTCGGCGCAGGAGGGAACGCTCGATTCCGCCGTCGCCCGGCTGCTGACCAATTCGATCGAATTGGACGAACTCAGCGCCGTCGACGTCATGACCGATCGGATGCGGATGATCGTCCTGGACCGCGGGGCGACCGCCGCGGATGTCGTGGCCGCCGCCCGCAGCAGCGGCCATTCCCGGTTCCCGGTGATCGGGCAGGACCGGGACGACGTCGTCGGCCTGGTGCATTTGCGCCGCGCCGTCGCGGTGCCGTTCGAGCGCCGCGCCGAGGTCCCCGCGGCCGCGCTGATGGTGCCGGCGCCCCGGGTGCCGGAGACCGTGCGCCTCGGCCCGCTGTTGGTGGAACTGCGCGGCTTCGGGCTGCAGATGGCGTTGGTGGTGGACGAGTACGGCGGGACGGCCGGCGTGGTGACGCTGGAGGACGTCGTCGAGGAACTGGTCGGTGAGGTGGCGGACGAGCACGATCCGGGCCGGGTGCCCGCCGATCGACGCGCGGACGGCTCCTGGCTGGTCTCCGGCCTGCTGCGACCCGATGAACTCGCCGAGGTCGCCGGGCTGCTGGTGCCCGAGGACGGGGCGTACGAGACCCTGGGCGGTCTGGTCATGGCGCGGCTCGGCCGGTTGCCCGAGGTGGGCGACGAGGTGCTGATCGAGGAGGGTCCCGTCGCCGTGGCGCTGCGGGTGGACGCGATGGAGGGCCGCCGGGTGGAACGACTGCGGGTGCGGGTGCTGCCCGGTGCGGGGGGTGGCGCCGCGTGAACACCGGCTGGGCCATCGCGCTGGCCATCGTGCTGCTGGCCGGCAACGCGTTCTTCGTCGGCGCCGAATTCGCCGTCATCTCCTCGCGGCGGTCGGCGATCGAACCGCTCGCGGCGGCGGGCAACCGGCGGGCGACCACCGTGCTGTGGGCCATGGAGCACATCTCGCTGATGCTGGCCTGTGCCCAGTTGGGGGTGACGGTGTGCTCCACCGGGCTGGGCGTGGTGGCCGAACCCGCGATCGCACACCTGATTGCGGCGCCGCTGCACGCCATCGGCGTCCCCGCGGCGTGGTCGCATCCCATCGCCTTCCTGATCGCCTTAACGCTCGTGGTCTACCTGCACGTCGTGCTCGGTGAGATGGTGCCCAAGAATCTGGCCGTGGCCGGGCCGGAGTCGGCCGTGCTCTGGTTCGGGCCGCCCCTGGTGTGGCTCGGCCGGGTGCTGCGCCCGGTGATCGGGGGCCTGAACTGGCTGGCGAACGGCGTCGTGCGCTGGGCCGGCATCGAGCCGCGGGACGAGGTCGCCTCCGCGTTCACGGCCAATGAGGTGCAGTCGATCGTCGAGCACTCGCAGGCCGAGGGCGTCCTGGTGGACGACCAGGGCTTGCTCACCGGCGCGATCGAGTTCTCCGAACGCACCGCGGGCGACGTCATGGTGCCCGCCGGTCAACTCGTGGGCGTGGTCGAGGGGTGCACGCCCGAGGAAGTCGAGCGGCTGGTCGCCCGGACCGGCTTCAGCCGGTTCCCGGTCCGCGACGCCGGCGGCGATCTGGTCGGTTACCTCCACCTGAAGGACGTGCTCGACGCCGACGGTCCGGCCCGGAGCGCGCCGGTGCCGAGTTGGCGGGTGCGGGCGTTGGCGGTCGCGGTGCCGGGGGACGAGATCGAGGACACCTTGCGCGCCATGCAACGCTCCGGCGCCCACCTGGCGCGGGTGGATTCCGACGGCGCTGCGGTGGGTGTGGTGTTCCTCGAGGACATCCTCGAAGAGCTGGTCGGCGAGGTGCGCGACGCCATGCAGCGCCGTCGAAGGTGACCTTTGTCACGTCGTCGTGCGGCGCCTCGTCTTGGCAAGTACGGCATGCTTCGTTACTGTCTCGTGATTGAGTGGCATGTCCCTCATTCACCTCCGGTCCGGCATGCGTAGCCGGCATGGGTGGTGGCGTGGATAGCCGGCATGGGGCAAATGGCCCGGGACAATGGCTTATTCGGAACGGGAAGAACGGACAAGCGTGGCACGGCACGGAGACTTCGGGTGACGGCGGGTCGAAGCGACCTCGCACCCACCCGGAGGGCTCGGGCGATGGCCGCCGCCGCCGCCGACGTCGAGGCAACCATCCAGCCCGGCCGCCGGCCGCACATCCCCGGATCGCAGCGCTGGATTCCGCGCGCGGCCGTCCTCGGCTCGCTGGCCGTCGCGACCATCGCGATGCCGCTGATCGCGAATAGCCATGAGTCGGGCCCCGATCTGCGCGCGGACGGCGCGGTTGTGACCGGCCCGAGAACACTGCAGGTCATCGCCCAGGGCTCGACCGCGCCGCCGATCTCCGCGGCGGTGGCCGCGCCGCAGACCGTGCGGATTCTGTCCGCAAGCCGGTCGGACGTTCGCGATCCGTTGCCGGGTTGCGACCCAGACACCAAGGTCACCTCGTCCAACGGGCATCTCACCGCGCGCGAATTGTGCAAGCTGCCGGAGGACGGCGAGGAGTTGCAGCCGGCCGCCGCCTCCGCCTGGGCCTCGCTCAACGAGGCATTCCGCGTCGCCTTCGGCCGCGATGTCTGCCTCGTGTCGAGCTATCGCAGCGCGGCCCAGCAGGCATCCGTGCGGGCCAAGCGCGGCTCGCTGGCCGCCGCCCCGGGCAAGTCGATGCACGGTTGGGGCCTGGCCATCGACCTGTGTTCCTCCGAGACGTCGTCGAGGGAGATTTACGCCTGGCTGAATACGAACGGCGAGGTCTTCGGCTGGGCAAATCCGAGCTGGGCCAAGCGCGGCGGTGGCGGCAAGTACGAGCCGTGGCACTTCGAATACACCGAGGGTGTGCGTGCCGTCGGCGGCGAATACAAACTCAAGAACGGCCGGCTGTCGGCCGTTGACCCCGACGGCGACGACGCCGGCGGCTCGACCGGCGACTCGGGCGACGAGGGTGGAGCCGGCGGGGACGCCGGCCCGGTCGCCGGGGGCGGCACGGACAACCGTCCGGCCGGCATCGGCGGCAACTAAGAGATCGCGCGGATAGGTCTGGGCACCCGTGGCGCCTGTCGCCCGCGAGCGAGAGGTACGTCCGGCGAGCGAGAGGTCAGACACCACCCGGTCCGCAATGCGTTGACGCTCACACCCCATCGGGTGGGCCACGCGACGGGGCGGAAGCAGGGCTTCGAACCGGCCCACAACGGTTCGATGAACGACGATGACACCGCAGGCACAGGTGACTTCCTGCTCCGATGTAGACCTTGACAATCCACCTTGAACCGGGCACCTGGTGCCCACACCGCCACGCCACACCGCCACGCCGAACCACCTATCCGCGCGATCTCCAACCCGCGCAGTCGGGCGCTCTCGGCCGCGTGGGGCCGCGCCCAGAGGCGGGGGTCCGGGGTGTGGGGCACGGTGAGGTTTGCCGGTGGGGTGTTGTCGCCGGTTCTCCAGGCCTGAGGCAGTCGGGCCGTCCGCGGCCGCGACTGGTGGCGTCGCGCGGCGGTGCCGGCGATTGCTCGGCCGGTGCCTTCCAGGACGTCGCGCGCGGCGGTGGACTGCGGTTTCGCTCGTCGGGTGGTGGTGCATCGCCCGGCGCTGGGAGGCATCTGTCATGTCTGTGCAGTCGCGTGACCTCCACTCTCCGGTGGAGGCGCAGGACCGTTCGCGCCGGTGGCGCGTCGGGGCCGGCCGGGCCGGCCTTGTCGGGGTGGTGGCGGGGTTGGTGGTGCTGGGATTGACGGCGCCCGCCTCGGCGGCGGGTTATCCCGCGCCGGGTGGGTCGTCGGCTCCGCCGGCGTCCCCGAGCCCGATGCCGTCGTCGAGCCCGATGCCGTCGAAGAGCCCCACGGCCGCGCCGACGGCGACGCCGAGTCCGTCGCCGACCAAGCCGACGGCGACGCCGAGCCCGTCGCCGACCAAGCCGACCAAGCCTGGCAAGCCCGGGCACGGCAACGGCCGGTTCCGGCCGGGTGACGTGCCGAGCCAGGGCATCCGGGTCGCGGCTCAGGCCCCGGTGGGTGAGTGCTACACCGGAGTCGGGAACCAGCCCCTGCCCCCCGGACCGGGCGGCACCTGCCCGCCCGGCACGCGGGCCCGGGTGAACAGCCAGTACATCTTCGGCTTCACCGCCGACTCGACGCAGCAGAACTTGTGGTGGGGGGACGTCAGCAACGTCGCCTGTGGCGCGATCTTCGAGTACGGCGCAGCGATCGAGGCGGCGGGGCTCAACCCCATCACGGAGCCGTTCGCCACGAAGAACCTGACCTGCGACATGGGCCAGGGTTACGAAGCGGTGCAGGACGAGCCGTGGACCGGGGGCACGAAAGGCGACAATCGCCGGGCGCAGATTTTCCAGTACAACATCGCGACCGGTCGGTTGATCGATCGCAGTCCGACCGACGCCCAGGCGCCCGACTACAGCAAGATCGAGGGCATCCGGGCGGCCGGCTCCTCCGGTGACGTCGTCTTGCTGGGCGGGTTGGAGGCCGGCGCCGAGGCGACCGGCGGTGCGGTGACCGGCGTCGTCCAACTGGTCGCTTACCGAGCGAGCACCGGCGAATTCCTCGGGGCCAAGGAGTACCCCGACTACAGCCAGGTCAAGAACTTCTTCACCGGCGAGGGGCAGACGTTCCTCGGCATGGGGCTCGCCGAGGCGCAGTCCGGACCGAACGGCCCGGTGACCGGCGAGGTCTGGCGGTATGTCGGTAACCCGAGCGATCCGTTCGCCTTCGAAGTTGTCGGCCGGCTGACCAATCAGCCGACGTACTTCGCAATTAACGAGGGCCGACTGATCACCGGTACCTGGCCCGGACCGGGCAGTTCCCAGCCCGCCGGGGTGGACATCAGCCCGCTGTTGCACGGTTCGACCCGTCTTTCCCCGGCCGACCAGAACAACTGGACGCATGTTTGGGATGCCGGTGACATCTTCCCCGACCCGCTCATGGCCGCCTCGACCCAGTCCCACACGGTGACCAACTTCGGCGGCTGGACCTACTACTCCCTGGACCGCACGATCGGGAACAACACGCTGTTCCACCTGGCGCAGCACCCGGAGTTGCAGACCACGAACCTGGGTCAGCTGGCGGAGATCTATTCGAAGGCCGAGGAGCCGGGCCAGATCCTACGCATGAAGAACCTCGGCAAGCCCGACCAGCAAGTCCAACTGCTCTACGGCGAGTCCCAGTACTGGAACTACCGCCCGGGAGTCGGATGGCGGTTGGAGCGCAACCTGCTGGATCAGGACCCGCTGTACGGGCCCAGCGGCTTCGGTAACCCGCACCTGGCGTACACCGGCTGGGGCTCGGCGGTGTTCCAGGGCAAGCTCTACCTCGGCGGCGCCGACGTGGGCAAGATTTTCCGGGACGTCTTCCTCGACCCGGAAACCGGAATCATCGACGAGGTGCTCGGCCACCCCGTGCCCGCCGCGGAGATCGAGCGAATCAGGAACATCTACGCTCCGGACGAGGCGAACGTCGGCGGTGACACGTACGTCTTCGACGATGCCAACAGTCCGGCCCGCGCGGTGACCATCAACGGGTTCAACAACACCACGAACCTCGGCAACCGGGGGCTGATCGCGATCGGGGACAAGTACCTGTTCTTCGGCACGAACAGCCTCTGGAACTACCCGTCGGTCGCCACATTCAGGCCGTACCCGGCCCGGGCCGGTTGGCAGCTGCTCAAGATGGATCCGACCACCGCCACGTCCGGTCACGGGTCCAAGCAGGTCTCGAACCATCGGCCCGGCTTCGGCCACAAGCCGGTGAGCCACCCCCAGGACCGCTTCGAGCCGACGGTGACGCCGTCGGCGTCGGCCCCCGCGAAGTGAGGGGCTTGTTGGTCCGATGATCGTTCCGCCGGCCCCGGTTCCCGGGGCCGGCGGAACCGTAGATGCCGGCGAAGGAGTCTGCCCGGATGAACCTGCGACGAGTTGCCCCCGCCGGGTTGACGGCGTTCGCGCTGACCCTTCTGTTCGCCGCCTGCACCGGCGGCGGCGGGCCGGACGAGACCCGGATTCCGCGGCCGACGATCTCTCCCACAGCCACCACCGAGGCCACGTCCCCCAGCCCCTCGACGACGGCGAGTCCGGCGCCGACGTCGAGCCCGACGTCGAGCCCGACGTCGACCGCACAATCCCGCGGCGGGGCGGCGGCCGGGGCGAGGGAACTCGATCCGGACCGGAACCTCGGTGTGCGGGCGCTCCCGTCGTTCCCGGCCGGGACTGCGGGCAAGCTCGCCGTGGTGCAATCCGCCCCCGTGGACACCGTGCACGGGGCACCGCGGCTGGCGATCGCGGTGCGTAATGGCACGTCCGCCGCGGTGGTTTCGCCAACTGTCGTGGCGCGGTCTGGCGGGGTCACCGGCACGGGCGGCCTGTCCAGCCCGGCGCGGATCGCCCCGGGCGGGGTCGGCCTGGTGACGGTGGTTTTCCCCACCGGTGCGGACGTGACCGCGAAGTCGACGTTCACCTACTCCGTGCGCACGGGGGACCACCCGAAGGCGACCAGCCTGAGGGTCGATTCCTCGAAGCTCACCGGTGTAACCGTCTCCGGAACGGCGTCGAACCGATCCGGCGGGACGTTGCCCGGCCCGTTCCCCGTGGACGTGTATTGCTTCGACGCCAAGAACAAGCTCACCGGGTCGATCGGGAGCTTCGCGACGCCGCCCGGGGGCGGCGACAGCCTGGCCGTCGCCGCGGCGGCGCCGTTCGCGGTGGGGGTGAGCGGATTCGCCTGCCCCAGGTACGTCGTCGGCGTCGCGACGGCGGGGTGACGGGGCCGGTCAGCCCCCGGCCAGGAGCCGGTTCGGCCCGAAGTCCTGTCGGAACACGGGACCCTTCGCGGCCAATTCGGCCACGAAGCCGGCCCGCCATCGGCCGTAGGGCCGGTGGGCGAGCGCGTCGTTCGCGAATCTGCGGTCGTCGGTGATCTCCGTGACGCAGAAGGCGGGAATCTCGAGATCCGTGACCGGGCCGGAGCGCTCGCACTCGGCCACGATCAGCGGGTAGTTGGCGCCTCCGAAGGCGTCGACCACCCAGCCGTCCGAGCCCAGCCAGACGGCGTACCGCGTCTTGACGATGCGCGCCCCGCCCCGGGCGATGAGTTCGATGCCGACCGTCGCCTCGATCTCCCGTTCGGCCTCGTACCGGGTGCCGCCGACCATCGGACCCTTGACGGTGAGGACACACATATCGACGTCGGCTGCGTAATCGGCGAGCAGCGCCGTCGGGTCGGCGTCGGGACCGAGCGGCAGGTCGACGCCGGGCACGCTCGCCCGCAGCCGCAGGGCGTACCCCTCGTCGGCGAGGAAGTAGCTCTGCACGATCAAGGAGGGGGCATCCCGCAGCGCCGCTGGCAATTCGCGGACCCAGAACCGGCGCTCGAACTCGAAGTCGCCGTAACCGGTGTCGGTCATGGCTCCACGGTACTGCGCCGGCCGGCGACGGCCGGGATGAGCGGTCGGCGCGGTCGAGGGAGGACCAGCAAGGTCGAGGTAGATCCGTGGCGTCGCGGGACCGGCGTGTCGAGGGTGCTACGGCTCTACCTCGTGCGGCGCGGCTCTACCTCACCAAGAGCGTCGCGGGGCAGCCCGCCCGCCGGAGCGGTCGTCGCCACGCGTGCCGCCTCGCCGCCGGCGACCCCACAATTCGGAATAATCCGTCTAGAGTAGGGCGAACGTGTTACGAAATGTCCGCATCGGCTGACTGTCTGCCACGCCGCGCACGCGATTGGGGTCTCGCATGAAACGAATGGTTCGGGTGCTCACCGCCCTCACGATCGCCGCCCTGGCCGGCGCGACTCTCGCCGCGCCCGCTGCGGCGGCGCTGCCCGATCCGACGCCGCGGGCGATCCGGATCGCCCCCGCCGGGGAAGACTCGGACTGGGTCTCGGCGTCTGTGACTGCCTCGAAGCGGCCCGGGCTGAGCCCGGCGGGAGCCAACGACTGGTCGTGTCGGCCGTCGGCAGCGCACCCCGAGCCGGTCGTGCTGATCCACGGCACCTTGGAGAACATGTACAGCTCGTGGAACGGGTTGGGCCCGATCCTCGCCGACCAGGGCTACTGCGTCTTCGCGCTCGACTACGGCAGCACCGGGGTCGGTGGGATGAAGGCGACGGGGGAGATGGTGGCGTCGGCCCGGGAGATCTCCGATTTCGTGGATCGAGTCAGGACGGCGACGGGCGCGGCCGCGGTCTCCCTGATCGGCCACTCGCAGGGCGGCGTGCAGGCCCGGTACGTCGCCAATCTGCTCCAACCGCGCGGCGCCGTCGCGCGCGTCATCATGCTGGCGGGGTCGAACCACGCGATCACGGTCGGAGGTCTGGCCGAACTCGCGAAACTCGTTCTACCGCACGGATCCGCCGCCCAACTGCTCGAGCTGATGGGCATGCCCGCCATCGTCGAGCAGGTACGGGGGGACGGGGCCTTCTACCAGGACGTCAACGGAGCGGGGGAGACTGTCCCCGGCATTGCCTACACCGCCGTGGCGACCGTCTTCGACGAGGTTGTCACCCCATTCCGGCAGGCCTTCATCACCGGCGGCCCGGGCGCGACGGTGGAGAACACGGTGGTCCAGCGGGTCTGCCCCGAGGACCTGTCCGAACACCTGTCATTGCCCTACTCCAAGAACGTGGCGCAGATCGTCCTGAACGCACTGGACCCCGACGACCCCCACGCGGTGCGGTGTTACATCCAGCATCCGGTGATCGGATCCACCGGCTGGTGACCTGGGTGCCCGTCCGACGACGCCGGGCGTGGGCGGGCATGACAAGTGCCCTCGACAGGACTCGAACCTGCGACCTTCTGCTCCGGAGGCAGACGCTCTATCCGCTGAGCTACGAGGGCTCGTCCCGGACCTCGCGGCGAAACCGCGCGTCCAGCACGGTGACTGAGACTACCAGGCTCTGCGGGGTTCGTGGACACGAATTGCGGCCGGCGTCCGGGGACGTCGGCCGCAACGGTGGTGCGGGCGGTCAGAAGACCATGCGCCCGGCGGTCTCGCCGCCGTCGACGAGGAACTCGGCGCCCGTCGAGAAGGACGACTCGTCGCTCGCGAGGAAGACCACGAGGTTGGAGACCTCCTCCGGCCGGCCGATCCGGCCCATCGCGACGTGCTCCTGGTCCAGGGTGAGGTCGGCGGTCATCGGCGTCGCGATCGACCCGGGGTGGATCGAGTTGGCGCGAATGCCGTACCGGGCCAGGTCAAGGGCGATCGACTTGGTGAATCCCCGGACGCCGAACTTCGATGCGTTGTAGGCGGACAACTTGGTGTAGCCGAACATGCCGGCGGTCGAGGAGATGTTGATGATCGATCCCGCGCCGGACTCCTTGAGTTCCGGTATCGCTGCCCGGACGCCGAGGAAGACGCCGGTGAGGTTGATCGCGATGATGCGTTCCCACTCCTCGACCGAGCACTCGTCGATGGGGCTCAACGCCACGATGCCGGCGTTGTTGACGAGAACGTCGAGGCCGCCGAACTCCGTCGTGGCGAGGGCCACGGCGGCGTCCCAGTCGGCCGAGCGGGTCACGTCGAGGTGAATGAACCGGGCGTTGTGGCCGAGTTCGGCCGCGACCACGGCACCCTCGGCGTCGAGCACGTCGCCGATGACGACGCGCGCGCCCTCCTTGACCATCGTCCGTGCGTGCGAGGCCCCCATCCCGCGCGCGCCCCCGCTGACGAGGGCCACTTTGCCGTCCAATCGCGCCATGATTCCTCCTGGTGTTCCGAGGGGGTGTGCCGAGGAGGACCGGCGTCCCGGTGAGGACACCTGTCCCCGGGACGGTGCCGGCCCGAAGCAGGACGCCGCAGACCGTATGTGTTGCGATCAATCTTTATGAGAATTGTCGCCACACACCGTCCTCAATCACTCTAGTCCTGTTTGCGACGCAACGGTAGAGACCCCGCTAAGTTCCGACTTCCGGCCCCGCAGTGGCGGGCTTGCCCATCCACAGCCCGCCCGCCCGTCCACAGCCCGCCCGCCCGCGTTTGGGCGCCGGATAGAATCGCTCGGTGACTCCCGAGGAACTGTCTCACGCGCTCAGCGCCACCCTGACCGCGGCCGTCGCCGACGGCTCACTCGCCCTGCCTGCCGACGCCGTGCCGGCGTCGGTGCACGTGGAGCGACCGAGGAGCATGTAGTCTCGTGCAACGTGCTGGACGCGCGGTTTCGCCGCGAGGTCCGGGACGAGCCCTCGTAGCTCAGCGGATAGAGCGTCTGCCTCCGGAGCAGAAGGTCGCA
>JAVBMU010000108.1:0-6668 GCA_031552185.1 Cellulomonadaceae bacterium | reverse complement strand
TCGGTCCGGGCTGCCCGGGCCAGGGCCTGAGCCCGGCCGGAGATCGCCCGGGCGCGCTCCTCGCCGGTGCGCAGCGCGAGCCGGGTCTCGGTCTCGCGGGCGCGGGCGACGGTTGCCGCCGCGGCCCGCGCGTCCCGCTCGGCGCCGGCGGCCGCGATCGCCGCCTCGGACTGTTCGGGCTGGGTCTGGGCGACCGCCAGGCGTTGCACGAACTCGGCCAGCCGCTCGCGCTCCTGCACCGCCCGGGCGGTGGCCTGATCCAGGCCGGTCCGGACCCGGTCGGCCTCGGCGGCGGCGGCTCGAGCCGCCGCCCCGACGTGGCCGAGCTGTTCCGCGACGGCGGCCAGTTCGGCGTCGGATTCGTGCAGCCGTTCGAGCGTCTCGTCGTGCCGGGCCTGGGCCTGCTGGGCGGCATCCCGGGCGCCGACCAGCGCGAACCTGGTGCGCTCCGCCCGGGCGACGGCATCGGCGTGCCGCGCCCGCGCCTCCTCGAGCGCGGACTGCAGATGCAGCACGCTCGGCGCGGACGCCGACCCGCCCCAAGCGCGGTGCGCGCCCAGCAGGTCCCCCGCCCGAGTCACGGCGATCAGGTCCGGGCGGGCCGTGGCGAGCACGCGGGCGTGGGCGAGGTCGTCGACGACGACGACGTCGGCCAGCAGCGTCCGGACGACCGATCGGATCGGCTCGGCCGGCGTCACGACCTCGAGGGCGCGGACGGCGTCGACCGGCAGCCGGGCGCCGCCCGGCGCGGCGGCGTCGACATCCCCCGCGCCCGGCCGGGCGCCCACGACCAGGCCGGAGCGGCCCTTGTCCTCCATCCGCAAGTAGCGCAACGCGTCGACGGCCGTCTCCAGCCCGGCCACGGCGACGGCGTCGGACAGCGAACCGAACGCCGCGGCGATCGCGTCCTCATAGCCGGGCTCGATGGCGACCAGGGCGGCGAGCGAGCCCAGGATCCCGGCCGGGCCGTCCGCGAGCAGGGCGCCCGCCCCATCCTTGCGGTCCAGGCTGAGCTCGAGCGCCTCGATCCGGGCGGCCCATTGCGCCCGGTCGCTGTCCGCGGCGCGGCCCTGCTCGGTGAGGGCCTCGACCTCGGCGGCGGCCCGGTCGAGTTCGCTCACGGCGGCCTCATGGGCGGCGTCGAGGCCCTCCTCGCCCGCTTCCGCGCCGACCACCTCGGTCTCCAGGGCGGCGAACCGAAGGTTCGCCTCCTCGCCGCGGGTCTGCGCCTGGGCGAGCAATTCCCGCAACCGACCGATCTCGGCGTCGGTCGCCTCCAGCCGGCTGCGCTGGGCGCCGACCTGACCGGCGAGGCGCGCCAGCCCCTCGCGCCGGTCCGCCGCGCCGCGCAGCAGCGCGGCGACGGCGCGCTCCGCCTCGGCCGCCGCGTCCTCGGCCTCCTGCCGGGCGTCGACGGCGTCCTCGAGGGCCTCCCGGCTCAGCTCGACCTCCGCGGCGAGGTCCTGTTCGGCGGCGCGGGCTCGCTCGGCTTGGGCGTCGAGGTCGTCGGGGTCCTGACCGGTGTGGGTCGGTTCGGGGGTGCCGAGCATCCGCAGCCGGTCCGCGGCGAGCGTGGCGGTTCCGCGCAGGCGCTCGCGCAAGGAGGAGAGCCGGTACCAGACGTCGGCGGTCGCGGAGAGGATCGGCGCCTGCTCCGCCGCGGCCCGCTCCAGGTGGGCAGTCCGTTCCCGCGCCGCGGTCAGGTCCCGTTCGACGCCGGCCCGCTCGGCCCGCAACGCCGCCTCGTCGGCGATCTCCCGGGCGAGGTCCGCGGTCAGTTGGGCGAGGTCGTCGGCGAGGATGCGGGCCTTCGCGTCGCGCAGGTCCACCTGGATGGTCGCGGCCTTGCGGGCGATCTCGGCCTGCCGCCCGAGGGGGCCGAGTTGGCGCCGGATCTCCGCGGTCAGATCGGATAGCCGCTGCAGGTTCGCCTGCATCGAGTCCAGTTTTCGCAGCGCCTTTTCCTTGCGCTTGCGGTGTTTGAGGACGCCGGAGGCCTCTTCGATGAAGCCGCGCCGGTCTTCCGGGGTGGCTCGCAGGATCGCGTCCAGCCGGCCCTGGCCGACGATGACGTGCATCTCCCGGCCCATCCCGGTGTCCGAGAGGAGTTCCTGAATATCCAGCAGGCGACAGGACGATCCGTTGATCGCGTACTCGGAGCCGCCGGTCCGGAACATCGTGCGGCTGATGGTGACCTCGGCGTAGTCGATCGGCAGCGCGCCGTCGGTGTTGTCGATGGTCAGGGACACCTCGGCCCGGCCGAGCGGCGGGCGGCCGGCGGTCCCGGCGAAAATGACGTCCTCCATCTTGCCGCCGCGCAGCGTCTTTGCGCCCTGCTCCCCCATCACCCAGGCGAGCGCATCGACGACGTTGGACTTGCCCGAGCCGTTCGGCCCGACGACGCAGGTCACCCCGGGCTCGAGGGTCAGCGTCGTCGCCGAGGCGAACGACTTGAACCCGCGCAGCGTCAGGGTCTTCAGGTGCACGTCGAGAGCCTAACCGTCGAGGCACATGGCTGGATGGTTGGTGCTCCGCGCGCCGCGGGCCCGCGGCCGGCCGGCCGGGGCGCAGTCCGCCGATCGCGACTCAGAGGCCGGGGAACCAGAGCCCGATCTCGCGCGCGGCCGACTCCGGGGAGTCGGAGCCGTGCACGATGTTCTCCGTGACGCTCCCGCACCACTCCCGGCCGAAGTCGCCGCGGATGGTGCCCGGCGCCGCCTGCACCGGGTTCGTGGCGCCGGCCATCAGCCGGAACGCGGAGATCACGCAGTCGCCTTCGGCGACGATCGCGAGCACCGGGCCGGAGCCCATGAACTCGACCAGAGGACCGTAGAACGGCCGGGCCGCGTGCTCGGCATAGTGCGCCGCCAGCAACTCCGCCGTCGGCTGGACAAGCTCGACCGCCGCGAGCCGGTAGCCCTTGCGCTCGATCCGGGCGAGCACCTCACCACACAGCCCGCGGCGCACGCCATCGGGCTTGACCAGCACGAGCGTGCGTTCGACGGCGGCGGGCGAGACGGCGGTGTCGGTCATGGCACGCGAGCCTACCCGGGACGGGGCGATACCGTGAAAACCGTCCGACCTCGGCCGCCGTGCCCCACCGATTGGACCACCGGCCGCGAGGCGGACCTGCTCCCGGATGGCGGCCTCGGGGCCGGCGGGACGCGGGCCGGCACGGCCCGGCGGGCAGCTTCGTGACACCACCCTGCCGCATCCGGACCGGCGCTCCGGCACCCCCGCCGAACGTCCCGCCCGCCCGGGTTTCAGTCGACGTTCGGGGCCGTCTCGGGGTGGGCGTCGTCGTACGCCGCTCGCTCGCGGTCGATCCGGCGACCCAGTCGCAGGGCGACGACCCACATCACCACGAACACTGCGCCGACGACGAAGGCGAACGGCACCACGATGCCGATCGCGAGCACCGGGAGCTGCCCGAGCGACCCGGCCACGACGCCGCCCGGCCCCGCCACCAGCCGGCTCAGGACCACGAGCACGACGGCGAGCGCTCCCCCGGCGAGCCAGATGGCCCCGCCGGTCGGCACCTGACCGGCCGGCCACACCGACGGCACCGTCCGTAGCCCGTAGGCACCGAGCGTCGCGAACAGGACGGCGCAAGCCTCAAGGACCAACGTCGCCGAGGCAAACTGCACCCGGGCCGAGCGTCGGGCGACGATCCGGTCGCCCGGGCGCGGCCGGTCATCACCCCGACCATGCGGCCCCGCCGGTACTCGCGGCGGCGCCCCCGCCGCCTCCCGCCCGACCGGTTCCGGGCTCGGGCGGGCCGGCGGCGGGGCGGTCGCGGGCGTCATCCGGTCAGCGTACGGACGACGTCGCGAGTTCCGCATCCGGATCACCCGAGTCGACGGACCGCCCCGCCGCCTCGCCGCCCGCCGCCCTGGCCGGCATCGCCCCGGCAGTGAGCTCAATCGCGTCCGCCGCCTCGGCGTCGGCGACGATCATGTCGCCGTCGACGGGCGCGGCGACCGCCTCCCCGCGGGCGACCATGCCGGCGACGTCGGACAGCCGGACCTCGCGCAGGAACAGCGCGAGGACGAAGCCGACCACGACGAGCGGAATCAGGTACCAGAAGGCGGGCGCGAGCGCCCGGGTGAAGGCATCGACGACCCCCGTGTGCAGCGGCTCGGGCAGCGCCTTGACCACCTCCGGGGTCAGGGAGTTGCCGTCGCCGCCCGCGCCGGCCGGCCCGCCCGCCGCGCCGCCGGAGAGCAGCGCAGTGAGGTTGTGCGTCAGGCGCGATGTGAAGATCGTCGAGAAGAGCGCGATCCCGACGGCGGCGCCGATCTCGCGGATGAAGTTGTTCGCGCTGGTCGCGGTGCCGATTTCGTGCGGGTCCACGGCGTTCTGCACGGCGAGGACGACCGTCTGCATCACAAGCCCCATGCCGGCGCCGAGGACAAAGATCATCGCGCCGAACAGCCACATCGACATGTCGCCCTGAATCCGGGTCAGCCACGCCATCCCGGCCACCGTGACCGCCAGGCCGACCACCGGGTAAATCTTGTATCGGCCGTTCTTCGTGATCGCGACGCCGGACCCGATCGCCGTCACCATGACGCCGACCATCATCGGCAGGAGCAGGAACCCGGACTCGGTCACCCCGGCGCCCGTGGACATCTGCAGGAAGGTGGGCAGGAAGGCCAGCCCGGCGAACATCCCCATGCCGAGCACGAGGCCGATCGCGGAGGCGATCGCGAAGGTGGAGTTGCGGAAGAGGTGCAGCGGCAGCAGCGGCTCCTGCGCCCGGTTCTCGACCAGGATGAATCCGGCCACCGCGAGAACGACGAGCACCACCAGGCCGATCAGCCGGCGGTCGGACCAGTCGTAGCCCGAACTGTTCGTCAGCGAGGTCCAACTCGTCAGCAGGACAATGCCGGAGGTGCCCAGCACCATCGTGACGATGCCCGCATAGTCGATCCGCCGCCCGGAGCGGTGGCTCGGCAGTTTCAGCGCCACGAACGCCACCGCGAAGGCCACCACGCCCACCGGCAGGTTCACCCAGAAGCACCAGCGCCAGCCCGGACCCTCGGTGAACCAGCCGCCCACGAGCGGCCCGACCACCGCGGAGATCCCGAACAGCGCGCCCATCGGACCCATGTACTTGCCGCGGTCCTTGGCCGGCACGACGTCGGCAATGATCGCCTGGGACAGGATCATCAGGCCGCCGCCGCCCAGGCCCTGCACGCCGCGCCAGATGACCAACTCGGCGAAGGAATGCGCGAAACCCGCGCCCGCCGAGGCCAGCGTGAAGAGGCCGATCGCAACCAGGAACGGCCAGCGCCGCCCCCACAGGTCACCGAACTTGCCATACAGCGGCATCACGATGGCGATCGCCAGGATGTAGGCCGTGATGATCCAGCCCTGGTGCTCGACGCCGTGCAGCTCGCCGACGATCGTCGGCATCGCCGTGCCGACGATCGACTGATCGAGGGAGGACAAGAACATGCTCGCCATCAGGGCGCCGAAGATCAGCCAGACCGTGCGCGGGGTCAGCACGACGAGCGGCTTCGACGGGTCGACGGAGGTCGCGGCCGATGCCCCGACGGTGGGCGTCGGCCCTGGCTGCGCCCCGGTTTCGGGCGCCTCGTTCGCGGGCACGGTGGACGCGCGTGCAGGCATGCGTGATGTCGCTTTCGGTTGGGGACGCACCCTCGGCTTCCCGCTGACTGCGAGCCGGGCTTGGCAGCACCCGGCCCGCCGGAGGGCACCGGGAAATCCTGGGGTATGGCCCGGCGATCTGCAAATCGCCGCGCAGTGGGTTGCGTCACCCGCGGTACCTGTGAGTGGTCACTCCTCGTCGAAGCCGCCCTCGACCGCCTCCACGACGGCGGCCAGCGCCGCCCGCGCGGCGTTGCCGCGCGCCTCGACGGTCAGTTCCTGCCCGCCGGTGGCGCCCAGCGTCATCAACGCGAGCACGCTCGCCCCGTCGACGCCGTTGATGGTGACCTCGGCATCGAAACCGGCGATCATCCGGGCCACCAGCGCCGCCGGCCGAGCATGCAGCCCGAGCTTGTTCCGCAAGGTCACGACGGCCCGCAACGCCCCACCGGCCGGCTCGCCGCCGGCCGCGGCCCCCGGCTCGACGGCGCCGACCGCCCCCGCGGCCCCCGGCGCCTTGACCAGGCCCGCGGCGCCCTCGGCCGACCGCTGCACCTCGGCCGGCCCGGCCCCGCCGTTCGCGGTGACCGCGGCCGCGACGGCGCCCTCGACCAACGGAGCATCGGCGAGTCGAGCCCGCGCCCGGGCGTCGTCGTCGAATTCCAGCACCGACTCGACGGTCAGCACGGCGGAGCCGAGGTCGGCCAGAATCACGGCGGATTCCGCCCGACCCAGCACCCCGGCCAGCGCCTCAGCGACGACGTCGAAGCTCGTCCCGAGGCCGCCGTCGGCCATCCCGCCCGCGGGCACGATCACCACGTCCGGCGCCATCTGCTGGGCGAGTTCGACCACGCCCTCGGCCAGCCGGCGGGAGTGCGAGACGACGACGAGCCCGGTCGGGGCCGCCGCCCCGCCGGACGCCCCGCCGGGTCGGCCGGGCGCCGTCGCCTCCGGCACGTCAGGCACCCTCGTCGGCCGCGGCCGAGACCGCGGCCGCGAGGATCAACGCCGTCGACGTCGCGCCCGGATCCTGATGGCCGATGCTGCGCTCACCG
>JAVBMU010000054.1:0-14747 GCA_031552185.1 Cellulomonadaceae bacterium | reverse complement strand
GAGGTAGAGCCGTAGCGCGACCGACACGCCGGTCCCGCGACGCCACGGATCTACCTCGGCCTCGCCGGCTCTCTCGGCGCGCGCGCCGGCCGGGGCCACCCGCGAACCACCCGACCCCACAATTCGGAATCACTCGTCTAGAGCCTTTCGGGTCGAGGGAGCGGCATGCGGCGACCGGATGCCGCTCCCCCGGGCAGTGCGGCGCTACCGCGGCGGCGGGGCGCCGGCGGTCAGACGAACGGGATGAGGTCGGCGATGGAGTCGACGACGTGGCTCGGCCGGAAGGGGAAGGTGTCGACCTCGCCGGCGGCGGTGGACCCGGTCAGCACGAGATAGGTGTGCAGGCCGGCCTCGATGCCCGCGACGACGTCGGTATCCATCCGGTCGCCGACCATCGCCGTCTTCTCCGAGTGGGCGTCGATCCGGTTCAGGGCCGACCGGAACATCATCGGGTTGGGTTTTCCGACGTAGTAGGGCTCGTGTCCGGTGGCCTTGGTGATCATCGCGGCGACCGAGCCCGTGGCGGGCAAGGGGCCATCCTTGGAGGGGCCGGTGGGGTCCGGGTTGGTGCAGATGAACCGGGAGCCGCCGAGGATGAGCCGGATCGCGGTGGTGATCGCCTCGAAGGAGTACGTCCGGGTCTCGCCGAGCACGACGTAGTCCGGGTCCGACTCGGTGAGGGTGTAGCCCGCCTCGTGCAGCGCCGTCGTGAGCCCGGCCTCCCCGATGGCGTAGGCGCTCCCGCCGGGCACCTGGTCATCCAGGAACCGGGCCGTGGCCAGGGCAGAGGTCCAGATCGCGGACTCGGGCACATCGAGCCCGGACGTGGCCAGCCGGGCGCGCAAGTCCCGCGGGGTGAAGATCGAGTTGTTCGTCAGGATGAGGAACGGTCGGTCCTTGTCCTGCAGCGCGCGCAGGAATTCCTTGGCGCCCGGGATGGCCTGGCCCTCGTGGATCAGGACGCCGTCCATGTCGGTCAGCCAGGACTCGATGGCCCGCTTGTGCATCGGTACTCCTCCTTCGGGGCCGCCGGAATCCGCAGCCCCGCTGGTCGGGTTGACCCCCGCTGGTCGGGTTGGCCTCCGCTGGTCAGCGGTGTTCGGGCGCGACCGGCGGGTTGACCCGCACGTGGGTGCGGTCGTCGTGGGTGATGTCCTCGTCGCCGACGTCGGCGCCCGCCCGCCGCGCCTTGTGGCGGGCGCGCAGCACCTCCACGACCATCGGGATCACCGAGATGCCGACGATGAGGATGGCCAGGACCTCGATGTTCTCCTTGACGAAGGTCACGTTGCCGAGCAGGTAGCCGAGCACCGTGATGCCCACCCCCCACACGACCGCCCCGAACAGGTCGAAGAGGACGAAGGTCCGGTAGTTCATGCGCGCCATGCCGGCCGAGACCGCGGAATACGTCCGCACGATCGGCACGAACCGCGCGATGACGATGGTGCGCCCGCCGTACTTCTCGAAGTAGGCATGGGTCTTTTCGATATGGGCGCGCTTGAAGATCTTCCCGTCGGGTCGGTCGAACAGCTTCGGCCCGACCTTGCGGCCGATCCAATAGGCGTTCTGGTCGCCGAGGAAGGCGGCGGTGAACATCATGAGGCAGACGACGGGCAGCGTGATCGCGATCTTGTCCTGGGCCACCATCGCGCCGGCCGTGAACAGCAGCGAGTCGCCCGGCAGGATCGGGAACAGCAGCCCGGTCTCGATGAAGATCACCACGGCGACGCCGATCACCGCCGCGTTGCCGAACCGGTCCAGGAAGCCGTCGATCAGGGCCTGCGGGTCCATCCAGGACGGGCCGAGCGCGGCAAGATGGCCGGCGGCGGCCGGCGCCGCCTGGACGAGGTCCGGCGCGTTCTGGGCGAGGGTGGCGAGCACGAGACCAGACTATAGGCGGGTCGCTCGACGCAACGGCCAGAAGCGTGGACTGACCGTGAACGTCCGGGAGAGGGCGGGAGAATACTGGGGATGAGCAGCGACGATGTCGACCGGGTCCACGTCGAGGGTCGGGTCGAGCACGACGTCGGTGTCGGGCCGTGGCCCGGCGGCCGGGCGGCGTGGCCGACCGAGCCGCACTATGACCCCGACCTGCTTGCGCACGGTGACCGGCGCAACGTCGTCGACCGCTACCGGTACTGGAGCGTGGCGGCGATTGTCGCGGACCTGGACACCCGCCGGCACCCGTTGCATATCGCGATCGAGAACTGGGCGCACGACCTGAATATCGGGTCGGTGGTGCGCACGGCGAACGCCTTCAATGCCGCCGGGGTGCACATTGTGGGCCGGCGCCGGTGGAACCGGCGCGGGGCGATGGTGACGGACCGCTATCTGCACGTGGCGCATCACCCGGATGTCGCCGGGCTGGTCGAGTGGGCGCGCGGGGCGGGCGTGGCGATCATCGGCGTCGACAACCTGCCGGGTTCCGTGCCGATCGAGACATACCGCTTCCCGCAGGCGTGCGTGCTGCTGTTCGGCCAGGAGTCGACCGGCCTCACCGCCCAGGCGCAGGCGGCGTGCCGGGACGTCGTACACATCACCCAGTTCGGGTCGACCCGGTCGCTGAACGCCGGCGCGGCCGCAGCGATCACCATGCACGGGTGGGCCCGGCAGCACGCGCAGTACTGAGCCCGCACCGGCGAGCGACGTCCGCGCTCGGGACTGCCCCCGCGACGTCGCGATCCGTGAAAGGATCGTGACATTGCGGGTGTGCGTTCCCGACCCGTCGACGATGCCGCCCGCCGCCCTCATCCGAGGTGTCCGACACAGATTCGTCGTTTGGAGTCACCATGCCCATCGCAACCCCTGAGGTCTACGCCGAGATGATCGACCGGGCAAAGGCCGGCAAGTTCGCCTACCCGGCCGTCAATATCACGTCCTCCCAGACGGTCACCGCCGCGCTTCAGGGCTTCGCGGAGGCGGAGTCGGACGGGATCATCCAGGTTTCGGTCGGCGGTGCGGAGTACGCGTCCGGCTCGACGGTCAAGGACCGCGTCGCCGGCTCGCTCGCCCTGGCCGCCTACGCGGCCGAGGTGGCCAAGCTGTACCCGATCACCGTCGCCCTGCACACGGACCACTGCGCCAAGCAGAACCTGGACTCGTGGGTCCGTCCGCTGCTCGCGCTCGAGGCGGAGCAGGTCAAGGCCGGCAAGCTGCCGACCTTCCAGTCGCACATGTGGGACGGCTCGTCCGTGCCGCTGGACGAGAACCTCAAGATCGCCGAGGAACTGCTCGCGCTGTCCCAGGCCGCCCGCACGATCCTGGAGATCGAGGTCGGCGTCGTCGGCGGCGAGGAGGACGGCCACCAGGCCGAGATCAACGAGAAGCTGTACACGACGGTCGCCGACGGCCTGGCCACCGTGCGCGCGCTCGGCCTGGGCGAGAAGGGCCGTTACCTGACCGCGCTGACGTTCGGCAACGTGCACGGCGTGTACAAGCCGGGCGCCGTGAAGCTGCGGCCCGGCCTGCTCAAGGAGATCCAGGAGGGCGTCGCGGCCGAGGTCGGCAAGGAAAGCCCGTTCGACCTGGTCTTCCACGGCGGTTCGGGTTCGACGGCGGAGGAGATCGCCGCGGCGGTCGACTACGGCGTGATCAAGATGAACATCGACACCGACACCCAGTACGCCTACACGCGGCCGGTCGCGGCGCACATGTTCACCAACTACGACGGAGTGCTGAAGGTCGACGGCGAGGTCGGCAACAAGAAGGCCTACGACCCGCGGGCCTGGGGCAAGCTCGCCGAGGCCGGCATGGCCGCGCGGCTGGTCGAGGCGGCCCAGCAGTTGCGCTCCGCCGGCAGGCGAATGAGCTGACGCCGCAGGCATGACGAATCGGCTGGTCGGCCTGAACCGGGCCGGCCGGCCGAGCAGCCGCTCCGGTCAGATGCCGTCGGCCTCGTCCGCCGGGTCGAAGCCGGGGTCCTCGTCCACGACGTCCAACAGGTCCCCGATCCGCGTCACTTCCAGCAGGAACCGGACCGTCGGCGGGGCGCGCAGGACCTGCACCCGATGGGGGCTCCGGGAGGCGAGCCTCGCGAGGAACGCAACTCCCGAGGAGTCCATGAAGGTGACGTGATGCGCGTCGATCTCGACGGGCAGCCCGGACTCCTCGGCAGCGGCGGTTGCCTCCTGGAGTTCCGGGCCGAGTTCAGCGTCGATCTCGCCGGACAGGACGATGCGGGCCCGGTTCGCGCCGACGATGACGTGGACGCTGGCGGGGTCGGCCGGATGCGTCGGCTGCGCCGGCGCGACGTCGACCGATGGGTCGGTATGCGTGGGGTTGCCGTCGCGCACGGCGCTCCTTTCTGCCGCCCGGGACGCCGACGCGTCTCGGAGAGCACCAATCTACGGTTGAATGTCCCCTTGGGACAGTAACGCGCGGGTACCAGTTATGGGCGGGGGTCTGCATGCCGGATTCGCCGGGTCGCGCACGGCACTCGCCGACCGATGCCCGAAGCGCCCCCGGCGCTCCGGCGGGGGACCTTCCGCCTGAGGTAAAAGACCTGGTCCCGCGCATGATCGCGGACATCGGCGTGCCAATGTTCCTGACCGGCGGGGCATCGGCGGGCTTCGCGATCCTGTGGGTGAATCAGGCATTCGTTCGGCACACCGGTTTTCCGCCGTACGAAGTTCTCGGCCGCACGCCGCGGCTCGTGCCGGCGATCTTCGACAACCGGGCCGACGCCGACCGGTATCGATTGGCGATCGAGGCGGGCGAGGAGATCCACGGCACGGTTCCTACGCGCCGTCGGGACGGGACCGCGGTGTGGACCCAACTCACGCTCTCGCCCCTGCGCGACGACGCCGGGACCGTCACGCACTGGGTCGGCCTGCGGGTGGACGTCTCCGAACACCTCGAGCGGTTCACCGCCCAACGCGAATCGCTGGCCGTCGAGCGGCAGGAGCGGATGGTGCTCGACATCATCACCCGCACCTCGGATCTGCTCACCGACCTCAGCCAGGGCGATTCGCTGGCCGAGATCTCCGCGCTGCTGATCGGTCGGGTGGTCGATTGGTGCGGCTTCTACCTGCATGATGACCTGCTGCGGTACGCCGAGAGCCTCGACGGCGCGCCGGCGTTCGGCGCCCGGGCGCGGCAGGGGCCGCACCTCGCGGCGCCCTGGCCCGGGTCGGCAGTCGCCCCCGACGACGTCCCGGCCCTCGACCCGGTGCAGGAACTGCTCGACGGGGCCGGGGACGGCCCGCTGGTCTTCAAGCTCGACGGCGACTATCCGGTGTGGTCGGCCGCGCACTGGTTGCGGCGCGACCTGGAGGAGCGGCTCGGCGGCCGGCTGCGCCGGGCGACGGTGACTTTGCATGTGATCCCCGGGCGGCGGCGGGCGCTGGGCCTGCTGGTCGGGGTGCTCGAGCACCGGCGGGCGTCGCTCGGCGCCGAGGCGCCGAGCCGGGTACCGGCGAACCGGGCGGACACGCTGCTCGGCGTGGTGGCGCGCCGGGCCGGCGCGGCGATCGACAACGCCCGCCTGTACGCGCGCGAGCATTCCCTGGCGGAGACCCTCCAGCGGGCGATGCTGCCCGAACAGGCCGACATCGCCGGGCTCGACGTCTGGACCTACTACGCGCCCAATTCCGAGCACGCCCAGGTGGGCGGCGACTGGTACGACGTGCTGGACATCGGCCCGGGCACGGTGGCGGTGGTGATCGGGGACGTCGTCGGGCACGACGTCGAGGCCGCGGCGGCGATGGGGCAGTTGCGGTCCGTGGTCCGCTCCTACGCCTACGAGTTGACGGATCCGGGGCCGGTGCTCGAGCGAGTCGACCAACTGGTGACCGGAATGCGAATTCCGCGGTCCGCGAGCATGGTCTACGCGGCGCTGATTCGCGGCGAATCGGCGCCGGCCGCCGGGCTGGGGGGTGACGCCGGCGAGGCCGGCGGCGCCCCGGCCGCGGAGGCCTGGGCGCTGGAGTACTCCCGTGCGGGCCACCTGCCCCCGCTCCTGCTCCGGGCCGGCACCGTGCGCCAGCTCAACGAGGCCGGGGGTGCGCTCGTCGGATTCGGCCGCCGGGCCCGGGCGACGGGCCGGGTCGCCCTCGAACCGGGCGACGCGCTGGTTTTCTACACCGACGGCCTCATCGAACGGCGGGACCGGGCGCTGCGGGTCGGCGTCGACGAGTTGATCGAGGTGGCGGGGCGGATCACCGCGGTCGACGCCGCCGGGGTAGGAGAGGAACTGCTCGGCCGGCTGGCCGACGCGCCGGAGGACGACGTCGCCGTCGTCGTGGTGCGGGTGCCGGACCCGGCGACGGACCGGGCGGCCCGGGTGCCGAGCCCGCGGTCGCGGCGCTGGCTGTTGCCCAGCGAGCCCTCCTCGATCGGCCGCGCGCGGCACGCCGTCCTGCGCACGTGCGAGACCTGGGGCCTGGCCGAGGGCGCGAACGCCGAGCTTGTGGTGTCCGAGTTGGTGGCCAACGGTGTGCTGCACGGCTGGGGCCACCTCGCGCTGCGGCTGTTCAACACCGGCGACGGGCTGCGCATCGAGGTCGAGGACGCCAATCCGGCGCCGCCCGTGACCACCGACGGGCACCCGAACCGGGTGGGTGGGTTCGGGATGCAGATCGTCGAACGGCTCGCGGAGTGGGGGTGGCGCCCGGCGGGTTCGGGCAAGCTCGTGTGGGCGAAGCTACGGGCGGTGCAGCCGCCGCGG
Organism: Cellulomonadaceae bacterium; assembly: GCA_031552185.1. GTDB lineage: Bacteria > Actinomycetota > Actinomycetes > Actinomycetales > Cellulomonadaceae > JAVBMU01. The sequence continues at coordinate 8,083 of JAVBMU010000054.1, read as the reverse complement.
CGGACCGACGGCCGGCGCCGAGTCGTGCCGCCCCCCGCGGACGGCGGCTGAAGCGGCGCACCCTGCCGCTGCCTCGGCGGTTTCGCGGCTCAGGACTCGGCCTGGTCGACCCGACCGAGGCCGGAGGCGGGGGTCAGCGGCGCGCAGCGGTGGTCGCCGTCGACCCGGAACAGGTCGAGCGCGCCGCAAACCTCGAGGACGAAGAGATCCCGCGCGTCGCAGCCGCGAAGCACGGTTGCACCGCCGCGCTTGCGACCGGCATCGGCCAGCGAGATGAGGAAGGCGGCGCCGGTCGAGTCCATGAACGTGACGCGGCACATGTCGATGACGAGCAATTGCCGGCGTAGCCCGACGACGCGGGCGGCGATCTCGGGAAATTGTTCCCGCTCGGCGAGATCGAGATCCCCGGCCACGACAAGTGTTGTAGTTGCCGGTGACGTGGCAATCTCAATCATGGCGAAGACTCTAGGCGGGATCCGGCCGACACGCACCTGTCGTCCCGGGTGATGAATCGGACAAGCGGCTGGATAGCGTCGATCGGTCGGGCGGGTCGCGGCATGCTGCGGGCCTCGCTTCCGCGGCTGCCGGTACGCTCATCGGGGGCCCCCGCGTGACTGCCACCCGAGGGCGACGACTTGTGCCGGGACACGGCGCCGACGGCCGGGCTGCGCCGGGCCGCGAAGGGCGCGTGGTGCCGAGCCGCGAGTCCGGAAGCTGCGAGCAGCAAAGGTAGGGATCTCATGCCAGGCGTGGTGCTGATCGGTGCGCAATGGGGCGACGAAGGCAAGGGCAAGGCGACCGACCTGCTCGGTTCCCGGGTCGACTATGTCGTCAAGTTCAATGGCGGCAATAACGCCGGGCATACGGTGGTGATCGGCGCGGAGAAATACGCGCTGCACCTCCTGCCGTCCGGAATCCTGACCCCCGGAGTGACCCCGGTGATCGGGAACGGCGTCGTGATCGACCTCGACGTGCTCTTCGAGGAACTCGACACCTTGATCAGCCGCGGGGTGGACGTCTCCCGCCTGCTGGTCTCGGGCAGCGCGCACATCATTCCCGGCTACGACCGCACGATCGACCGGGTCGGCGAGCGATTCCTCGGCAAGCGCAAGATCGGCACGACGGGTCGCGGCATCGGCCCGACCTACGCGGACAAGATCAACCGGGTCGGCATCCGGGTCTGGGACCTGTTCGACGAAAAAATCCTCGCTGCGAAGATCGAGGGCGCCCTGGCCCAGAAGAACCATCTGCTGGTCAAGGTCTACAACCGGCGGGCCATCACGGTGGACGAGACGCTGGCGGAATTGCTCGGCTTCGCGGACCGGCTGCGACCGATGGTCGCGGATACCTCGCTCGTGCTCAACCGGGCGTTGGACGCCGGCGGCACCGTCCTGTTCGAGGGCGGCCAGGCGACGATGCTCGACGTCGATCACGGCACCTACCCGTTCGTCACCTCGTCGAACGCGACGGCGGGCGGCGCGCTGACCGGCTCCGGCGTCGGGCCGACCCGGATCGATTCGGTGATCGGCGTGCTGAAGGCTTACACGACGCGCGTCGGCGAAGGCCCGTTCCCCACGGAACTGCTCGACGACAAGGGCGAGTTCCTGCGCAAGACCGGCGCCGAGTACGGCGTCACCACCGGCCGGCCGCGGCGCTGCGGCTGGTTCGACTCCGTGGTCGCCCGCTACGCGACCCGCGTCAACGGCCTCACGGATCTGGTCGTCACCAAGCTGGACGTGCTCACCGGGCTCGACCGCGTCCCGGTGTGCGTGGCCTACGACGTCGACGGCGAGCGGTTGGACGAGATGCCGACCGACCAGAGCGCCTTCCACCACGCGGTGCCGATCTATGAGGAACTGCCGGGCTGGTGGGAGGACATTTCCGGGGCGCGCTCGGTGCAGGACCTGCCCGCCAACGCCAGGGCCTACCTGCGCCGGCTGGAGGAACTGTCCGGGACGCGGATTTCCGTGATCGGGGTGGGGCCGGGCCGGGACGAGGTCATCTCGGTCCACGACCTGATCCACGGGCGGGACTGAGGTCGGGGCCTCGGGACCGCGGACGGGCGCCTGCCGGCCCCTCGCGGCGCCGTAGACTCGCGGAGCGTGAGGATCCTCGTCATCGGTGCCGGTGCCCGCGAACACGCCATCGTCCATGCCCTGGCGGAAGAGGCCGAGACATTCGGCCTGCGCCACGAACTCCATGCCGCACCGGGTAACCCCGGGATCGCCGCGCTCGCCGCGCGGCACGAGGTCGACCCGATGGACCCGGCGGCGGTCGCCGACCTCGCCGGTCGGCTCGGCGCGGACCTCGTGGTGATCGGTCCCGAAGCGCCGCTCGTGGCGGGGGTGGCCGACGCCGTGCGGTCGGCCGGCATTGCGTGCTTCGGGCCGAGCGCGGCCGCCGCGCGGCTGGAGGGCTCCAAGGCTTTCGCCAAAAACGTGATGGCCGCGGCCGGGGTGCCGACGGCGCGGGCCCGGGTGTGCGTCGACGTCGAACAGGTGGCCGCCGCGCTGGACGACTTCGGGGCGCCGCACGTCGTCAAGGACGACGGGCTGGCGGCCGGCAAGGGGGTCGTCGTGACCGCGGACCGGGCGGCGGCGCTGGCGCACGCGGCCCGCTGCCTGGCGCCCCCGGATGCCCGGGTGGTGGTCGAGGAATACCTGGACGGCCCGGAGATCTCGCTGTTCTGCGTGACCGACGGCGAGGCGGTGGTGCCGCTGGTCCCGGCGCAGGATTTCAAGCGAGTAGGCGACGGCGACGCCGGCCCGAACACGGGCGGCATGGGCGCATACAGCCCGCTGCCGTGGGCGCCGGCGGACCTGGTCACCGAGGTGGTCGAGCGGGTCGCCCGGCCGACCATTCGGGAACTGGCCGCTCGGGGCGTGCCGTTCAGCGGGCTGCTCTACGCCGGCCTGGCGCTGACCTCCCGCGGGCTGCGGGTGGTGGAGTTCAACGCCCGGTTCGGCGACCCGGAGACCCAGGTGGTGTTGCCCCGGCTCGCGTCGCCGCTGTCCGGGCTGCTGGCCGCGGCCGCGCGCGGCGAACTCGCGGCGCTGCCCGCCCCGGCGTGGCGGGACGACGCCGTGGTCGCCGTCGTCGTGGCCGCGGCCGGGTACCCGGGCGCGGTGCGCTCCGGCGATCCGATCCGGGGGATCGCCGACGCCGAGGCCCGCGCGGGCGTGCACGTGTTGCACGCCGGCACCGCGACCGGGCCGGCCGGGCCGGTCAGCGCGGGCGGCAGGGTGCTGTCCGTCGTCGGCGTCGGGCCCGACCTGGCGGCAGCCAGAGCGCGCGCCTATGCGGGCGTCGACGCCGTCGACCTGCCCGGCTCCCACCACCGCACCGACATCGCCGCCAACGCGGCCAACTGATAGCGCGAGCGAGAGGGTCTTGACCAGGGCGGCTGGGACGCCATCACGGCCGCGATCGAAGCCGTGCACCCGGGGGCGGCGGAGCAGCACGTCGCCTCGTGGGGATCACCGGCGCCGAGCTCGAAGAGGCCAAGGCGACCGCCACGCCGGCCGTGCCGGCGGGCGATCCCCTGCTGCGCACCGACCCGCGGCCGACGTAGGCCGCCCGCACGGTGGAGCGGCGCGACGCCGGGCGGCGACCGGATGCAAGACTGTGCGCGTGACCGACACCACCCCGCAGGAGTTGCCCGGCTGGCAGCACGTCTACGCCGGCAAGGTGCGTGACCTGTACCAGCCCGACCCGACCGCGGCGCCGCACCCCCTGGGCGATGTGGTCCTGGTCGTCGCCAGCGACCGGATCAGCGCGTTCGACCACGTGCTGAGCCCGGGCATCCCCGGCAAGGGGGAGGTGTTGACGCAGCTCAGCCTGTGGTGGTTCGAGCAACTGCGGGACATTGTGGCGGACCACGTGGTCACGGTCGAGGTCTCGGCGCACGACGGCGACCGGCTGGTCCCGGCCGCGGTCGCGGGGCGGGCGATGATCTGCCGGCGGCTGCAGATGCTCCCCGTGGAGTGCGTCGCCCGGGGCTACCTGACCGGATCCGGCCTCGCCGAGTACCGGGCGCTCGGCTCGGTGTGCGGGGTGCCGCTCGCGCCCGGCCTGGTGGACGGCTCCCGGCTGGCCGAGCCGATCTTCACCCCGGCGACCAAGGCGCCCCAGGGCGAGCACGACGCGAACGTGAGCCTCGACGTCGTCGCCGCGACGGTGGGGCGCGACGTCGCCGAACAGCTGCGCGACCTCACCCTCGCCGTCTACCGCCGGGCCGAGGCGATCGCCCGCGACCGCGGGATCCTGCTGGCCGACACCAAGCTCGAGTTCGGCGTCGACCCGGCCAGTGGCCAGATCGTGCTCGGCGATGAGGTGCTGACCCCGGACTCGTCCCGGTTCTGGGCCGCGGACCGCTGGCAGCCCGGGCGCTCGCAGCCCAGCTTCGACAAGCAGGACGTGCGCGACTGGCTCGCCTCGCCGGCGTCGGGCTGGGTGCGCGCCGGCTCGACGCCGCCCCCGCCCCTGCCGGCCGACGTCGTCGACCGCACCCGGGCGCGTTACCAGGAGGCCTACCGCCGGCTCACCGGGCGGGAGATCGGCTGAGCGGAGGCTCAGCCGGCACCGCTACAATCCGCCGAGGACCTGCGCCAGCAGAATCTTGATCACCATCGAAGTGGGATAGACCAGCGCGTAGCCGAGGGCGATCCGGCTGTCGAAGCCGGTCCGCTCGTTGGCATAGGCGAGGATCGCGGGCTGGGTCTGGACGCCCCCGAGCAGGCCCGCCAGCCGGGTCCGGCCGAGGTGGAAGATCCGCCGCATCACCAGGTAGGTGACGACGCCCATGGTCATGGTGGCGAGCGCGCCGACCAACAGCAGCGAGAAGATCTGGTTCGGGTCCCAATAGGTGACGATCTGGCCGCCGGCCCGGGCACCCGCGAACGCCAGGAAGACGAACAGGCCGAGTTCGGACAGCACCGTCGCCGCCGTGTGCGGCAGGGCCGTGATGACGGGCCCGATCCGGCCGAGCCGACCGAACACGAGCCCGACCAGCAGCGTCCCGGCGGCCGACCCCAGGGTGAAGCCGGTGCCGATCGGAATGGTGATCGCCCCCAGCGCGATCCCGGTCGCCATGCCCAGCCCCAGCCCGATCGGGTTGATGTCGGTCAGGCCGCGGGCCGAGTCGCCCAGGTACCGCGAGACCTCCTTCAGCCGCTTGCTCGGCGCGATCACCCGCAGGCGGTCGCCCGCCTGCAGGATCAGCGAGCCGTGGGCGAGCATGTCGACGTCGCCGCGCCGCACCCGGGTGACGACCGCGCCGAACTTCTCCACCAGCTGCAATTGGTCCACGGTCCGCCCGGCGAGCCGGTGGTCGGACAGTGTGATCCGGCGCAGGTCGGAGGCCTTGCGGTCGGCATACAGATTGTGCGACGACGCGTGGCCGAGGTAGCGCGCGACCTCGGCGATCAGGTCCGGCGGCCCGACGACGGTGACCAGGTCGCCCTCCTGCAGCACGATGTCGTCGTCCTTGAGGACCTGGATGGGGCTGGTGTCGCCGCGGCGGAGGTTGGAGAACGTGATCTGGTGGTCGAATCGGCTCTCGATATCACGCACCCGGCCCTGCTTGCGGAGCTGTTCCACCCGGATGGTCAGGTTGGTCAGCGTGACCGGGGTGTCGGGATCGGGCTCGTCGACCTGCCGGAGCGCCAGCATGGTCAGGCCAAGGATGCCGAGCACGCCGAACAGGTAGGTCACCGAGTAGGCGACGGTGGGGTTGTTCTGATCCGGATTCCCGGCGGCCTGGATGGCTGCGGCGAGCGCAGGCGTGTTGGTCATCGAGCCCGCGAACGCCCCGGCGATCGAGGGGTGCGGCAGATTCAGCAGCGTCCCGACGCCGAGGCAGACGCCGGCGGCGGCGACGAGTCCCGCCGCCGCGCCGGCGATTGGGCCCAGGCCGGTGCGCAGCGAGGCAAAGAAGCTCGGTCCCGAGATCACACCGACCGTGAAGGTGAACAGCGCCAGCCCCAGGTTGCCGGCCGTCTCCAGGGTCTCGAGGAGGTGCTGCAGGTCCGGCTCGACCGAGAACCCCTGCCCGACGCACAGCGCCGTGAACCCCATCGCGACGAACAGCACTGCGGCGGCGCCCAGGCTGATGCCGCGCACCTTCACCCGGCCGATCGTCGCGCCGAGCCCCACCAGAAGAAACAGCGTGAACAGGGGTTGGTCGATGAGGAACTGCAAGATGGCGTGCACGGGAGCACTCTCCGGGCGGCTCGGGGATTTCGGTGCTGCGGACCGTCGTGCAGGATAACCGCGGAATCTACTCCGGACCGCCGACTTCGGCCTTCCGACCCGGGGGCTCGGGTCCCGAGCCCCGGCCGGGCGCGGACGTCCGGCCCGGTCGGAGGCGCCGTGGTGGTCCGCGCGCGGGCCGGGCCCAGGGCGTCGATAGACTCGCCTGCGGAACACCCGCTCGATCCTGAGGAGACCGTGCATGGGACGCGTCGTCGTCGAGGTCATGCCGAAGCCCGAGATTCTGGACCCGCAGGGCAAGGCCGTCGCCGGCGCGTTGCCGCGGCTCGGCCTGACCGGCTTCACCGGGGTCCGTCAGGGCAAGCGATTCGAGCTAGAGGTCGAGGGCGAGGTCACGGCCGAGGTGCTCGAGGCCGCCCACCGGGCGGCCGTCACGCTGTTGTCCAACCCGGTGATCGAGGACGTCGTCCGGGTCGCCGCGGAGCCGTCGGCCGACGTGGCCGGGGCGCCGGCCGACGCGGCCGGGGCCGCGCGCTGATGGGCGCGACGGCGGTGGGGCCGGTCGGCGCGCCGCGCGCCCTGCTCGCCTCGGCGCGGATCGGCGTCATCACCTTCCCCGGCACGCTCGACGACCGGGACGCGGCCCGCGCCGTCCGCCTCGCCGGCGGCGAGGCGGTCGCCCTCTGGCATGCCGACGCCGACCTGCGCGGGGTGGACGCCGTCGTCGTGCCGGGCGGGTTCTCCTACGGTGACTACCTGCGGGCGGGTGCGATCAGCCGGTTCGCCCCGGTGATGGACGCCCTGGTCGACGCTGCCCGCGGCGGCCTGCCGGTGCTCGGCATCTGCAACGGGTTCCAGATCCTCACCGAGGCCCACCTGCTGCCTGGGTCGATGGTCAAGAACGACCACCTCAAGTTCATCTGCCGCGAGCAGGAACTCGTGGTCGAGAACGCGACCACGGCGTGGACGTGCGACTTCGCGCCGGGGGCGCGGATCACCGTGCCGTTGAAGAACCAGGACGGCCAGTTCGTCGCGGACGAGCGAACCCTGGACGAACTCGAGGCCGAAGGCCGCGTCGTCTTCCGGTACGCGGACGTAAACCCGAATGGCTCGCGCCGGGGGATCGCGGGGATCTGCAACGCGGCAGGCAACGTCGTCGGGCTGATGCCGCACCCGGAGCATGCGGTCGAGCCGGGTTTCGGCCCGGCCGGGCCGGTGGGGCCGCGGACCGGTACCGATGGCCTCGGATTCTTCACGTCCGTGCTGCGCCGGCTCGCCGCCGGCGAGCCGTGACGGCTTCCGCTCCCCAGCACGCACCCGGCGCGCCGGGGGTTGGGGTTCGCCCGGTGTCCGCCGGGCACCCGGCGTTCGGCCGGGCGGGTGTACGTGGCGCCCGGGTGGCGGGGCCTGGGCCTCTCACGGCGGCTGATGGCCGAACTCGAGGCGCGCGCCGGGGCGGCGGGGCTTCGTCGGCTCGTGCTCGAATGCGGGACCGAGCAGCCGGAGGCGATGGGGCTCTATCTGGGGCTCGGGTTCGTCCCGATCCCGCCCTACGGCGACCACGCGACGTCGGTCCGCTCCCGCTGCTTTGCCAAGTCGCTCCAGGCCGAGGCCGGCGGTGCGCCGGCGCCGGTCGGGTGCGCGTCGCTGGTCGCGGTGGACCCGGCCGAGGACGCGCACGCGCTGGAGGTGCAGCGGGTCTTCGTGCGGCCCTAGCTGAGTGATTCCGAAGTGTGGCGGTCTTCGGCGGCGGGGTGGCCCGACCGTCGGGCCCGGTTCGGCACCGGCGTTCGGCCGCCCGCGGCTGCGGCAATCCTGGGCGGGCGGTGAGACGGGGGCCTCCATCGCGTCAGTCAGTACATTGCGCGCCGAG
>JAVBMU010000104.1:0-37947 GCA_031552185.1 Cellulomonadaceae bacterium | reverse complement strand
GAGGTAGAGCCGTAGCGCGACCGACACGCCGGTCCCGCGACGCCACGGATCTACCTCGGCCTCGCCGGCTCTCTCGGCGCGCGCGCCGGCCGGGGCCACCCGCGAACCACCCGACCCCACAATTCGGAATCACTCGTCTAGCTGAGCGATTCCTCATTGGGCGACACCGAGGTAGATGTGTAGCTCTACTTCGCGCGGAGGCGGGGCACCCGGGCCGACCGGCTCGCCCCACCGGCTCAGCCCGGCCGGCTCGCTCGGCCGGCTCGCCCCACCGGCTCAGCCCGGCAGGTCGGCGATGACCGGTCCGCCCCGTTCGGCGCGCAGGGCGCCGCCGGTGGCGGCGGCGAGGTCGCCGTCGAGCCGGTCGAGTTCGGCCGGCGGCACCAGCAGCGCGAACCGGGCGTCCGCGGCGTAGTCGACGGCGCCGAGCACCGCGTCGTGCGCGCGGGCCCACTCGACGAGGACACCGTGCAGACGGCCCGCGTCGGCGTGCGGCACATGGACGGCGACCTCGACCAGTTCCGCCCGCCGCACGATCCGGGCGGCGTCCAGCCCGGCGGCCACCGCGCTCGAGTAGGCCCGGACCAGGCCGCCCGCACCCAGCAGCACTCCCCCGAAATACCTGGTGACGACGGCGACGACGTCGGTCACCTCGCGCCGGCGCAGCACCTCCAGCATGGGGACGCCCGCCGTGCCCGCGGGCTCGCCGTCGTCGGAGGACCGCTGCTGCTCGGCGCGGACGCCGACGATCAACGCCGTGCAATGGTGCCGCGCGTTCCAGTGCTCCCGGCGCCGCGCCGCAATCACGGCGTCCGCCGCGGCCACGTCGGCCGCCGGGGCGATCAGCGCGAGGAAGCGCGACTTGCGCTCCACCAGTTCGACCTCGACCGGCGCCGCGACGGTCGACGGGAGCGGCCGCCCCCCGGGGGCGGCCGCCTCGGCTGCACGCCCGGCCCGAGCCACCGGCCGAGCCTAGCCGCGCGCCGGGCCCCGGATCTCGGTCCCGTCCGCCACCCGGCCCGGGGCGCCGTCCGGGCCGACTTCGGCCGCCCCCCGCGCCGCCACGCCCGCGCCGAAGGTCCAGTCCCCCCGCACGGTGAGGGACTCGGCGTCGCGCAACGAGGGTGCGGCCGGGATCCGGGCGTCGAAATCCGCGACTGTCTTGTAGAACCGGGGATCGAGGTCGACGAGCGGGGCCTCGACGTCGGCGACCAGCCGGAAGTCCTCATCCAGCCGGTACACGTCGGACCGCAGCACGAGCAAGTCGTTGGTGGTCTTGACGGGCAGGAACCGGGAGCGGTCGACCTCGATCGCCCGCGCGCCGTCGAACACCTCGATCGCCCCGCCCATGGCGGACTCGATCTGGATCACGGGGGTCGAGTCGGAATCGGTCGGATCCACCGTCTTGGCGTTGCGGATCAAGGGCAACTCGATCACGCCGTCGGTCCGTTCGAGTTCGGCCGCGAGCGCGTCCAGGTTGAACCAGAGGTTGTTGCAGTGGAAGTAGCGGTGGCGCGTGATGTCGTCCGACGCCGCGGCGTCCTGCGGCGGGGTCTGCGCGGTTTCCCGCAGGACGAGTCGGCCGTCGGACTTGCGGACCACGAGGTAGCCGCCCTTCACGTCGGCCGGGGTGCGCCGGCAGACCTCGGCGGCGTACGGCGCGCCCGACGCCGCAAACCAGCCGGCCATCGCCGGGTCGGGCGCGGCGCCGAGATTGTCCGCGTTGGTGACGGATGCGTAGCGGAAGCCGGCGGCGCGCAGCACGGCGAGGATGCCGGTCGCGTACAGCGCCGGGTAGAGGTCCCCGTGGCCGGGCGGGCACCACTCGAGGGCGGGGTCGGCGGGCCAGTCGACGGGCTCCAGCGTCTGCGTGTCCAGCTTTGGCTCGCGGTGTTGCAGGAAGTCCACGGGCAGGCCCTCGACGGCGAGGTCGGGGTACCGCGCGAGGGCGGCCAGGGTGTCCTGGCGGGTGCGGAAGCTGTTCATGAACAGCAGCGGCAGCCGGGCGCCGGTGCGGGCCCGGGCGGCTCGCACCTGGCCGACGATGACGTCGAGGAAGCTGAGCGGGCCGTCCTCGCCGGCCCGCCCGCCCGCCCGAGCGCCCGCGTCCTCGCGCACGGTCAGCAGCGACTTCGCCCGGTCCATCCCCATGGAGGTGCCCAGGCCGCCGTTGAGCTTGATCAGCGCGGTCCCGGCGAAGGCGGCCGCGACGACGTCGGCCGGCACGTTGAGGTCCGCCCGGCGTTCGACGTCGGTCAGCGGCTGGATGTCCCGCTCGGCAATCAGACCGGTCGCCCCCTGCTCGAGCATCCGGTAGAAGCGCTCGAACACACCGATCGCCGTAGGGTCGACGCCGGCCGCCTGCATGCGACGTCGGGACTGGTCAAGGCCGTGGCTGCTCATGCCCACGATGGTAGGGCGTTCCGGTTCGCTCTACGGTAGTTCGAGTGGGCGGCGCGGGGTGGGTGCCGGGTACGCCGGGGGCCGACTGGTTCTGGGCCACCGACGCGGACGTCGGGCGCGCCATTTTGCAGCGCGGCACGGCCGCGGTTTTCGCGATCGCGTTCTGGGCGGCGTGGCGCCAGTTCCGGCCGCTGCTCGGCGAGCGCGGGCTGGCGCCCGTGCCGGCGTACGTCGCCCGGACCACCTGGCGCCGCGGCCCGAGCCTGTTCCGGCTGCGCTACAGCGATCGACTACTCACGGGTGTCTGCCTGCTCGGCCTCGCACTGGCGCTCGCGGTGGTGGCCGGGCTGCCGCAGTCCGGCCCGTGGTGGCTGCCGATGCTCGTTTTCCTGATCCTGTGGGCGGGGTACCTGTCGGTGGTGAACGTCGGGCAGACCTTCTATGCCTTCGGCTGGGAGTCGCTGCTGTGCGAGTTGGGCTTTCTGGTCGCCTTTCTGGGTTCCGACGACGTCCCCGCCCCGCTGCCGATCATCCTCGGCGCCCGGTGGCTGTTGTTCCGGCTGGAATTCGGCGCCGGGCTCATCAAACTCCGCGGCGACTCCGCCTGGCGGGACCTGACCGCCCTGAATTATCACCACGAGACCCAGCCCCTGCCGGGCCCGTTGAGCGCCTTCGCCCATCAGTTGCCGCCCTGGTGGCACCGGGCGGAGGTGGTCGGCAATCACATCGCACAGGTGGTGGTTCCCTTCGGACTGTTCGCGCCGCAGCCAGTGGCCTCGGTGGCGGGCGGGCTCGTGGTGCTGACCCAGGCGTGGCTGGTACTCACGGGGAATTTTGCCTGGCTGAATTGGCTGGCGATCATGCTGGGGCTCGCCGCGGTGGGCGACGATGTGTGGGCGAGCCTGTGGCGCGCCCTGCCCGACGCCGTCGGGCAACCGGCCCCGCCGGTGGGGGCGTCGGCGGCGATCGAGGTGGGCGTGGTCGGTGCGGTCACGCTGCTCCTGCTCGGGCTCAGCTATCGCCCGATGCGCAACCTGTTCTCCCGCGGGCAGGTGATGAACACCTCCTTTGAGCCGTTCCGGCTCGTGAATGCGTACGGGGCCTTCGGGACGGTGTCCCGGCGGCGGTATGAGGTGGTGGTCGAGGGCACCCTCGCCGAGCATCCGGCGGCGAGCGATTGGGTCGAGTACCCGTTCCGCGGCAAGCCCGGGCCGCCCACGCGGCGGCCCCCGCAGGTCGCGCCCTACCACCTGCGGCTGGACTGGGCGATGTGGTTCCTGGCCCTCGGCCAAGCCGGCTCCGGATGGTTCGAGGCGTTCTGCACCAAATTGCTCGACGCCGACCCGGCGACGCTGGCGTTGCTGCGCGCCGACCCCTTCGCCGGTGAGCGGCCGCGCTGGGTCCGCGCCCGGGTCTTCCGGTACCGGTTTGCGCCGCGGGACCGACGTCGGGCCGAGGGCGTGTGGTGGCTGCGGGACGAGGTGGGCGTCCTGGTGGGGCCGATCGGACTCAGGTCACGATGAACAATTCCGGATCGCCGGCACCCAGGCGCGCGATCTCCGGCTCGCCCGAGGAGTAGTCCACCACCGTCGTCGGCTCGGCGCCCCGGTCCCCCGCGTCGACCACCGCGTCCACGGCGTGATCCAGGAGCTCCTTGACCTGCCAACCGTCCGTCGGCGGCTCGTCCAGGTCCGGCAGCAGGAGCGAGGAGGACAGCAGCGGCTCGCCGTGCTCGCGCAGGATCGCCTGGGTGACGGCGTCGTCCGGGATCCGCACCCCGACGGTTCGCTTGCGCGGGTGGGCCAGGCGCCGGGGCACCTCCGCCGTCGCCGGCAGGATGAAGGTGTACGGGCCGGGCGTGGCCCGGCTGATCGCCCGGAACGCGGAGTTGTCGATCCGGACGAACTGGCCGAGCTGGGCGAAGTTCGAGCAGACGAGCGTGTAGTGGTGCTTGTCGTTGAGCCGGCGGATCCGTCGGATGCGTTCGGTGCCGTCGTGGGCGCCCATCCGGCAGCCGAGCGCGTACCCGGAATCCGTCGGATAGACGATCAAGGCATCCTCGGCCAGCATCGCCACAATCTGGCCGATCGCCCGCGGCTGCGGATTGTCCGGGTGAATATCGAAGTACCGGGCCATGGCCCGCAATCCTAGAGGATTGATCCCGCACCGCACGGTGCTACGCCGCGCCCGACCATCAGGCGCTGATCAGCAGGCCCGCGCAGCACAACAGGGCGACCGCCATGCTGAGCGCGAAGGGCGCCCGGCTGGTGGGCCGGGTCACGCCGGCCACGCCCGCGGCGACCGCGAGCCCGATGGCGCCGAACGCGAGCAGCGCCACGGGCGCGGCGGGCGGCCCGGCCGGCGCGATCACGAGGATCACGCACGCGGCGGCCAGCAGCGTCGGCGCCAGGACGGCGCTGCGCCGGCGGCCGAGCCGGTGCGGCAGGCCCGCGATGCCGGTCGCGGCGTCGTCGTCGAAATCCGGGAGGGTGTTGGCGACGTGCGCGCCGCTGCCCAGCAGCGCGGCGGCGAGCGCCGACCACGGCGCGACGGCGGCCCCGGCCGCGAGTTGGACGAAGACCGGGAGCAGGCCGAAGGAGAAGGCGAACGGCAGCCAGGACCACACCGTCGCCTTCAGCCGGACGTTGTAGGCCCACGCCCCGCCCACCGCGGCGAGGTGGACCGCGCCCGGGCCGAGCCCGGTGCCGAGCGACGCCGGGATGCACACCGCGAGCGCCGCGAGTGCCGCCCGGCGCAGGGTCGCGGCGTCGACGCGTCCGGTCACCACGGGCTTGGTCGCGCGTCCGACCCGCCGGTCCCGCTCGGCGTCGAGCCAGTCATTGGACCATCCCACCGACAGTTGGCCGGTCAGCACGGCGGCGGCGATCAGCGCCGTGGTGGGAGCGCCCGCGCCGGCGGCGACGGCGAGTCCGGCGGCGAGTCCGGTGACGACGATGCACGGCCCGGGGTGGGCGGCGGCCGCGAGCGCGGCGAGGGTCCGTAGGGACCGGGCGTCGGCCCGGGCGCGCCGGGCGGGCGGGCGGGATCCGGGGCCGGGTGGGTCCGGGTGGAGCTCGTGGGAGCCCGTTCGGTGCGTCACCATGGCGGCACGCTAGGCGCGGCCTGGTGCGCCCACGAGCGGTGCCGGGCCGTCGGGGTTCCGGTGCTGGTTGCGGGGCAGATCACGCGCGTGCTCAGGGGCACCGTGTCACGATGCGCGGATGGCGCGACTCCTTGCCGTTCGGCCGGAACTTCCCGGCCATACGTATTCGCAGCGGGAAATTACCGAGGCCTTGTGCCCGTTGCTGACGCGCGTCCCGGCGCGTCGGCTTGCGCTGCGCCGGCTGCATGCGCGCACCGGCGTCGAACGTCGCCATCTCGCGTTGCCGTTGTCGGAGTACGAGGGGTTGACATCCTTCGGGACGGCCAATGATGCGTTCATTCGGGTGGGTGCGGACCTGGCCGAGCGGGCGTGCGTGCGGGCGCTGGCGGAGGCGGGGCTGACGGCCGCCGACGTCGATCTGATCCTGGTCACGACCGTCACGGGGGTGGCGGTGCCGTCGCTGGACGCGATTTTGGTGGGGCGGCTCGGGCTGCGCGGCGATGTGCGGCGGCTGCCGCTGTTCGGGTTCGGCTGTGCGGGGGGCGCGGCCGGTCTCGCTCGGGTGGACGACTACTTGACCGGACACCCGCGGGCGGTCGCGCTGCTGGTCTCGGTGGAGTTGTGTTCGCTGACGGTGCAGCACGGCGATGACACCATTGCGAATCTCGTTTCCTCCGGTTTGTTCGGCGACGGCGCGAGCGCCGTGGTGCTGGTCGGGGACCAGCATGCGGCGGCCGAATCGGCGTCGGCCGAGATTGTGGCGACCCGGTCCCGGCTGTTTCCCGGCACGGTGGGTGAGCTCGGGTGGCACGTCGGGGACGGCGGGCTGCGGGTCATCCTCTCCCCGGGGCTGCCGAATCTGATTCGGGCGCATCTGCTCGGCGAGGCGAAGGCACTGCTGGCCGAGCATGACCTGACGATCGAGCAGGTGCCGGTCTGGGTGGTGCATGCGGGCGGGCCGCGGGTGATCGATGCCGTCCGGGATGCGCTTGATCTGGCGGAGGCGGACGTGCGGTTCGCCCGGCAGAGCCTGGCGGAGGAGGGAAATTTGTCCTCGTCGTCCGTGCTGCACATTTTGGCTCGTACGTTGCGGGCCGGCGACTACGCGCCGGGTGACCCGGCCCTGCTGATGGCCTTCGGACCGGGGGTAAGCGCCGAACTGGTTCTGCTTCGGTTGGGCGAGGCGGGGCGGTCGGCAGGGGTTGCGGGTGGCGAGGGCGCGGCGGTTGGCGAGATTGCCGACGGTGTGGAGGGTGCCGAGCGCCCGGTGTCCGCGTCGTGACCTGGTATGACGCGCTGATCGTGGCGACGGCGGTGGAACGACTCGCCGAACTGGTGATCTCCGCCCGCAACCGGCGGATTGCGCTCGCCCGGGGCGGGGTGGAGACCGGGCAGGGGCATTTCCCGGCCATGGTCGCGTTGCACACCGGGTTGCTTGTGGCCTGCCTCCTGGAGGCCCGGGTGCACAGCGCGCCGCCGTGGCTCGCGGTGTCGATGCTGGTGCTGGTGGCCGCATCGCAGGGCCTGCGGTGGTGGTGTGTGGCGACACTCGGGCCGCAGTGGAACACCCGGGTGATCGTGGTGCCGGGGCTGCCGCTGGTGCGCCGGGGGCCGTACCGGGTGCTGCGCCACCCGAACTACCTGGCGGTGGTGGTGGAGGGGTTCGCGCTGCCGCTGGTGCACGGCGGCTGGTGGACGGCGGCGGCGTTCACGGTGGCGAACGCGGTGTTGCTGACCCGGTTCCGGATCCCCGCTGAGGAACGGGCGTTGGCGACGGCCGGGTCGCCGTGACGGCGAGCGGGCCGTGGCCCGGGATCTCGACCCCGGTCGGGACGGAGGTGCCGGCCGAGACGGAGGTGCTCGTCGTCGGGGGCGGACCGGTCGGGTTGGCCGCCGCGATCCACGCCCGGGCGGCAGGGTACGACGTCGTCGTGCTCGAGCGCCGCTCCCCGCCGCTGGACAAGGCCTGCGGGGAGGGCCTGCTGCCCGGCGCCTGGGCGGCGGTGCGGGCGCTGGGCGTGGAGCCGGCGGGAATGACGCTGGCCGGGATCTCCTATCGAAGTGGCCGCGGGCACGCCGACCACCCCTTCCGATCCGGGCCGGGGCGCGGGGTGCGGCGCACGGCGCTGCGAGCCGCGCTGGCAGCCCGGGCGGTGGAGGCGGGCGCGATCATCGGGCGGGCGACCGTCGGCCCGGTCCGCGCGGAGGCCGGCGGGATCGTCGCGGGCGGAGTGCGGGCGCGCTGGTTGCTCGCCTGCGACGGGCTGCACTCGACGGTGCGCCGCGCCGCGGGGCTGGAGGCCCGGGCGCGGCGCGGGACCCCGCGGTTCGGGCTGCGCCGACACTTCGCGGTGCGGCCGTGGACGAACTTCGTCGAGGTGTATTGGGGCCGGCGCGTGGAGGCGTACGTGACGCCGGTCGGCCCGCGCCTGGTCGGCGTGGCGATTCTCGGTCCGCGCGGATTGGACATCGCGGCGGCACTGGCCGAGCTGCCGGAATTAGCCGAGCGGCTGGCCGGGGCGGACCCGGCGAGCCGGATCCTTGGCGCGGGACCGCTGCGGCTCGGGTCGACCCGGCGTGCGACGGGGCGGATCCGCCTGGTCGGCGACGCGTCGGGCTATGTGGACGCGCTGACCGGCGAGGGCCTGCGGGTGGGCCTGGCCCAGGCCGAGGCCGCCGTGCGGTTCCTGGCCGACCCGGCGGAGTACGAGCGGGCGTGGGCACGCGCCACCCGGGACTACCGGGTGCTCACCGGCGCGCTGGTCGCCTGGGCGTCCTCCCCGGCTCGCTGGGCGATCGTGCCGGCCGCCCGCCTGTCGCCGGCGCTCTTCGGCGCGATCGTGGACCGCCTGGCGCGGTGAGGGCCGCCGCCGTCCGCTGCGGCGCCCCGGCGCCGGGTGCCGGCTCGGTTCGCGGGCCGTGCGCACCCTCGATCGGGCTCCGCCCGGCGATCGATTGTGTTTCACCCTCGACGACGAGGTGATGCCAACTCGCGTCAATTTGGCGCCCGTCTGCGCTGGTGAGCGGATCGTCTCCGCGGCCGCGTCGAGCAGCCGATCGCTGACTTTCCTTTGGTTCTTTGTTGTGGAGCCACCTTGTGAAAGATCGCACTATTTCTCTGGTTCGGGCCGTGCCACACTGTGCCCGGGACCTTCGCCCGACACTGGGTAGAACAGAGCCCGCAAGGGCCGGAACACCCGGAGTCGAGCAGCCCCTCACGCCGTTGTGATGAGTAAGGACGCAATGGCGCGTTCAGGCGCGAGGTCGACTCGTTCGGCAGGGTGGCGGATGGGGCGGCGCGCGCATCGAACCTCGTGCTCACGAAGGAGTACTAATGAAGGCTCTCGTCTACGGCGGACCGGGCATCCGGGAGTGGAAGGACGTGCCGGACGCCAAGATCGAAGCGCCGACTGACGCGATTGTACGCGTTGACACGACGACGATCTGCGGCACCGACCTGCACATTCTCAAGGGCGACGTCGCTTACATTCCCGCGGGACGGATCCTCGGCCACGAGGCGGTCGGCACCATCGTCGCGCAGGGTGACGCCGTGACCGAGACCCAGGTCGGCGACCGGGTGCTCGTCTCCTGCGTCAACGGCTGCGGCCGCTGCAAGTACTGCAAGCAGGGCCGTTACGGCGCCTGCCTCAACGGCGGCGGCTGGATCCTCGGCCACACGGTCGACGGCACCCAGGCCGAGCTCGTTCGGGTGCAGTTCGCCGACATGAGCCTGTACAAGGTTCCCGAGGAACTCGACAACGAGTCCGTGATCATGCTGGCCGACGCGCTGCCGACCGGCTACGAGATCGGTGTCCTCAACGGCCGCACCCAGCCGGGCGACGTCGTCGTCGTGATCGGGGCCGGGCCGGTCGGCATGTCCGCGATCCAGACCGCCCAGCTGCACTCCCCCGCCCACACCATCGCCGTCGACTTCGACGAGGGCCGGCTCGAGGCCGCCCGCAGGCTCGGCGCGGACCTGACCATCAAGCCGAACGAGGACGTTCGCGCGCTGGTCGACTCGGTGACCGACGGCCTCGGCGCCGACGTCGTGATCGAGGCCGTGGGCATCCCGGCGACGCTGCAGCAGGCCTGCACCCTGGTCCGCAACGGTGGCCACATCGCCAACGTCGGCGTGCACGGCTCGCCGGTTGAGCTGCCGATGCAGGACCTGTGGATCCACGACATCACGCTGACCACCGGTCTCATCGACGGCTACACCACGGCCGACCTGCTCAAGATGGTCCAGGCGGGCGTGCTGGAGTCGAAGAGCCTGATCACGCACCGCTTCACGCTGGACCAGATGATGGAGGCGTACGACGTCTTCGGCAACGCCGCCGAGACGAAGTGCCTCAAGGCGGTCCTGCACCGCGCCTAGTCACGACCCGCGGCTCGGCCGGCGGCGCCGGCGAGCACACGTGATGGGGCGGGAGCGTTCGGCGCTCTCGCCCCATCCGGGCCACATCCGGGTCGGCTCCATCTCGTCCCGATCCATGTCACGATTCACGGCGCATTCCGTTTCGGCTGCAGTGATCCGCGCCCGGGCTCAGATCGGGTCCACCCAGACGTCGACATCCACCTCGTCCGCGGACAGGCCGACCTGGGTGGCGATCATCCCGCGAGCCCGCCACTCGGCCTCGTCGGGGTAGGAGATCCGCACTACCCCGCTGATCCCCGAGACGGTCACCAGCCAGCCCGATTCGTCCCGATAAACCTGTGCGTTGAAGGTCCGGCTCATCATGAGTGACTCCTTGCCGTTGCCACGACTTTTCGGTCACCTTTCCTTGAGCCATTCCTAGCCTATTCGGGACCTCCGCATCCTGTGAGAATTGCCACACCGGTCAGGCTTCAGCCCACGAGGGCCGCCGTCTCGTCGGCGCGGGCACCCGCCGCCGGTTCGGGCCCGGCCCCCGCCCGCCGCCGCAGGCCGCCCAGCACGACCAGCAGGACGCCGAGCGCCGCCCACCCGCCCAGGACGAGCCACTGGAACGAGGTGCTCGCCGCCGGGAAGTAGGACAGCGTCCGCAGCAGCGTCGCGGCCGCCCCGGGCGGGAACCACTGGCCGATCTCGCCCCACGGAACCGGAAGGAACTCGATCGGCGTCGCGGCCGAGGAAATCGGGTTGGCGATCAACACGAACAACACCGGACCGAGCCCGTACCCCGGCACGCCGAACAGCGTGATCCCGCCCAACGCCGTCGCGCCGACGGCGGCGAGCGTGAGCGCATATGCGGCCGCATTGGTCGCGTAGGAGCCCGCCAGCACCCCGAACCAGCCCTGCATGATGCCCGCGAGCGCCGCGCCACCGACGACGGCGTAGAGCGCCAGGCCGACCAGGCGTCGACGCAGGCCGGTCACGAGGAAGGCGAGCGCGAACGCACCGATGATGCCGCCCAGCACCATGGGGAAGCCCGCCGCCCCGAGGCCGGTGCCGCGCGCGTCCGCCGGCAGCAGCGGGACGACGTCGGCGCGGGTCACCGTCACCGTCGGCGCCGGGGCGCCGGTGGCGCCCGCCTGCGCATCGGCCGCGTTCTGGAGTTGCGCCTGCAGGGTGGGCACCATGGCAGTGAGCATCTGCGCGACGGCGGGGCTACCCGCCGAGGTCACCAGCACTTCCGGTTTCGGGCCGACGACGATCGCGCCGTAGGCATCGCGCTGTTCGATCCGATCCACGGCGGTCGCGCGGTCGGGCACGGTCGTCAGCTCGAAGACGCCCGGGCCGTTCGCCTCGAGCGCGCTCGCGACTCGCTCGGCGCCGGGGCCGGCCACCACCAGCGGCAGGCCCTTCGGGTCCGAGGTGACCGACGGCCACATGAACGCGATCACGAGAACGCAGACGGCCGCAGTGGCGGCGGCGGCTGCGGCCATGGCCGCAGCCCATCCAGTGGGGTGCTTCGGCGTCATTGCTGATCCTTCCGTGGCATGGCCTCCGGTGCGACCGGCCGGCCGGACCGGCGGCGCGACCACTCCGACGTCGCGCTTGCCCCGGAATGCTACGCGTTCGGCGGCGGTAAATCAACGTATGTTGATTTGATCGCCGGTCGGTTAGGCTCGACGAGTGCCCCAGCCCGAATCGGACGAGCGCCCCCGCGGCGGAGTGTTGGCCGCGGCAGGAGAGCCCGGCGGGCCCGCCCGCCGGCGCCGGGGCGAACGGCTGCCCGGGGCGCGGGACCTGATCCTGTCCGCCGCCCGCGAGTTGTTCGCCGAGCGCGGCTACGC
This sequence comes from Cellulomonadaceae bacterium, assembly GCA_031552185.1. GTDB lineage: Bacteria > Actinomycetota > Actinomycetes > Actinomycetales > Cellulomonadaceae > JAVBMU01. The sequence goes on along the minus strand of JAVBMU010000104.1, from coordinate 26,225 downwards.
GGGCGCCACGATCCGGGCCATCGCGGGGCGGGCCGGCGTGGACGCGGCGCTGGTGATGCATTTCTTCCCGGCGAAGGACCGCCTCTTCGCCGCCGCGATGGCGTTCCCTCCGGACCTGCCGAGACGAATCGCCGCAGCCGTCTCCGGCGACTTCGACGGCATGGCCGAGCGGCTCGTGCGCGTCTACGTCGACGCCTGGGAGGACCCCACGACCTCCGCCCGGTTCCGCGCGGCGCTGGGCTCGATCGCCGCCAACGAACAGGCGATCGAGGCTCTGCGGGAATTCCTCCAGACCAGCGTGCTCGACGTCGCGGCGCGGCGCCTGCGGCCGGTTCCGACCGTCCTCGCACTGAGCCAGTTGTTCGGCGCTGCCGTCGCCCGATACGTCGTCGGCGTCGGCCCGCTGGCGGAACTCGGCGTCGACGAGTTCGTCGCCGCCCTCACGCCGGCCGTCGACCGCAGCCTGCGCGTCGCCTGGATCGCGCCGGGAACTCGAGCCGACGAGACGGTTGATTCCTAGGCGCCGGCGGTGTCGGCGGGTGTTCGGCCGTGGATTGGTGGGCCGGGCAGGACGCCGGATCGATCCCATCGGATGCCCCGATCGAGGCCGATGGGTCATTCGCGCCTACCGTCGGGCGGCCTACGTTCGCAGGGAGATGAGATCCGCCCGCCCATCGGACGGCATCGGAGGCCTGATGACGCGAGGACTGCACACCACAACCACACCGGCCGAGCAACCGCCGGGCGTTCCGGGGCCCGGGGCACCGGCGTCGGCGGCTCCGTCCTGGTTCCCCGCCGAGCCGTCCGTGCCCGCCGGCGCGCGCGCCGTCGTGCTGGTCGCACTGCTGGCGGGCGGGGTGACCAGCATCGCCGCCGGCGCCGGCCCGATGGGCGCCGCCCCGGCGGCCGGCCCGGCTGCGCCCGAGGCGCACCAGGTGACGACCGTCGTGCCCGACAATGTCCGCTGGGAGGCGACGTCGTCCGCCCGGACGGCGGTCCAGGTGACGGCGGCCCCGAAGGTCGCCCGGCCGGCCGCCCGCTCGGCCGCCGCCCGGCCGGCCGCGCCGATGGACATCCGGGCCTATGCCAAGAGCCTGGTCGGCGCCGCCCAGTTCAGCTGTCTGGACAAGCTATGGAACCGGGAGTCGAACTGGAACCCGCGGGCGACGAACCCGTCGTCGGGCGCCTACGGCATTCCCCAGTCGTTGCCCGGCTCGAAGATGGCCTCGGCCGGCGCGGACTGGCGGACCAACCCCCAGACCCAGGTCCGCTGGGGCGTGGGCTACATCAAGGCGCGATACGGCACCCCGTGCGGAGCGTGGGCGCACTCGCAGGCGACCGGCTGGTACTGAGCAGCCCGCGAGGTAGATCCGTGCGGGTCGAGGCAGATCCGTGCGGGCGTCCCCCAGCGGTGCCGGCGACCGGACGGATCTACCTCGGCAGGGTTTCCGACGCCACGTACTCGGCGAGGTGCTGCCCGGTGAGCGTGGCGCGGGCGGCCACCAGGTCCGTGGGCGAGCCCTCGAACACGATCCGGCCGCCATCGTGCCCCGCCCCGGGCCCGAGGTCGATGATCCAGTCGGCGTGTGCCATCACGGCCTGGTGATGCTCGATGACGATCACCGACTTGCCCGAATCCACCAGCCGGTCGAGCAGACCGAGGAGTTGTTCGACGTCGGCCAGGTGCAGCCCCGTGGTGGGTTCGTCCAGGATGTAGATGCCGCCGCCCGCCCCCATGTGGGTCGCGAGCTTCAGCCGCTGGCGTTCGCCGCCGGAGAGCGTGGTCAGCGGCTGCCCGAGGCTGAGGTACCCGAGCCCGACGTCGACCAGCCGGGTCAGGATGGTGTGCGCGGCCGGCGTGCGGGCGTCGCCCGCCCCGAAGAACCGGTGCGCATCGGCCGCGGACATCGCCAGCACCTCGGCGATGTTCCGGCCGGCGAGGGTGTACTCCAGCACCTCGGCCTGGAATCTGCGGCCCTCGCACTCCTCGCAGACCGTGGCGACGCCGGCCATCATCGCCAGGTCCAGGTAGATCACGCCCGCCCCGTTGCACGTGGGGCACGCCCCCTCGGAGTTCGCGCTGAACAGGGCCGGCTTGACCCCGTTCGCCTTGGCGAACGCCTTGCGGATCGGGTCGAGGAGCCCGGTGTAGGTGGCGGGGTTGGAACGCCGCGAACCCCGGATGCCGGTCTGGTCGACGGTCAGCACGCCCTCGCGGCCCGCGACCGAGCCGCCGATCAGCGAGCTCTTGCCCGAGCCGGCCACCCCGGTCACCACCACGAGCACACCGAGCGGAATGTCAACGTCTACGTCGCGCAGGTTGTGCGTTGAGGCGCCGCGGACTTCGAGCCGGCCCGACGGCGTCCGGACGCTCTCCTTCAGGCGCGCCCGGTCATCGAGATGCCGGCCGGTCAGGGTGGTCGACGAGCGGAGCTCGGCGACCGTGCCCTCGAAGCACACCTCGCCCCCGGCGCGGCCCGCGCCCGGTCCGAGGTCGACGACGTGGTCGGCGATCGCGATCAGCTCCGGCTTGTGCTCCACCACCAGGACGGTGTTGCCCTTGTCCCGCAGGCGGAGCAGGAGTTCGTTCATCCGCTGGATGTCGTGCGGGTGCAGGCCGATCGTCGGCTCGTCGAAGACGTAGGTCACATCCGTCAGGGACGAGCCGAGGTGGCGGATCATCCGGACCCGCTGCGCCTCCCCGCCGGACAGCGTGCCGGCCGGGCGGTCGAGCGAGAGATAGCCCAGCCCGATCTCGACGAAGGAGTCCAGCGTCTCGCGCAAGGAGGTCAGCAGCGGCGCCAGGGACCGCTCCCGCAGGTCCCCGACCCACGCGGCCAGGTCGCTGATCTGCATCGCGCAGGCGTCCGCGATGCTGATGCCCTTGATCTTCGAGGACCGGGCGCCCTCGTTCAGCCGCGTGCCCCCGCAGTCCGGGCACGTGGCGAAGGTGATCGCCCGCTCCACGAAGGCCCGAATGTGGGGCTGCATCGCCGCCACGTCCTTGGTCAGCATGGATTTGCGGATCTTTGGGATCAGCCCCTCGTAGGTCGCGTTGATGCCGTCGATCTTGATCTTGGTGGGTTCCCGGTAGAGCAGGTCATTCAGTTCGCGCTTGGTGAAGTCGCGAATCGGGGTGGCCGCGTCGAAGAAGCCGCTGCCGCGGTAGATCCGCCCGTACCAGCCGTCCAGGCTGTACCCGGGGATCGTCAGCGCACCCTCGTCGAGGGACTTCGCGTCGTCATATAGCGCGGACAGGTCGAAGTCCTGGACGCTGCCGCGACCCTCGCAGCGCGGACACATGCCGCCGGTGACGGAGAAGGCCCGGCGTTCCTTGACGGTGCGGCCGTCCTTCTCAAGAGTGATGGCGCCGGCGCCGCTGACGGAGGCGACGTTGAAGGAGAACGCCTGCGCCGAGCCGATGTGCGGCTCGCCGAGCCGGGAGAACACGATCCGGAGCATGGCGTTGGCATCCGTGGCGGTGCCGACGGTGGACCGCGGGTTCGCGCCCATCCGCTCCTGGTCCACGATGATCGCGGTGGTCAGCCCGTCCAGCAGGTCGACGTCGGGGCGGGCGAGGTTCGGCATGAAGCCCTGCACGAACGCGCTGTAGGTCTCGTTGATCATGCGCTGCGACTCGGCGGCGATGGTGTTGAAGACGAGCGAACTCTTGCCCGAGCCGGAGACCCCGGTGAACGCCGTCAGGCGGCGCTTGGGGATGTCGACGCTGAGGTCCTTGAGGTTGTTCTCCCGCGCGCCGACCACGCGGATCCGGTCATGGCTGTCCGCCAGGTGCTCGGCCGGCGCGCCGGCGGCGCTCGCGGACGGGCGGGTAGTCGCGGGCGTACTCGTGCTCATCGCGTCTCCATCGGGTCGAGTCCGGCCGGCGCCCAAACGGGGCGCCCCGGGACGAGGCGCCGGGGCGCAGGCATCCAGTATCGACGCCGGGGGGCCGGCGATGCGCGCTCGGGTCCCAATGGCGCGCCGACGCGCTACCTCGGCAGCCCGCGCCCTCGCCGGGGAATCGCCAGCACGACGGCGCCGCACACCGCCGCCGTGGCCGCGAAGGTCTGCCATGCCAGCCCGACCGAGCCGACGGCGTCGAGCAGGATAGCCGTCGCCATTTGACCGCCGACCAGGGCCAGGGTCAAGGCGAACGTGCCCAGCCGGCGCACCGCCCACGCCGAGGCGACCGTGATCACCGCGCCGAGCGGACCGCCGAGGTAGAGGTACCAACGGTCGGCGCCGGGCAGTCCGATGTCGGCCAGGCCGCCGAGCGCCGCGACCGCCGCCAGGACAAGGGTGATGCCGACCGTCCCGCCGGCCGCGGACGTGAGGCCGGGCACCAACGGGTCGCCCGAGATGCCGGCCACCCGCCCGTTGCCCGCCTGCTGCACGCACAGGATCGCGCCGCCCGCGAACAGCGCGGCGCACACCACCGCGACGGTCCAGGCCGAGGCATCGATGCCGGCGCCCGCGCCGATCGCGACGACGAGTCCCGCCAGGGCGACGGCCCCGGCCAGGGCGCGGCGCGGGGTCAGCGCCAGCCGCGTCGGCAGCCCGATCCCCCGCGCGTCGAAGCCGAGGCCCGTGACCGTCTGGCCCGCCACCGAACACACCGAAGCGATCGCCACCCCGACCACGGGGATGCCGCCGGTCATTGCGAGCACAATCGGGATGCCGCACAACCCGATCACGTACCACCACCACCGGCCCTGGCGTCGCAGGAGGGCCGCCGTCGCCGGCCCGCGGCCCATCGCGACGATCACCAGCGCGACGGACGCCACCGTGCCGACGTAGGAGAACCAGCCGGTGAGGACGATCCCAGCGCCCGCGTGACTGAGATCGCCGTTGAACTTGCCCTGCAGGGCGACGACCGCGCCGGTCAGGATCGCGACGACGACGGCGCTCGTGATGGTGGTCGCGACGGCGGGGGTGCCGGCACCGGCCGGCGCGGGGAGGTCCGGCCGGCCGCGGGCTCGGCCGGCCGTCTCGCGGTTCACACTGGCTGACACTACCGGCGGCCGGGTCGTCATGAAGGATGCGGGTCTTCAGATCGCCCCGAGCAGCTATTACGCCGCCAGGAAGACCACCGCCGCGACGGTCTTCGTCCGGACGAGCGATCAGCCTTCGGAGGCGGAGCGACGGGACCACACCGAAAGGAACCCAGCCACTGCGACCGATGCAAGCAACCCGACGACAGCAGCACCGAATATCGCCAGGACGACACCCGGTGAATCGTATTCGGTTCCCCAGAGTGCGCAGAACGCGACCAGGCAGACGAGGGCAAAAATAAGCATCAGCGCCACGACCGCCCATCCCAGCCGAATCGCGCTGCGGGGAAACGCACCCATGACCGCGGTCACGAGAGCGATCACGACGCTCAGGGCAAGAGCAACTTCGAGGACCGCCAACGCAATGACACCGAGCGTCCTGAGTTGGGCGGTCACGCTCGCGGCCCCCGGAAAGAGCCGTACGTAGTGGCGTTCCACTCCGGGCAGGACTGACACCTGTACGTGCAGGCTGAGCAGCGTCAAGGCCACAAGCACCGCCGCCACGGCGTAGGGAAGCGCTTGTTTCAGGGGCCGAGGCACGGCAGCCACCGCGTCAGTAGTTTCTTTGGGGATCGATACGTGCGGTCTCGATGTTGAAGATTGTCCTCGGCGCGTCGGGATCCAATGAGTCATTCGCCAACCCCGTAGCCTCGGGACCCTTGACCCAGAAGCCGTCACGGAATATCGCCTTGGCGCAGACCTTGTTCGAGACAGGCTTGCCGTTGCGTGTGTACCAGAAGCAGACCCGGACGATCCGCAGTCCGCGATACACGTTGCCGGCGGCAAGTGCATAGCCACGGTAGGTGACAGAGTTGACGTGCCACGAGTAGGCGTAGCTCGCGCCCCAGATGGCGTGGGGGTTGATGCCGGTACTCGGTTCTTCGGACCACCCGGCTACCGTTCGGCCGTCGGTCGGGTCCTCGAAGCGCTCAGTCGAGATCACGAGTCCGTCTTCTGCGCCGAACTCATGCCCATCGATGACGATGGTATGACCGTTCCCCTTCGGCATGCTTCCTCCTTGTCGCGGAAATCATACAGTTTAGCATATTTGTCGATTCTCTTCGTTCCATCACTTTGAATCGTCCCGGGTTCGGTGGATGCTCTCAAACCATGGCGGATGAGGGTCATGGCGGCACCCAAGTAGGTAGTACCTCGAGGAGTTGCGCGAGCGCGCGACCAGATGGCGGTCGAGCTTCGGCAGGGACGCGGCGACGGTGACCGGCGCGATCCGGCGGGTGGCGGTGGCGCCCCGGCGACCGCCAACGAAAACCCGTGCGTTCCCACGCCCGGAACCGCGACAATGGCCGGGTGCTCCTGACCCTGACCACCACCCATCGGCCCGCCACCGACCTGGGCTACCTGCTCTTCAAACACCCCGACCGGGTCCGGGAGTTCGCGCAGTCCTTCGGCACGGCCACCGTCTTCTTCCCGGCGGCGAGTGCCGAACGCTGCACCGTCGCCGTGCTGCTGGAGATCGACCCGGTGCGGCTCGCCCGCACGGCGGGCCGCGGGACGCCGGACTTCTCCCTCGCGCAGTACGTCAACGACCGTTCCTACGCGGCGTCCTCCCTGCTGGGGGTGGCGGTGGCGGACGTCTTCAGCACGGCGCGCACCGGCCGGGGCGACTCGCGGCAGGCCGTGGCCGATGCGCCGATCCCGCTGGAGATCGCCATCCCGGCGCTGCCCTGCCGCGGCGGGCCGACGATCGCCCGGCGAGTCTTCGAGCCGCTGGGCTGGCGGGTCGACGCCGAGCCGGTCCCGCTCGACGATCAGTTCCCCGAGTGGGGCGACTCGCGCTACGTCCGGCTGGCGCTCACCGGCACGCTGCGCCTGGCGGACGCGCTCAACCAGTTGTACGTGCTCCTCCCGGTGCTGGACGAGGCCAAGCACTACTGGCAGGGCAGCGACGAGGTGGACAAGCTGCTCCGCTCCGGCGAGAACTGGCTGGCGGGCCACCCCGACCGCGACCTGATCACCCGTCGCTACCTGGGCCGCCGGTCCGCGCTGACCCGGGTCGCCCTCGCCCGCCTGGCGGAACTGGGCGACGACGTCGACGAGGCGGTGGACCCCGCGGCCGAGGAGGAGGTCGCCCAGCCGGCGGAGCGCCGCGAATCCCTGAACACCCAGCGCCACCAGGCGGTGCTCGACGCGCTGGCGCAGCTCGGCGCGCGGTCCGTGATCGATCTCGGCTGCGGACCCGGGGCGTTCCTGGATCGACTCGTGCGCGAGCCCTCGTTCACCCAGGTGGCCGGGGCGGATGTCTCGGCCCGGTCGTTGCAGATCGCCGCCCGCAAGCTGCACCTGGACCGGCTGAGCGAGCGGCAGGCGGCCCGGATCGACCTGTTCCAGGCGGCGTTGACCTACGAGGACGCCCGCTTTGCGGGCTTCGACGCCGCAGTCCTGATGGAGGTCATCGAGCACATCGATCCGCCCCGGCTGGCCGCGCTCGAACGCGTCGTGTTCGGCGTCGCGCGGCCGGGCGCGGTGGTGGTGACGACGCCGAACGTCGAGTACAACGCGAACTACGAAGGGCTGACCGGCATGCGCCACCCCGACCACCGCTTCGAGTGGACCCGAGCCGAGTTCCGGGCCTGGGCCAACCGGGTCGCGGCCGAGCACGGCTACGCCGAGGAGTTTCACGGCGTCGGCGCGGTCGATCCCGAGCGCGGCACGCCGACCCAGCTGGCGGTGTTCCGTCGTGACTGAAGCGAGCACCCGCTCCCCCGGCCGGGACCTCACCGTGCCCGCGCACGGCCTGGTGTTGCTGGTCGGCGTGTCCGGCAGCGGCAAGTCCACCTTCGGCGCCCGGCACTTCGCCTCGTCCCAGGTGGTCTCCTCGGACTTCTGCCGCGCCCTGGTCGCCGACGACGAGAACGACCAGGCCGCCACGCCCGACGCCTTCGACGTTTTGCACTACATCGTCGGCACCCGGCTGCGGCGAGGACGGCTCACCGTCGTCGACGCGACCAACGTCCAGGCGGCCGACCGCGCGGCGCTCGTCAAGCTCGCCCGGGACCACGACGTCCTCGTCGACGCGATCGTGCTCGACGTGCCCGAGTCCGTGGCGGCGGCCCGCAACAGTGCCCGCCCGGACCGCACCTTCGGCCCCCACGTGATCGCCCGCCAGCACCGTGACCTCAAGCGCTCCCTGCGCTCGATGCGCCGGGAGGGTTTCCGGCGCGTGCACGTCCTGCGCCCCGAGGAGATCGACTCGGTCCGGATCGCGCCGGAAAAGCCGTGGAACGACCGGTCGGAGCTGACCGGCCCGTTCGACGTCATCGGCGACGTGCACGGCTGCGCCGCGGAGTTGCGCGCCCTGCTGGAGCAGCTCGGCTGGCAGCTTGAGGTCGACGACGCCGGCCGGGCAGTCGGCGCCCGGCACCCGGAGGGCCGGACCGCCGTCTTCGTCGGGGACCTCGTCGATCGCGGCCCCGATACCCCGGGGGTGCTGCGCCTGGTCATGGGCATGGTCGCGGCCGGGACCGCACTGTGCGTCGCCGGCAATCACGAGGCGAAGCTGATCCGCGCCCTGAAGGGCGCCCAGGTGCAGGTCAAGCACGGGCTGGCCGAGACCCTGGCCCAGCTCGACGGCGAGGACGCGGACTTCCGCGCCGCCGTTCTCACCTTCCTGACCGGCCTGATCAGCCACTACGTGCTCGACGACGGCCGGCTCGTCGTCGCGCACGCCGGGCTGAAGGAGGCATACCACGGCCGGACTTCGGGCCGGGTGCGGTCCTTCGCGCTGTACGGCGACACCACCGGCGAGACGGACGAATTCGGCCTGCCGGTGCGCTACCCCTGGGCGCGGGAGTACCGCGGGAAGGCGATCGTCGTCTACGGCCACACGCCGGTCCTGGAGCCGGAATGGATCAACAACACGATCTGTCTGGACACCGGCGTCGTCTTCGGCGGCCGGCTGACGGCGCTGCGCTATCCGACGCGTGAGATCGTCCAGATCCCCGCCGCCCGGGAATACTACGAACCGATCCGGCCGCTCGCTCCCGCGGCCGCGGACCGGGAGCCGACGGCGTTGCGGATCGACGACGTCGCCGGCACCCGCTGGCTGGTCACCGAGTACGCCGGCAAGGTCAAGGTGCCCCAGGAGAACGCCGCGGCCGCGCTCGAGGTGATGAGCCGGTTCGCGGTCGATCCGCGCCTGCTGATCTACCTGCCGCCCACCATGTCCCCCGCCGGGACGTCGAACCGCGGCGGATTCCTGGAGCATCCCGACGAGGCGTTCGCCGAGTACGCCGCCGCCGGGGTGAGCGAGGTGGTCTGCGAGGAAAAGCACATGGGCTCGCGGGCGATCGCCGTCCTGGCCCGGGACGAGGCGAGCGCGGCCCGGCGATTCGGCATCGCGGACGGGACGACCGGCGTGGTCTACACCCGCACCGGACGCGCCTTCTTCCCCGACACCGCCGAGCTGGTGGACCGGTTGCGCGGCGCCGTCGACCCGCTGTTCGCCGAGCTGGACACCGACTGGCTCGCCCTCGACTGCGAGTTGCTGCCCTGGTCCGCCAAGGCGCTCGGGCTCATTCGGGACCAGTACGCCTCGGTGGGCGCCGCGGCCGAGGTCGCGCTCCCGGCCGCCGCGGCGGCGCTCGCCGCCGCCGGTGGTCGCGGGCTCGACGTCGCCGGGCTCGCTGACCGGATCGCGCGCCGGGAAACCAATGCGCGGGCGTACCGGCAGGCGTACCGCGCCTACGTCCGGCCGACCGACGGGCTCGACGGCGTCACGCTCGCGCCGTTCCAGATCCTCGCCGCGCAGGGTCGGGTGCTCGCGCGGACCGAGTCGCACCGTTGGCACCTGGCCCGGATCGGCGCCCTGACCGACCCGCTCCTCACGCCGACCCGGCATCGGTTCGTCGATCTGTCCGACGCCGGACAGCGGGCCGACGCCGTGCGGTGGTGGCTCGATCTCACCGCCGCCGGCGGCGAGGGCATGGTGGTCAAGCCGGTCGAGCCGCGCCCGCGCCTCCAGCCCGGTCTGAAGGTCCGCGGGCGGGAGTACCTGCGGATCATCTACGGGCCGGACTACACCGACTCCCTCGACCTGCTGCGCGGGCGGTCGCTGGGCCGCAAGCGCGGGCTGGCGCTGCGCGAGCACGGCTTGGGCATCGAGGCGCTGACCCGATTCGTGGCCGGTTCGCCGCTGTGGTCCGTGCACCAGATGGCGTTCGCCGTGCTCGCGCTGGAATCCGAGCCGGTGGATCCGCGGCTGTAGGCGACGCACGAGCCCGGCCGAGTCAGCCCGGCCGGGCTCGTGCGCCCCGGGTCAGCCCTTCACGGAACCGGCCGCCAGGCCGGCCCGCCAGTACTTTTGCAGCCCGAAGAACAACACGATGAGCGGAATGACGCCGAGCAGCGAGCCGAGCATGACCGCGGGCCGGTTCGGGGCGAAATAGCTCATCATTCCGTACATGCCGAGGGTCACGGGCTTGAGTTCCGCGGACGAGATCATCATCAGGGGCAACAGGAAGTTGTTCCAGGTGGCCACGAAGATGAACAGGAAGATCGTGACCATCGCGGGCGCCAACAGCCGCAGCACGATTCCGAAGAAGATCCGCGCCTCCCCCGCGCCGTCGATGCGCGCGGCCTCCAGCACTTCATCCGGCACGGATGTCTGGGCGTAGACCGAGCCGAGGAAGACCCCGAACGGGGACACCATCGACGGCACGATGACGGCCCATATCGTGTTCGTCAGACCGAGGCTGTGGAACACCGTGTACAGCGGAATCGTCAGCAGGGCGACCGGGAGCAGGAGCCCCGCCATGACGGCGCCCATGACGATCCGCTTGCCGGGGAAGGCGAATTTCGCGACGGCGTAGCCCGCCATCACGGACAGCAACGTGCCGACCAGGGCCGCGGTGCCCGCGTACAGGAGTGAGTTGGCGACCCAGCGCCAGAACAGCCCGTGGGTCCACGAATCAAGGGCCTGGTAGCTCTCGTCGAGGTGCATTCCGGAGAACCAGAAGCCGAACGTCGTCGACAATTGGGAGTCCAGCTTTGTCGCGGCGACGACCATCCAGAAGACCGGTACCAGGAAGTACAGCGCGACGACAATGAGGACAAGTTTCGTCACCGACCGCGCGCCGAGGCTCGGCGCGAACGAACGCGGCGGTGCCTCGATCCCGTCGTTCCGGGTCCGCCCGGCCCGGTGCCGCTCCTTCTGCGTGCGAGCGAGTCTGCCGGCCATCTCAGCGCGCCGCCTTTCGCTGCAGGAGCGCATAGCCGGCCGCCAGGACGCCCGCGATCACCGCCATCAGGAGCGAGATCGCCGACGCGGGGCCGGTACCCGAGGGCGAGACGAGACCCGTCATCGAGTTGTACGCGAGCATCATCGGCGTGTAATCCTTGCCCATCCAGGGATTGACGGCCTCGAGGACGACGGGTTCGTTGAAGAGTTGAATCGTCCCGATGATGGACAACAGTGCGGCCAGCAGCGCGGCGGGCCGCAGAATCGGGATCTTGATGCTCGTCGCGATCCGCAGGCCGGAGGCCCCGTCGAGCCGGGCCGCCTCGTACAGATCGTGCGGAATGGCCTGCAGCGCCGCGAGGAAGATCAACATGTTGTACCCGGTGTAGGTCCACGTCGTCATGTTGGCCATCGAGAACAGGATCACATTCGAGGACATGAGGTCGGTCCCGGCGGGCAGGTACCGCATGAACGGGGAGATATCCGGATCGTACAGGTACAGCCACATCACCGCGGCGATAATGCCCGGGATCGCGAACGGCAGGAAGAAGGAGAGCCGGAACCCGCCCGGCCGGCGCACGAGGTAAGAGTCGAGCAGCAGGGCGAGGGCGAGCGCGAGCAGCAGCATGACCGGGATCTGGAAGGCGGCGTAGCCCACCACCCGAGCCATCCCGAGCCAGAACGCGCCGTTCGTGACCGCATCGGCGAAGTTGTCCAACCCGGCGAACTTCTCGACCAGGGCGCCGCCCCCGTACAGTCCGCCGCCGGCCGGCGCCTGGGTGTAGAAGGCCGACCGTATTGACACCAGAATCGGGACGAGGAAAACCAGGCCGAAGGCAATGGTGAACGGCGCCATGAAGGCCCAGCCGGTCCGCGCCTGTTTGCGGTGTCCTCGACCGGCCCGTGCGGATCGTCGGGGTGCGCTCGCCGCGCTGGAGCTGCTCATCCGCGCCTTCTCTCTTCGCCCACGTGGTGCGAGTGGGGTGCGCGGGGCCGCCGTGGCGGCCCCGCGCATGTGCTGTGGCGTCGGTCAGTCCGCGACGGACAGGCCGAGGCTCTTGATCGAGGCAACGGCGGTGGTCTGCGCGTTGTCGAAGATGGCCGAGACCTTGGCGGTACCGGCCGCGACGTTCGCCGCCACCTTGTTCATCGAGGACAGGGCGGAAAAGCCCGGGGCGTAGACGAACTCGGGGTTCAGGTTGGCGGTGGCCTTGCCGAGTTCGGCCATCACGTCCTGTCCGCCGAACTGGCGCAGGGTCTTTTCCGGCGTCGAGACGGTGCCCGAGGCCGCCGGGACCAGGCCCTGCGTGGCCAGGTCGGCGACCTGAGTGTTGAGCCAGGCGTTGAATTCCATGGCCTGCGCCGGGTACTTGCAGCCCTTCATCACGGCGACGCCGGAGCCGCCGTCCGGACCGGTCATCGCGCCGGCGCCGTAGTCGGGCAGTTGCGCCACGCGCCACTGGCCCTCGGCCGGGGTGCCGTCGAGCGGGTCGAGCACGAAGCCGGCCTCCCACGCCGCGCCGATGTGACCGATGAGCTTGCCGTCGGTCAGGGCCTTGGTGAAGCCGTCGCCCCAGCGCGGCTCGGTGAGCGTCGTCTTGGCGTCGAGCATCTGCTGCCAGAACGCGGCCACCTGCTGCGAACCGGCGCCCTTGGTGTCAACCTTCCAGGCGTCGTTCTCCGCGGTGAACCAGGCGTCGCCCGCGGATGCGGCCTGGGCCGAGAGCCAGAACTGGGCCTCGTCCGGCTGGAAGTCCGAGATGTACTTTCCGGCCTGGCCGGCCTTCGCGGCGGCCGTGACGAACTCCTCCGCCGTCTTCGGCGCGGTGATTCCGATCTTCTTGAACTCGGTCTCGTTGTAGAAGTAGACGAGCGGGCCCGTGTCCTGCGGCAGCCCGACCTCGACCCCGCCGACCCCCATCAGGGCGTAGGCGCCCGCCGAGAAGTCCGACTTGTACTTGGCGGCTTCCTTGGTGACGTCCTCGAACAGACCCTTGGTGTACAGCTCAGGGACCTCGGAGTAGCCGACCTGCGCGAGGCAGGGGGCGACGCCGGCCTTGACGTCGGTCGCGAGCTTGAGGGACAACTCGGCCGCCTTGCCGTCGAACTTCGTCGAGGTGACCTGGATGTCGGGGTGCTCGGCGTTCCACTTGGCGACGATGTCGGCGACGGGGGTCATGCCCTCGCCGTCGGGTAGGCGGTGCAGGTAGGTGATCTTGACCGGTGTGCCGGCTGCGGACGACGTGTCGTCCGGCGAGCCCTCGTCGGAGTTGCCGCTGCAGGCGCTGAGCACCAGCACAGCGACGCCGGCCAATGCCACCGCCGTCTTCCTGCGGCGCGTGGGGTGCGACATAGGAACAACCTCTCAGCCTTGACTAGACGACAGATAGATTGGTCGTGCTTGTTAGACGATGCTACCGCTCATCATCGATCATCGTGAACCGATAAGGGGCGCGACGAGTCACGATTTCGTCTCAACTTCGACCCACGCCTGACCGCCGGGTCCGATCTCGATGAAGACCGGATTGGCCGCAGCGGGAACGTGCACCTGGGTCGCCACTTCTTCCAGGGTGACGTTGCAGACCAGCGCCCGGCGCGCCCCCGGATACCAGGCAATTTCGACGCGGGGGTCGTTCGCCCAGCCGAGATCGGCAATGCGGTCCTCCTGTCCCGCCGCCCAGTACAACGCTCGGTGCAGCAGCCGGGCGTTGACCGGGGAGTAGGGCAGGCCGGCGAGATACACCGAACGGCCGGCCGCGTAGGCGTTGACCGCGAGGTGCACCTGGCCGTCGCCGAGCCGCAGCACCTGGGTGGAGTCACCGATCGGATAGACCTCCCGGGTGCCCTCCCCCACGTCCAACTCGGCCGGCAGGCCAGCCGTCACGAAGTGGGCGGGCTGCACCTGCGGGTGCCGCGTGTTCGACAGTGTCCACCCCGTTTCCTGCTCGACCCCGAGCACGTCGCCGAGCTGGAAAACCGCGCCCGCCGAGGCGGCGGCCGTGGGCTCGCCGACTCCGACGAAGCCGCCGCCGGCGGCGACGAAGCGGCGCACGCTCGTCTGTACGCGAGGGTCGAGCCACGCCGCTGCGCCGGAGAACGCCGTCCCGGCCGAACCCGCGTTGACCAACACGTGGACGTCCTCCGGAACGCCGTCGCGCACGTCGTCGAAGGAGAGGAACCGCACCTCGAACGGCAGGCCGGCCAGCGCCTCGAGCACACCGAGGTAGGAGTAGGTCTGCCGATACCACAGCGCATGGGCGACCATGTGGGTCTGCCACGACCGCAGCTTGCCCCACTGGTTGAGGACTGCGACGGTGACGGGAGCGCGCTGTGGGCGTTCCCCCTGCGACCGGTCGTGCAGGTCGCGAAACTCCGCGCAGATCGCCTCGGCCTGGGCGAGGAAATCCGGGTGTGCGAGGGCGAGGGAGAGGTATCCGCCGTACCCAATCCGGTCCAGTGGGGAACGGACGATCGCCCGGCGCGCCGTGACCCACGCTTCGCGCGCCTCGCCGGCCGGGTCACCGTCGGGATTGAAGACGTCGGGGAAGAGGTAGGGCAGGAACCGTCCTTCCGTGTATCGCACCCCTGGGATATCCGAGATGATCCGGCAGGAGGCCGCGGAGCCGACCGACCCGACGACGGCGTCCATCCCGGTCCGGGCGAAGCGGTCCCCGTAGGGTTCGGTGCCGATCCAATTGTCCCCGAGGAACATCATCGCCTCCTTGCCCGCCGCGTGGGCCATGGCGACGAGGTCGGCGACCCGGTCGGTGACGAAGCGGTTCTGGAAGTCGATCCAGGCCCGGAAGATCGCGCTCGGGGTCCGGAAGGTGTTCTGGTAGTAGCCCTGGTCGACGAAGTCCTCGGCAGTCGGCCGGAGCCCGGTTTCCGCTTCGAAGGCCTCCAGCGCCGGCACCGAGACCGATCCGGTATAGCCGAACCAGTCGACGAACCGCTCCTTGGCGTCGGGACCGTACACGAGCGTGAAGTGATAGAAGAACGTGGTGAACCGGACGACGTCGACCTCGGGGTGCTCGGCGAGCCACCGCTCGAACCCGGCGCGAACATGCGCCCACGTCTGCGGATGGCGCACGTCGTAGGGCTGTTCCTTGACCCGAGTGGGGTCGTCGGCCCAGCCGTTCGTCACGTAGTTGTACATCTGGGTCGGGTCCCAGCTCTGGTAGGCCAGGAAGCCGACCGTGTAGATGTGGAACGGCTCCGGCCGCGCGACGTGCACATTGGTGTGTGCCCCGGTCCCCGAGACCGACCACTCCGCCGGGTCGAGGGTGCGCCCGGTCGTGCGGTCGATCACCTGCCACCAGCGGTTCACGTCACAGTCGAGGTCGGGTTCGACCTGTTGCGCGAACCACTGGGCCATCACCTCGATCGCCAACGGCCCGTCGGCCGGCGCCACGACTCGCGGCGACATCAAGTACACCTGGGTGCGGTGGTGCGGATGGGCCGACGCCCAGTTCTGGTCGCCCCGGCCGACGAAGTAGGTGGCGTAGACCTTCGCCCCCAGCGCCGTCACGTCGGCGGGCAGCGCGGTGCCGTCGGAGTTGCGGACCGCGTCGGCTCCGAGCCGACGCATGATCTCGGGTATCGCCTCGTCGAGGCCCTCCTGGATCGGGAGGGTGACACGTCCGAAGGAAGACATTCAGGGCTCCTTTCGCCGTTCGACGGCGCCCCGGACGGACGCCGGGTGGAAGGTGCTGATTACACGAGAACGACCTCGACCCCTTGGTCGCGCAGCGCGGCCGACCCCTCCGGGTCGGCCGCGGCGTCGGTGATCACCGCATCGACGGCGGCGATCGAGCAGATCCGGGCGAATGCCGTGGTCGCGAACTTCGACGAATCCGCGACCACAACGGTCCGCCGGGCCGAGTCCACCAGGGCCGAGTTCACTTCCGCCTCCCCCTCATGGTGCGTGAAGAAGCCGGCCGTGACGTCGATGGCGTTCACGCCGAGGAACAGGGTGTCGATGTGGATCCGCGGCAGTGTGGCCATGGCGAGCGGCCCGATGAGTTCGTACGAGCGAGTGCGGGCCGCTCCGCCGGTGAGCACGATGCGCAGTTCGGGCCGCACGACGAGATCGTTGGCGATATTGACCGCATTCGTCACGACGGTGGTCAGCGCGTCGGCGAAGGTCGGGTCGCCCGTCGCCCGGATCCCGAGTTCGTGGGCGACCAAAGTCGTCGTCGTCCCGCCATTGAACGCGATCACCTGCCCCGGCCCGATCCGGTCCACCGCCGCCCTGGCGATGGCGCGTTTCTGGACCGATTGCCGCGCCGTGCGGTACCGCAGCGGCAGGTCGCCCGACGTGGCGTTGGCCATTGCCCCGCCCCGGGTGCGGGTGACGAGTTGCTGTTCGGCCAGGGCGTCCAGATCTCGCCGCGCCGTCGCGGGCGAGACGCCGAAGCGAGCGATCACCTCCTCCACACCGGCGGCACCGCGCTCGGTGATGAACGAGGCGATTCTGGACAGTCGGTCTTCGCGCTCCATCGTGCTCCTCAATGTGCGTTCCCCGGGCCGAGTGCCCGGGGGAACGGAGTGATCATCGTCTACCGGCGACCGGTCACCGGCGGGCGAACAGCCGCAGCAGGCGCGCCGCCTCGTCCTGCATCGCCCGGCGACCCGCGGCAACGTACCGGCGCGAGTCCACCGTCGTCGGGTGTGCCGCCAGGTACTCCCGGACCGCCCCGGTAAACGCACGATTGAGGTGCGTGGAGACGTTGACCTTCACGATCCCCTGGGCGATCGCCGCGACCATCTGCTCGTCGGGGACGCCCGACGAGCCGTGCAGCACCAGGGGAACCCGAACGGCGTCGCGCAGGCGCCCGACGAGGTCGAGGTCGAGTACCGCGGTGCGTTCGCGCATCGCGTGCGAGGAGCCGACCGCGACGGCGAGCGCATCGACGCCGGTCGCGGCGACGAACGCCGCCGCCTCGCCCGGATCGGTGCGGACGCCCGGCGCATGCACGCCGTCCTTGCCGCCGATCTCCCCGAGTTCCGCCTCGACGAGGACGCCGGCTGCATGCGCGGCCGCGACGACCTGCTCGGTCGTCGCGACGTTGGCCGCATAGTCGAGCCGGGACCCGTCGAACATCACTGAACCGAACCCGAGGTCAATGGCCTCCCGGACGAGGCGCTCGTCCTCGGCGTGATCCAGGTGGACCGCCACGGGCGCCGCCGCCGCCGCGCCGACCGCGAGCGAGGCCCGGGCGATCGGTCCGAGCCCCCCGTGGAACGCCACGCAGTTCTGCGAGATCTGCAGAATCACGCCGGACCCGGCGCTCTCGGCCGCCGCCGTAAGGGCCTCGGCCGTTTCCAGGTGCAGCACATTGAAAGCGCCGACGCCGACGCCGCCGGCGGCGGCGGCCGCCGTGAGAAGGTCTGCAGTGGGTACGAGGGGCACGGCTACTCCAGGGGAGTCAGTTCGAGGCTGCGCTCGATCGATGGGTAACTGTCGTGGATCGCGCCCGCGCCGGGCATCAGCACGGCGGCCGCGGACCAGGCGGCGGCCCGCCGGGCGAGCGCGACGACGAGGTCCGGGTCCCCCGCGCGCAGCCGCGTCACGTCCGCCGGGGCGGCCAGGAAGGTCAGCGCAGCGGCCACGGCCGCGTCGCCGGCGCCGGTCGGGTTGCCGCGCAGCGGGTGCGGGAGGCGGGCCTGCCAGGGCCGGCCGGCGGGCGGGACGACGACGAGGCCCTGCGCCCCGAGCGAGACGACGACGATCGCGGCGCCCAGTGCTTGGAGCCGGCGGGCGCCGGCGATGGCATCGCCCGTCCCGGTGGCCGCGGCGAGTTCCGCCCGATTGGGCTTGAGCAGGGTCGCGCCCGCGTCGGCCGCGGCCCGCAGCCAGGGACCGGACGTGTCGACGGCGATCGCAAGGCCGGCCGCCCGGGCGGGACGGAGCAGGCGGTCCAGCAGTGCCCCGTCGGCGCCCGGGGGCAGCGAACCGCAGACGGCCAGACACCGGGCGGTGCCGGGCGGCTCGCGGAGTGCCTCGACGATCGCGGCCTCGACCGCCGCCCATTCCCGGTCCGTCCGCGCCGATCCGCGCTCGTTGATGACCGACGTGACGTCCTGGTCGGTCTCGTGCAGGACGTAGCTGCGCCGGGTCGGCGTCGCGCAGCCGACCAGGCGGTGCGGGGTAGGCCCGAGGTCGGCGTCGAACCAGTCGACGTCGGACCGTCCGACCGGTGCGATGGCGCACACCTCGAATCCGGTCTGCGTCAACACCCGGGCGACATTGAGCCCCTTGCCGCCGGCCCGGGCGGCCGCGTTCTCGACGACGGTCGTCTCGCCGCGGGCGACCAGCGGGGTGGTGATGGTCAGATCCACCGCGGGATTGGGGGTGACGGTGACGATCATGACGGGCCTGCGCCGGGTCGGGTGCCGCGCCGATCGGAGTCCACCAGGCGCCGCGCGGCGAGCGCCGCGCCGAGCAGCCCCGCGTCCTGCCCGGCCCGAGCCCGGACCAGGCGCGGGGCGTGCCCGAGGCGCAGGAGCGCGGTCAGCCGGGTCCCCAACGGTTCGAGCAGCGCCGGCCCGGCCTCGCCGAGCCCTCCCCCGATGACGATCACCTCGGGCGCGAGCAGGGTCGTCGCCTGCGCGAGGCCGAGTGCCAACGCGTCCAGCGCGCTCTCCCATACGCCGCAGGCCACCGGGTCGCCCGCCCGGACCAGGGCCAGCACGTCCTTGGCTCCGGAGACCGTCGCAGCGCCGGTGCGGGCGTACCGGCGCGTGATGGCACCGGCTGAGGCCGTCGCCTCCAAGCAACCCCGATTGCCGCAGACGCACGGTTCGCCGCCGGGCACCACCACCGCATGCCCGATCTCACCGGCCAGGCCGTGTCCCGCGTGGGGGCGGCCGTCGACGAAGACCGCGGCCGCGATGCCCGTGCCCAGGGTGACGATCAGCGCGGTGCGCGCCCCTTGACCGGCGCCGAGCCGCATCTCGGCGTCGCCCGCGGCCCGCACATCGTGGGCGATGGCCACCGGCAGCGTGATCCGCGCGCCGGCGCGGGTGCGGAAATCGACGTCCCGCCAGCCCAGGTTCTCCGAGAAGATGCCGACACCGGCCTCCTCGTCCACCAGGCCGGGCAGGGCGAGCCCGACGGCGATGGGGGCGGTCGTCGGCGCTCCCGCAGTCCCGGCCTTCGCTCCGGCCGCCTCCCCGAGCGTCGAGAGTCGTTCGATCTCGCGGGCGGCCAGGTCCAGCACTGCATCGGCGCAACCCGGGCCCGGCGGCGGCGTCGGCACCCGGCGCAGCCCCCGCACGCTCCCCGTGGCGTCCACGAGAGCCACCTTGACGCTGGCCCCGCCGACGTCGATGGCAACGACGGGCGCGCCGAGGGGCAGTGCGCGCGCGGGTGCGGCCGCGGGCCGGAGGGTCCCTGAGGTCACAGGATCACCGATCGAGTCAAGGATCGTGGGCGGTCCGGGTCCAGCCCGCGCGATTGGGCGAGGCCGACGGCGAAACGCTGGGCCACCACCAGCGCGGCCATCGGGTCGAGCGCGTGCTGGACGAACTGCGCGCCGCACGCCTCGACCTGCTCGCGCAGGCCGTGCGGGGCCGGGCCGAAGCTCCAGGTGAGCCGGCCGGGCTGGGCAATGGCGATCGGGCCGTGCCGGTAGTCCATCGCGGGGTACGACTCCGCCCAGAACTGTGCTGCCTCGCGGGTCTTGAGCGCGGCTTCGGCGGCCAGGCCGACGGTCCAGCCCCGGCCGACGAAGGTCACCTGGTCCGTGCCGAGCAGGTCCGTCACATCGACCAGCAAGGCCGCCTCACAGTCCTTGGCCAGTGGCTCGACGGCGGCGCCCAGGTGAGCGCGCAGCAGCATGAGCACCGAGGTGGCAAAGCGGGTCTGAACCACCGACTGCTCGTCGGCGAACGCCAGCACGACGCCGGCGGTGGCCACCTCGGCCGCCGGGGAGTCGGCGACGGCGGTCAGGAGCACACTGGGTGTCGCCCGAACCGACGCCAACAGCTCGATGATCTCCGTCGTCGTGCCGGACCGGGAGATCGCCACAATCCGGTCGTAGCGGCGGCCGGCCGGGAACTCCGAGCCTGCGAACGCATCGGTCTCCCCGTGGCCGGCGGCCTCCCGCAGGGCGGCGTAGCTCTGCGCCATGAACCAGCTCGTCCCGCAGCCGACGACGGCCACCCGCTCGCCCGGGCGCGGCAGCACGGCGCTGACCTGCGGGGCCATGGCGGCCGCTCGCCGCCAGGCGTCCGGCTGTGAGGCGATCTCGGCGGTGACGAATTCAGCAGGCATGTGGCTCTCCCCAGGCGATGCGCCATCGGGCGCGCGTGATTACTCACGGTCATAGTAGGCCACTTTTGCTCACTAGTCGTCACGAGGGGGTGTCCGCGCGGCACCTCCACACCCTGCGCGGCCAGGTCCGGTGCGCCGTCACGGTCGGTAGGCGTCGGCTCGGTGCGCGATGCGGTGCACGTGGACAGATTTGGCGTCGTCATCGATGGTGACGATGATGCGAAAGGAAATGCCGATGTATCCGCTGCGGTACCCGACGAGTTGGCCGGCGAGTGGCTTGGTGACGCGGTGCGGGTTCTCGGCCAACGCTTCGGCCATGAACCGGAGGACGGCGTCGGCGATCCGTGGCGGCAGGCGGACGACGGCTCGGCGTGCCGGCGGTTCGACGATGACGGTCCAGGTCATCGGTTGGCGTCAAGCTCCGCGCGAAGCTCGGCCAGGGTCACGCCCGTCCCGCGCGTGGCCGACTCCTCGGCTTCGGCCATCTCAGCGGCGTGGTCGGGGTCGGCGAGCCATTCCATCGTGAGGTTGATCGACTCGACATCCTCGGGGGTGAGGATGACGGCAGCGGGCTTCCCATGTCGAGTGATGGTCACCGGCTCCTTGGTTCGTTCGAGTTCATCGAGCAGCCCGGACAAGTGAGCCTTGGCCTGAGCCAGCGGAAGCGTTTTCATGCATCCATTCTGGTCACAAGTATGACCATACGTCAACGTCCGCGCTCAGGTCCGGCCCTTCAGCCTTTCACGCACACGATGGTGCGCAGGTGGGCCACCACCTCGACGAGGTCCGCCTGGGCGGCGATCACGTCGTCGAGATCCTTGTACGCACCGGGGATCTCGTCGAGCACATGGGCGTCCTTGTGCGCCGCTGTATCGAGGAACCGCGCCGGTCCGGTCCACCTCTTTCTTGGGTCGACCGGCGGCCCGGAGGCCGGGCGTGGGCCTCGAAAGGAGGGGTCAGCCGATCTTGCGCCGGTAGGTGAGCATTGCGACGGCGTAGGCGACGACCAGGATCGCGACGCACCAGCCCAGGGCGATCCAGATGTCGCTGCCCACCGGCTGCTGCGCGAACAGCGCGCGGATGGCGTCGACGATCGAGGTCACCGGCTGATTCTCCGCAAAGGCGCGCAGCGGACCCGGCATCGTCTCGGTGGGCACAAAGGCCGAGCTGATGAACGGCAGAAAGATCAGCGGATAGGCGAAGGCCCCCGCGCCGTCGACCGTCTTGGCGCCCAGGCCCGGAATGACGGCGATCCAGGTGAGCGCCAGGGTGAACAAGATCAGGATGCCGGTGATCGCCAGCCACGCCCCCACCCCCGCCCCGGTCCGAAAGCCCATCAGCAGCGCGACCAGCACGACGACGGCCACCGAGATCAGGTTGGCGACCAGCGAGGTCAGCACGTGCGCCCACAGCGCGGACGACCGGGCGATCGGCATCGATTGGAATCGCTCGAAGATGCCGCTCTTCAGGTCGGTGAAGAGTCGAATGGCCGTGTAGGCGATCCCGGAGGCGATCGTGATCAGCAGAATTCCGGGCAGAAGGTAATTCACGTACGAGTCCGAGCCGGTGTCGATCGCACCGCCCAGGACGTAGACGAACATTGCCATGATGGCGATCGGCGTGATGGCGGTGGTGATGATCGTGTCCGCGCTGCGCGTGATATGGCGCAGCGATCGTCCGGTCAGCACCGCCGTGTCACCGGCAAAATGCATGCTCATCGTTCCTCCCCGCGGTCGGCGCCGGGATCGCCGCCGCTGTCACCACCACTGCCGCTGCCACCACCACTGCCGCTGCCGACGACGGCGAGGAAGACGTCCTCGAGCGTCGGCTGCTTCTCCACGTACTCGACGGTCGCGGGCGGCAGCAGTCGTTTGAGTTCGGCGAGGGTTCCGGACACGATGATCCGGCCCTCGTGCAGAATCGCGATCCGGTCCGCGAGGTGCTCGGCCTCGTCGAGGTACTGCGTGGTGAGCAGCACCGTGGTGCCGCCGGCGGCAAGCTCCTGGACCGCCTGCCACACATCCAGGCGGGCCTGCGGGTCCAGCCCGGTGGTCGGCTCGTCGAGGAAGATCACCGCCGGATTCCCGATCAGACTCATCGCGATGTCGAGCCGACGGCGCATGCCGCCCGAGTAGGTCGACACCTTCCGGTCGGCCGCGTCGCTCAATCCGAAGCGGGTCAAGAGTCCGTCGGCGATCCCGCCCGGTTCGGGCAGATGCCGCAGCCGGGCGACCAGGACCAGGTTCTCCCGGCCGCTGAGCACGTCGTCCACCGCCGCGAACTGGCCGGTCAGGCTGATCGACTCCCGCACGTTCGCGGCCTGCGCCGCGACGTCGAAGCCGTGCACGCGGACCGTGCCCGCGTCCGCCCGCAGCAGGGTGGCCAGGATCTTGACCACCGTCGTCTTGCCCGCCCCGTTCGAACCGAGCAGGGCGAAAATGTGCCCGCGTTCGACGTCGAAATCCACGCCGCGCAGCACCTGCAGCTCTTTGTACGACTTCTCCAGGCCCGCCACGTGAATGGCGGTCGCCGGGTTCGCCGGGACGGTCATCGCCAGTGCCTTCCGGGTCAGCGCGGGCCCTCGCCCGCGGCGCGGTCGATGGCGGCGGTGAGGCGGTCGCGCTCGCGCGTCACCCAGCCGCCCTTGCGGTAATTCGCGGCGAACGCCTCGACGAACTCCACCGGGTCCGTGCCGACGACCGACCGGATCGGGGTGTCGTTCGCGGCGGCCTGTTCGAACAGGTCCGCGAGGTCCTCGAACATCGTCGCCGCGGCCTCGCCGTCGGCCGGGCCGAAGTACATCAGGTACCGCTGGATCGCGGCGACCGCTGCGCGGTAATCCTCGGGCAGGCGCTCCACCCGGGCCTGGTACTGCCGCCAGCGCCGCTTGTCGCCGAGCATCTTCGAGACCACATTCATCGCTTGCCTCCGTCCTGAAGCTGGTCGAGCCGGGCGGCGAGAAAGCCCCAGGTCTGCCAGAACTCGTCGAGATACTCCTGCCCGCGCGCATTGAGCGAATACACCTTGCGCGGCGGCCCCTTCTCCGAGGCAACCTTCGCCACGTCCACCAGTCCCCGCTGCTCGATCCGAACGAGCAACGCGTAGATCGTGCCCTCGGCAATGTCCGTGAAGCCCTGCTCGCGCAGCCAGGCCGTGATCTCATAGCCGTGGGCCGGCCGGCCGAACAGGATCGCCAGGACGATGCCCTCCAGGGTTCCTTTGAGCAGTTCCGTCATTTGTCTGCCCATCGCGGTTCCTCCCCTCTCACGCCGGCCCGCTGCTCGGGCCCCCACCTACTCAGCGCTACTGAGTACCAGTAGATAGTAGCACTGAGTACCCGGGTCGCCGCGCGATGTGCGCCGGACGGGTCCGACCTGGCAGGATGCCGCACACGCACCACCCCCGACGTCGAGGACCGCCATGCCGTTGCCATCCGTCCAGTCCGTTGCCCGCCGCATCGCCGACGAGCTCGCCGTCGGCGAGCATCAGGTGGCCGCGGCGGTCACCCTGCTCGACGGCGGCGCGACCGTGCCCTTCGTCGCCCGCTACCGCAAGGAGGCGACGGGCGCCCTCGACGACGCGCAGCTGCGCACCCTCGAGGAGCGGCTGCGCTACCTGCGCGAGCTCGATGCCCGGCGCGACGCCGTCGTCGCCTCGATCCGCGAGCAGGGCAAGCTCACGGACGAAGTGCACGCCGCGCTGCTCGCGGCCGAGACGAAGTCCCGGATCGAGGACATTTACCTGCCGTACAAGCCCCGACGGCGGACCAAGGCCCAGATCGCGCGGGAGGCGGGGCTCGAGCCGCTGGCCGATCTGCTGCTCGCGGACCCGAGCCAGGACCCCACCGCGGCGGGGGCCGGCTTCGTCGACGCCGAGCGCGGCGTCGCCGACGCATCGGCAGCGTGCGACGGCGCCCGCGCCATTCTCATCGAACGGTTCTCCGAGGACGCGGACCTGGTCGGTCAATTGCGGGAGCGGGCGTGGGCACGCGGCGACTTCGTCGCCGCGGTGGTCCCCGGCCGGGAGGCGGACGGGGAGAAGTTCGCGGACTACTTCGACTGCCGCGAACCCTTGACGGCGCTGCCCTCGCACCGGATCCTCGCCATGTTCCGCGGCGAGAAGGAGGGCGTCCTGACCGTCGGCCCGGACCTCGACCCCCGGCCGGACGACGACGCCGCCGCCCCGGTCGCCCGCAGCGATTACGAGCGGTCGATCGCCGCCCGGTTCGGGATCCAGGACGCGGGCCGGCCCGCGGACGCCTGGCTGGCGCAGACGGTGCGCCTGGCGTGGCGGGGCCGGATCGGGACGCGCATCGAGGTCGACCTGCGGATGCGGCTGCGGGAGAAGGCGGAGCGCGACGCCATCGGCGTCTTCGCGGCGAACCTGCGCGACCTGTTGCTCGCCGCGCCCGCCGGCCCGCGGGCGACCCTCGGCCTCGACCCGGGGTACCGCACCGGCGTCAAGACGGCGGTCGTGGACGCGACCGGCAAGGTGGTGTCCACCGCGGTGATCTACCCCCATCAGCCCGCCAACCGGTGGGACGCGGCGCTGGCGACGCTGGCGACGCTGGTCGACGCGCACGGCGTCGAGCTCGTGGCGATCGGCAACGGCACCGCGTCCCGCGAGACGGATCGGCTCGCCACGGAGCTCGCCGCCCGGCGGCCGGGGCTGACCAAGGTGGTGGTCTCCGAGGCGGGCGCGTCGGTCTACTCCGCCTCGGCCTTCGCGAGCGCGGAGCTGCCGGACCTGGACGTGTCCCTGCGCGGAGCGGTGTCGATCGCACGCCGGCTGCAGGACCCGCTCGCCGAGTTGGTCAAGATCGAGCCGCGCTCGATCGGCGTCGGCCAGTACCAGCACGACCTGGCCGAGTCGGAGCTGTCCCGGTCGCTCGACGCCGTCGTCGAGGACTGCGTGAACGGCGTCGGCGTCGACCTCAACACGGCGTCCGTTCCGTTGCTCGCCCGGGTCTCCGGCGTGGGGCCGGGACTGGCCGAGTCGATCGTCGCGCACCGCGACGCCAACGGCCCGTTCGGTTCCCGCGCGGCCCTCAAGAAGGTGCCCCGGCTGGGGCCGAAGGCCTTCGAGCAGTGCGCCGGCTTCCTGCGGGTGCGCGGCGGCGACGAGCCGCTGGACGCCTCGGCCGTGCACCCCGAGGCCTACCGGGTCGCCCGCGCCATGGCCCGGGCCGCCGGGACGGACGTGCCGGCGCTGATCGGCAACACGGCGGTGCTGCGCAGGCTGCGGCCGGCCGACTTCGTCTCCGAGACCTTCGGCCTGCCCACCGTCACCGACGTGCTCGGCGAGTTGGAGAAGCCCGGCCGCGACCCCCGGCCGAGCTTCGTCACGGCGCGGTTCGCCGACGGCGTCGAGAAGCTCGCGGATCTGGTCCCCGGCATGGTGCTCGAAGGCCAGGTGACCAACTGCGCGGCCTTCGGCGCCTTCGTGGACATCGGCGTGCACCAGGACGGCCTGGTGCACGTCTCGGCAATGTCCGACCGGTTCGTCTCGGACCCGCGGGAGATCGTCAAGCCGGGCGACGTCGTCAAGGTCAAGGTGCTCGCGGTCGACACGGCCCGGAACCGGATCGGCCTGACCCTGCGCCTCAACGACCCGGTACCAGGGACGGGTGACGCCGGCGGCGGCCCGTCGGCCGGGCGCCGGCCGGGCGGCGCGGACGGCCGGCCCGACGCCGGCCGGC
>JAVBMU010000120.1:0-2593 GCA_031552185.1 Cellulomonadaceae bacterium | reverse complement strand
GAGCCGGGCCGCCCGTGGTGCGCCGCCGCGGCGCGCGCCGCCTGCCCGCGCGCCGCCCGGCGCCGCGCCAACGCGAGATGACGCGGAATGCGCGGCCCCCGCCGGCGGAACTCGACGATTCCCTCCGTCTGCGCGATGGCGCCGGGCAGGGCGCCGTCCGCATCCACCGCGGCCCGGGCCACCTCGATCGTCCGCTGCAGGCGGTCGATGAGTTCCTCGGTCCGCTGGAAGGCGACCCGCTCGGCGTAAGAAGCGTCGGCGAGCCAATCGCCGGGGTCACGGTCCGTCGGCAACGGCACCGCCTCGACCTCCCACACGACCTCCGGCGGGTCGAGCGGGCGGGTGGCCCCGGCGTCGGCCTCGGCGTCGGGCTCGGCGCCGGCCCCGACGTCGGCGACCCCGCTGTCGGCCAGACTCATCTCCCCGCCCGCGTCCGCCCGGGCGCGGGCGCGCTCGCGGAGCGCGAGCGTCGCCCGGCGCGCGACCCGAGTGAGCAGGGCCGCGACGCGCCGGAGCACGCGGCCCAGCGCCAACGCCGCCAACCGGAACCCGCGCCAAGCCAGCCAGAACACGAACGCGACGTCCCACCACGCTGCGACCAGCAACCGGCGGGTGATCCCCCAGCCTGCGGCCGAGACCCGGTGCGCGGATTTCGCCGCCCGCGCGGTCGCGATTTCGAGCGCCAGCGCGTCGCGGTACCACACCGCCGCCATCCGCTGCGTGCGCGGCACGTACGGTCGCACGCGCTCGGCGACGAACTCGACGCCGCGGCCGGACCCGCCGCCGCCATCGCTCGCCGCGGCCCCGGCGGCCCCCGCGGCCCCGACCGGGCCGCCGGGGGCGACGCCGGGCCGCGCGACATCGGCGGCGACGCCCCGCGACAGCAGCCGGGCGACCGTGACCGCCTCCAGCACCAGCGCCCCCGTCGCGACCGCGAGCGCCACCGAGTGCTGGCCGTAGATCGCAAGGAGGCGCACCATCGCGGAGGAGCCGAGGACCCAGATCGCCACCCGCCGCGCCCAACCCTCGCCGCGGGCGAGCGGGCGCAGGAGCCACAGCTCCAGCAACCCGACCGGCGCCGTCAGCGCCAGGGACATGGTGAGCAGCAGCGCCTTGAGCGCTGCGTCCGACTGGAACGGCACGAGCATCAGCGCGGCAATCGTGAAAGTCGCCGCGCCGAGTTGAGCAAGCAGACACCCGACGAGGAGCGCCGTCACGGTCCGGAGTCGGGCGGTGCGCGGTTCGATCCGGAAGCCGAGGCTCGGCCGTCGGCGGCTTCCGGCGGAACGGGATGCACGGGACGATCTCGAACTCACAGTCGGCGTTCCCTCGGCGTCAAGCGGGCGCGAGCGGCGACGCCGCCAGGCAGCGTCCGCGTGATTTTCCGTCGCCCGGACCCGGCCGAGCACGGTTGAACGGCGATGCAAACCGGTATACGCCTCGCCCCGCCGCCCGCACTCTATCGCCCAAATGCCCCTGGACGCGAGCCGTTTTGTCCGTCAATCGGCCCGATTGAGGGTTCCGCGACTTACCTTTTCGTCCTTCCTGGCCGCGAAATGACTGAAAATGCGTTAGATTCCGGTTGGTCCGTCCGAGCGCTCGAGTCTCGCGCTACCGCCGACGCCGAGCCGCGCCAGCAGCCCCGCCCGCACCGCCGGCCATTCGGGGGCGAGAATCGAGAAGTAGGCGGTGTCCCCGCGAGAACCGTCGGCGGCCACCCGATGGCTGCGCAGCACCCCCTCCGGCACCGCCCCCAGCTTGCGCATCGCCGCCAGGGATCGGGCGTTGCGGGCGTCCGCCCGCAAGGCGACCCGCTGCGCACCCAGCACCTCGAAGGCGTGCGTCAGCAGCAAGTACTTGCAGGTGGGGTTCGTCCGCCCGCCCCACCAGGGGCGGCCGTAGAAGGTGTGGCCGATCTCCACCCGGCCCTGCTCGGGGACCCAGCCGTAGAACGACGTGCTGCCCCGGACCTGGCCGGGTTGCTCGCCGGCCGGGACGACGACGGCGAACGCCAGCCGAGTCGGGTTCGCCTCCGCCTCCGCGACGTAGGCGGCGATATCGGCCGCGTTCCGCGGCGGCGGCGACGGCATGCCTGCCCACAGTTCGTCGTCGATCAGCGCGAGGAGCGCCGCGCCGTGGCGGTCGGCCAGCGGTTCCAGCCGCAGGCCGAAACCCTCGAGCACAATGTCGTGTCGCACCACGGTATTCAACCACCGCCGCGCGGGCGTCACTCGGGTGCGGCGGGACCGAGCGGCTTGGCGAGGCACATTGCCAGCGGGTCGTCCCGGTGGCGCGGCCAGAGGACGACCGGCCGATATCCGAGCGCGGTGTACAGGATCGGCGCGGGCGCCTGTCGAGACCCGGTGTGCAATCGCAACGTGCGCGCGCCGCGCTGCGCCGCACCCGCCGCGACCGCAGCCATCAGCTCGCGCGCCACGCCCAGGCGCCGGGCCTAGACGAGTGATTCCGAATTGTGGGGTCGGGTGGTTCGCGGGTGGCCCCGGCCGGCGCGCGCGCCGAGAGAGCCGGCGAGGCCGAGGTAGATCCGTGGCGTCGCGGGACCGGCGTGTCGGTCGCGCTACGGCTCTACCTC
>JAVBMU010000077.1:0-21005 GCA_031552185.1 Cellulomonadaceae bacterium | reverse complement strand
CCTGGTTCGCGCCGCCGGCCGCTGCGGGCTCGCCCGCGGCGGCGGTCGAGCCGGGTGGGCTCGCGCCGGCCGGGCCGTCGGGCCACGACCATGGCCGGCCGTGCGCGGCGAAAACCCTGGCCAGCGCCTCGAGCCGGAGCGCGGCGGCCTGCGGTCCGGGGGCCGACCCGCGAACCAGCATCCCGGCCGGCCCGGTGCCCGCGACATAGTGCACCGTCGGGGCGCCCGGCCACGTCACGGTCAGCCGGGTGCCGATCACCTCGATCGTGGTCGGGCCGGCGTCCGGCTCGGACAAAGCGGCCCGGGCCCGCCGCGCCGCCGGCCGACCGAGCGCCCGGCATACCGCCGCCGGATCGAGCGCCAGAATCTCCGCCGCCGGATCGAGCGCCTGGGCAGCGGCCGAGTCGGCCCCCGCGGACCCGTCCGCCGCCCGACCCTCGGCTGCGGCCGAGTCGGCCCCCGCAGCCGTGGCAGCCGTCGGGCTTTCACCCGCGGGGCCGCTCCTCGCCGGCTCGGCGGCCGCGCCGCCGCGCTCGCGCGCCCAGAGGCACGCGGCGACGACGTGTTCGCACACCCCCGCCGTCGGGCAGGTGCACGACGCCGTCGCCGGCCCCGTCCGGTCGAGCCGCACCTGCCCGGGTCCGACGACGAGCGTGGCGCCGTCGGCCGACTCGGACTCGACCGTGACGCCGCCCCCGGCCACCTCCCGCCGGGCGCGCCGGAGCAGGCCCATGGTGCCGAGCGCGGCCAGCGCGGCGTCGTCGAAACGGGCGTACCCGGCCCACCACAGCCCGCTCATTGCAGCACCTCCGCCAGCCACTCCGCGAACCGATCGGGCGTCAGCGCGGCGACCTCCATGCCACATTCGGCCAGCCGCCGGGCGGTCCACCGGTCGTACCTCGCCGTGGCGTCCTCGTCCAGCGCGGCGAGGCCGAGCAGGCGCACGCCCGATTCCCGGAGCCTGCGCACGGCCCCCAACAGCGCCGTCACGGACCCGCCCTCCTCGAAGTCGCTGACGAGCGCGACGACGGTTCGGCTGGGCGTCCGCACCTCCTGTTCGGCGTACCGGACGGCCTTGGCGATGTCCGTGCCGCCGCCCAGTTGCGCCGTGAGCAGGACCTCGACGGGGTCGCTCGCCAACTCGGTGAGATCCACGACCGCGGTGTCGAACAGGATCAGCCGAATCCGGATCCCGGGCAGGCCGGCCAGAATGGCCGCGCACACCGCGCTGTACAGCAACGACGGCGCCATCGAGGCGCTCTGGTCGACCAACAGGATGACGTCCCAGGTCAGCGAGCGCCGGGCGCGGGCGGAGAAATGCAGCTCCTGCACCATCAGCCGGTCGGTGTCCGGGTCGTACCGGCCGAGGTTGGCCCGCAGGGTCCGGCGCCAGTCGAGGTTGGCGGCCGAGCGGTGGGGCGACCGCCGGGTGCGGTCGATGCGGCCGGCGAGCGCGGTCGAGAACCGCGGCCGCAGCCTGCGGACCACGTCCTCGACGACGCGGGCGACGACGCGGCGCACCCCCGCGGCGGACGCCGCGTCGAGCTTGCCGTGGATGCGCAGGAGCGCCGTCGCCAATTCCGGGCTGGGTTCCAGCGTGTCCGCCGTCGTCGGATCGGCCAGGAGTTCGGTCAGCCCGTACCGGGTGACGGCGTCGACCTGCATGCGCTCGAAGGTCTGCTTCGGGAAGAGCGCCCGGGCCCCGCCGAGCCATTTGATCGCCGTCG
This sequence comes from Cellulomonadaceae bacterium, assembly GCA_031552185.1. GTDB lineage: Bacteria > Actinomycetota > Actinomycetes > Actinomycetales > Cellulomonadaceae > JAVBMU01. The sequence goes on along the minus strand of JAVBMU010000077.1, from coordinate 19,278 downwards.
GCGCGGACCGGTCGAGCGAGCCGCCCCCGCCGGACCGCCGGTTCTCGATCCGGTGGCCGCGGTCGGTGTACTCGCGGTCATACAGAAAGCCGAGGGCACGCTCCACGCCGGCGTCCCGTTCCTCGAGTGGGATCGCGTCCTGGGCGTACCGGCCCAGCACGAGCCGCCAGCGCCGGGCGGCCTCCGCCTCCGCAGCGTTCATCCCGCGCCACCTCCCGCCGGTGCGCTCGCGCCGAGCGCGGTCGAGGGTTGACCGGCCGTCCAACCGGCGAGGCCGTCCCGCGCCAACACGGCGATGAGATCCTGCTCGAGTTGCAGCCCGGCCGCCAACGCCTCGGGCGAGTGTGAGACGACGACGTCGATCTCCTCGGAGCGCACCCCCGTGCGATCCGCCACCCGCTGGGCGAGCCGGTTGGTCTCCATCGGCTTGAGCCAGGTGAAGGCCCGCCGTAGGTCCGGCAGGACGGCGATGAAGGCATCGGCCGGCAGGTCCCGAAGGGCGGCGTGCACGGCGTCGAACACCTCGGGCGTGTGCAGCAGCAGATCCGGGGCGGCGCTCATCAACCCGCCGAGAAACCGCACCGAGAGCACCGGGTCTGCGCCCACCGTCAGCCGGGCCCGCACCTGGGCGACGACGTCGGTGTCGGCCAGGTCGCCGTCGACCGCCGCCATCCCGACGAGCGCCCCCAGGACGCCGGGTGCCGTGCGGGGGTCGGTGCGCATCGTCGTCAGGGCGTGCCGGATCGTGTCGCCGGCGCTCCCGCTCCCGCCGCGGTCGCGGACCAGGTCCCGCAGCGAGACCAGGGTCGCGATGGCGTCGGCCTCCCCGCTCTCGTCGACGACGCCGAGGTCCGGCACCAGGTAGCCGGCCGCGGCCAGGCCGCGGTCCACCAGCGCCAGTAGCGCCTCGGCCCGGTCCTCGATGCCCAGTTCGGCGCCCGCTCGGGCCAGGCCGGTGATGCGGTGCAGCCCGGCGACCACCGACGCGAGCGACGGGTCGGCGTCGAGCATCTCGGCCAACCGGTCGGAGAGACCGGGCAACTGGTCCGTCATCCCCAGCACCGCCGCCAGGGCGATGAGCCGCGCCACGGCGTCGGCCGACCGGCCCTGGTCCGCCGCCCGCTCGGCGACGGCCAGCTTGACCCGGACGACCGCATCGACCGTGGCGCCCTGGTGCGAGAGCTGAACCAGCGCGGACTCGACCAGCGGCGTCCAGGCGTACTGCCACTCCTCGAGGATCAGATCCAGGCCCCGACCGGCGACGTGGTCCGGTCCGGAGAGCCGGGCCGCGAATCCGCTGCCGATGAATTCCATCCGGGCCAGGAATTGCCGCCGGTCGCGATGCCGCGGCTTGCGGCGGGGATCGAGGCGGGCGGTGCGCCGGCGGGAATCGTCGATCGACAGCCGCAGGCTTTGCGCGGTGCGACGGGCCTGTGCCACGAGCGGCGGCGAGGCGGTGCCGGGCGGGACGTCGCCGAGCGCGCGACCACCGAAGTAATCCGCGATCGCCTCGGCCAAAGGCCGGTCGAACCCGCCGTCGTCCTTGACGAAACAGGAGGTCAGCGCGTCCAGCACGTCCGTCCGGCACGGCCAGGGCCGGCCGCGCAACTCCGCCAGCCGAATGGCCTGCTCGACGGCGACCCCGGCGTGGGCGGTGCCGATGGCGGCGCCCTGGCCGGCTGCGGCCCGGGCGATGTCAATGATGAGTTCGGTCGCGAACTGGGCCGGGTCCGTGCCGGCCCGGTGCGCCGCCCACAGGTGCTCGTAGTAGCCCGGCGAGGGCATCCCGGCGCCGTAGCCGCGCAATCCGTCGAGGCGCTCGTGGTCGTAGCGGATCAACCAGGCTGCGTCCGCGGCGCCGGGCCGGGATTCGGGCCGGGGCGCGGAGTCCGGGCGCGGTCGGGGCGCGGAGTCCGGGCGCGGCCGGGGCATCCGCCGACGCACCGGCGCGCCCTCCGGGGCACCGGTCAACGCCTCGACGATCGCCAACGTGTGGAAGGCGCCCGTCACCACCACGACCGGCCCGGCGGGCGCGTCCGGGTCGCGCTGCCCGGGGCCATCGGGCGCCGCGCCCGCGTCGGACGCCGCGCCCGCGTCGGGTGACCACGCGGCGGCGATGTGCGCCGCCATCGTCGCCTCGCGGGCGAGCGAGCCGTCGGCGTCGAGCACCGCATCCTCGTAGTCGAGCCGCGCGGAAGCGGCCCACGCGAACGCGCCGTCGAAGAACCCCCGCCAGTCGGAGAGTTCGGCGCGCGGGCGCGCCTCGAACAGGTGGTCCCACACCTCGTCGTGGTCCCGGCAGCCGAACCTGCGGGCGAGCGCCGCGATCGTCGCGCTGTGCGCCAGGTTGCGTTCCGCCTGCAAGGTGCGGGTGAACGCGTCGTCGGCTTCCTCGCCGGAGCGTTCGAGCCAGCTCCGGTCGATGAAGGCGACCCGGGCGCCACGCCCGTGGGCCGCGCGCAGCGCGACCCACTCCGGCGAGAAGGCCGCCAGGGGATAGAAGCCCGCCGCCGGCGCGCTCGCCGCCGGCTCCAGGCTCAGGATCGCGACCGGCGGCCGGGTGCGCGCGTCCTGGAGGACGGGCACCAGGCCGGTGTACTCCTGCGGTCCCTCGATCAGGACGACGCCGGGGCGCACCTCGTCGATCAAGGCCTCGACCGCGAGCGCGCACGCCGGCGAGTGGTGCCGGATCGGCGCCAGGAACAGCCCGCGCTCCCGCAGTTCCCCGATCGACGCCGCCGCCCGGGCGAGGCGTTCCGGCGACCGCTCCCAGCCGGGATGGGTCAGGGCCACAGCTGCTCCGCGGCGTTGAAGAAACGTTTCCAGCCCGCGTCCCGGCGCGCGCGTTCGCGCGCCACGTTGTCGACGTAGTGCCGCAGCCGACGGGCGTCCTCCTCCTCGCCCTTGAGCGCGACCCCCGCGATCTGCCGGGCCACCTCGGCAGCCGTCACGGTACCGTCACCGAGGTACCGCGCCTCCAGCGATGCCGCGATAGCCACATTCACGGCCTCGGCGGTGGACATGACCGTCTCCGGCCGCTTCACCGGGGCGCCGTCCGTCGTCGTCCCGGTCCGCAGGTCCTGGAATGCGGTGACGAGCACCTCCAGGACGTCGCGGCCGAGCCCGGGCCGCTCCCCCGGCGGGCCGAGTTCGGCGTCGAGCTGCGCCTCGATGAGTTCGATCTCGAAGGCGCGGTCCCGGATCGGGCGAATGGTCTCGAAGTTGAACCGGCGCTTGAGCGCGGCGGACATCTCGTGTACGCCGCGGTCGCGCAGGTTCGCCGTCGCGATCACGTTGAAGCCCGGCCGGGCCGCCACCCGTGTCTCGCTGCCCAGTTCGGGCACCATGAGCTGTTTCTCGGACAGGATCGAGACGAGGGTGTCCTGGATCTCCGGCGAGCACCGCGTGATCTCCTCGAACCGGGCGATCTTGCCGGCCGCCATCGCGCGGTAGATCGCCGACGGCACGAGCGAGCGCTCGCTCGGCCCCTCGGCGATCAGCAGCGCGTAGTTCCAGGAGTACCGGATGTGGTCCTCCGTAGTGCCGGCGGTGCCCTGCACGGTGAGGTTCGAGGTGCCGCCGATCGCCGCCGACAGCAACTCGGAGAGCATGGACTTGGCCGTGCCCGGTTCCCCCACCAGCATCAGCCCCTGCCGGCCGAGGAGGGACACGATCGCCCGGTCCACGAGCGGGTCGTCACCGTAGAACTTGCGCCGAATCCCGAGCCGTTCGTCGCCGATCACGAAGGCCCGCACTGCGCGGGGGCTGCGCAGCCAGCCCGGCGGCAGCGGGGCGTCCGCCGCGCGGTCGGCGGCCGTCAGGCGGGCGAGTTCGTCGCCGTACCGTTCCTCGGCCGGCGGCCGCAGGGTGTCGGTGCCGGGCGTGGGATCCGATGTCGGCGCCTCCACTGTGGGGGCGGAGTCCTTGCTCACCATCGGCTGTTCCTCTCCCAGTTGGGATCGAAGGCTCCGGCTTCCGCCACGGTCACGTAATCGCGGTACGCCTCGGCGAGCAGCACCGGCGGGACATGGCCGAGCCGGATCTTGGTGGTCCCCTGCCGCCGCCCGAGCGACCGGAACGAGAGATCGATGACCGCCGCCGGGATGTTCTCCTCGGGCAGCATCGAACCCGTGAAGCCGATCACCGCCCGCAGGTCGAGGCTCGGATGGTCCTTCGTGTACTCGTCGAACCACCCGCCGTCGCCGCCCACGCCACGCGCGTACCCCAGTTTCAGCGCGCGGCCCCGGATCTTGAACGAGTCGGAGAACCAGCCGCGCCGGTCCACAACGGAATCCGCCGTCGGTGCGGCGGCGGGCGGCTCGGCGCCGAACTGGTCGAAGACCTGGTCGACTTCGTAGTCGCGCAGATGCTCGCGCCAGGCCGTCGCGGCCGCAGACCCCACCAGCACGACGTGCGCCAATGCGACCTCGGCGTCGGGGGCGAGCACGACATCCGCGTCGTCGACGTCGATCAGCGCGCCGGCGTCGCCCGGCCGGAACGCCCGCTGCTGCGGACCGGGGTTCTCCAGCCACACCAGCGTCGCCGCGAGCCGGGACAGGATCGGGTGGCCGAGGACGTATTCCGTCCACTCGGCCGCCGACCAGCGCCGGCCCGCGCACATCGCCTCGTACAACCGCGCGCGCTGACCCGCGACGACCTGCTTGAGGTCCTTGCGCGCCGCCGTCAGTTGCGCCTTGGCCGCCTTCGCGGCCTCCGGGTCGTCGTCCTTGCGGACCGACAGGGCCTTGACCACCTTGCCCTCGGGCGAGGTCACCTCGAGGCCGAAGTCGGCCGTGATCCGGCCCAGGAACACGCGCGAGCCGAGATCCAGGCGCAGCACGCCGTCGTCGTCGAAGCCTGCCGTCGGCACGGTCCGATCCGCCAACTGCTCGGCGGACCAACCGCGACGCTCGGCGATCTCGGCGACCAGCGCCGCCGCCCGAGCCTGCACCGTGGGCTGCCGGAACCGCCGCGCCACCCCCAGCAGTACCTGCAGGGCGGCCGGCTGCCCGTTCGCGGCCAGCGCGCTGACCAGCGCGTCGGTCTGCGCGCGGCGCCCGATGTACTGCGTCCAGTAGGTCTGCGCGGCCGCCGCCAACTCGGCACCGGGCATCCCCACCGTCAGCGCCAACAGGCCCTTCTCCGCGACCGCGGAGCCGAGGAACGTCGCCTGGTGCTCGCGGAAGAGATCCTGGAAGTGCTGGTCGACCGTCTTGGCCGCCTCCGCCGCGTAGTACTGGGGATAATTGCGGTTCCAGTGCTGGTACCGGTCGTACCGGGCCTGGGCGCCGGCGTCGGCGTGGGCCCGGCTCTCCTCCACCGAGGGGTGCCGGGTGTCCTGACCGATCCAGGCCGCCAGGACGAATCGCCCCAGGGCGGCCTGCGAGGCCGGCTCCAGCAGCGACATGTAGCGCCCGATCAGCCCGGTCCCGCTGGGGTCCTTCAGCTTGCACGCCAGGACCACCCACCAGCGGATCACGTCGGCCGGCACGACGACGCCGTCCGCCCACCGGACGGTCGGCAACGCCTCGTACGGGAACCAGGCCAGTCCGGCCGGCGGCTTGGCCCGAAGGCCCTTGGCGGCCTCGGCCGCCAAGGCGTCCGGGGCCAGGTCCGGACCGATGTCGTCGCCCACCCGCTCCAGCGCGCTCAGCAGCACCGCCCGCACGGTCTCGCGCCGCTCGGCCGAGAGCGCGGCGCGCAGCGCCGGCACGGCGGCCGGGTCGCCGAGCCGCATCAGCCAGTCCGCCGCCGCGGCTCGCACCTCCGCCTTGCCGCTGCCCAGCCCCTGCTCGGCCAACGGCCGCGCGGCGTGGTGCTTCTCCAGGGCGTCCTGGGCCGCGCGGCGGTGGGTCTTGCCCTCGCCGAGGGCGAGGTCGGACAGCGCCGGCAGGTACCGCGCCGGGATCACCGGAAATTCGGCCAGGATCGCCAGCGCCTCGCGTTGGTGTCCGGCCGCGGCCCCAGTCGCTCCCGCCCGCAGCCCGAGGGCACGTTCCAGCGCCTCGGGCTGCTCGGCGAAGTACGGCCAGATCTGGTCGGGTTCGAGCATGTCCTCGACGTGCCAGGTGTGGAACACCAACCGCTCGATCTGGCCGTGCGGATCGCCGAATTCGGACCGCCCGAGGTAGTCGGCGATGGCCCGAAGGTCCTCGTGGATGCCGGTCTCCTGGAAGATCTGCCAGGCGACGTTGCCCTTCACGTTCGGGCCCGCGAGCAGCAGTTCGTGCAGAAAGGTCAGCGCCGGCAGGGCGCTCCGGACGGCCGGCAGCCGCAGCGCCGGGAGCGCGCGGTTGCGCCGCGCAACGCCGGCCCTGCCGCTCAGGAAATCCACCGCCGCGCGAAGCTCGGCGTCGCTGATCCCCGACAGCGTCTTGACCTGTCGGTTGATCATCTGTTCGCGCCAGGACTCGTCCTGCCTGGCGGCGGCCGACAAGTTGGCGAACTCGGTCTGCTCGGCCCGGGCCCGGGCGAGGGCGGCGTCGATCGCCGTCCGCGCGGCGGCCACGAAGTCGTCGCCCAATGGCGTCTCGACCAGGGGCTCATACGGGGGGATGACCAGCTCCGGCGCCCCGCCGGACCCCTCGCCGGCGGACTCTGCCCCGGCCGACCCCGATCCACCGTCGGCCCCAGCCGGCGCCGGCCCCAGCAATTCGGCCCGTTGCAACGCCTGGCCGAGGATTGTGGCCCGGCTGCCCGTGGCCCCCTCGAGGGCGCGCCGCAAGGCGTCCCGACCGCCGTCGACGCCCACAAGGTGGGCGGCCAGGGTAGTCAACCGGGTCGGCCCGACGGTGGTCAGCAGCGGCTCGGCCGCCGCGATCCGAAGGTCCGCCGCCGCCCCGGCGAACACGCCGAGCGCCTCGGTGCGCACGGTCTTGGCGGCGTCGACCGCGAGCCGGGCCACCAGGTCCAGGTAGGCGTCCCGCTCGTCGTCGTGCCCGGCGAGCCGCTCCAGGAACAGCCCCTTCCCGGGCGCCTTCGCCTGGAGGACAACGTCGGTCACCGCCACGCGCTCGGCCGCCAGGAACTCGCCGAGTCCCGGCTGGGCGAGCAGAACGCGGGCCGGGTATCCGTAGTAGCCCCGGTCGGGCTTCGGCAGGTCGAACAGCACGCCGGCGATGATCGGCGCCGTCGCCCCGGGGGCGACTCCGCCCGCGACCAGCACCTCGGCCAGGAGGGCCGGAGTCCATGCTTTGCGGCCGCCGGCCACGCTCGGGGAGACGGACGCATGCCGCGCCGCGTCCGGAAGGTCATCCGTCGTGCAGAGGTCGTTGACCAGCACCGCGAACCAGTCCGGCACCGCGGGGCCGTGGCTGACCTCCGGCACGATGGCGGCCATCAACCGCCCCAGCCGCGCGTAGTGGCCGGCGTCGAGCAGTTTGCCCGAATAGAGCCGACCCCGGGCCTTGGAGCCCTTCTGAATGGTCCAGCCGCGCACCGCGGCCTTGACCTTGTCCGCCGTCGACCCGTAGAAGTAGCGCCAACTGGTCTCCGCAGGCGAGCCGAGCGCCACATTCAGCATCGCCGTATCGCGGCCGGCAAGTTCGCTCAGGAGCTCCGGGCCGACGCCGTCCTCGACGTACGCGAAGGCCCGTTCGAACAAGTCCTCGGATTCGACCCGCAGTACCTTCAGCGCGTCGCGCAGCGCGCCCGCCGCCGCCGACCCAAGCTGCCGCTCCCCACCGGACCCGACGCGCGGGCCGTCCGCCGACTCGTCCCGGTCCGCGTTCGCGTCTCGGTTCAAGAGCGCTTTCACCTTCTCCAACATCCGACCACCCACTGAGTCCCGACCCGGCCATGCTGGCCGGGCGCACGCCTCCTCGCGCGCCACGGAGACAAAGTAGCGGACCCCACCGACACGATCGCCGGACGTCCTCCGGCGGCCATGCCGGCCACGCGATCAGACCCGATCGTGCGATCAGGCGGCTCGTGCGATCAGACCCGATCGTGCGATCAGACCCGATCGTGCGATCAGGCGGCTCGTGCGATCAGGCGGCTCGTGCGATCAGGCGGCTCGTGCGATCGGAGCGCCCTGGCGATCAGCCGACGTCGGCCGGCTGGTAGGCGCACCACGGGTCGGATTCGAGCGGATCCCCGGTCAGCGCATAGGCGCGGGACCTGGACCCGCCGCACACCGCGTTGAACTCGCACCGCCCGCACTTGCCCTTGTACTGGGCCGGGTCCCGCAGCGAGCGGAACAACTCCGACTCCCGGTAGATCGTCGGCAGCGGCTGGTCGCGGACGTTGCCCGCCTCCATCGGCAGGAAGCCGGAGGGGTGCACCGTGCCGACGTGGGAGATGAACACGAAGCCGCGGGCGGAGTTGATGTTCATCGGCGGCCGGCGCGGCCGGGTCGGCACGCCTTCGAACGCCCGCCGCAGGTCGGCCGTCAGTTCCTGGTAGAGGTCGCCGAGGCCCAGCTCCGCCGCGGGATCGCCGCCGCGCTCCGCAATCGCGCGCCGCTGCAGTACCACCCGGCGGAAGTGGTGGCCTTCCGTCGTCTTGGACGGAATGTAGTCGCCGGCGTCGTAGATGAAGTTCAGGACGTCCTCGACCTCGGCGGGCGTCAGCGAATCCAACTGGCTGCCCCGCCCGGTCGGCACCAGGAGGAAGCCGCTCCACGTCATCGCGCCGTAGCTCTGCACCATCTTGACGATGTTGGGCAGATCCCTCAGGTTTCCCCGGTACACGGTGGTGTTGACCTGGACCTTCAGCCCGACGCGGCGTGCCGTCTGCCAGGCGCCGACCGTCCAGTCGAAGACGCCGTCGACGCGGCGGAACGCGTCGTGCACCTCGGCCGTCGAGCCGTCGATGCTCAGGGAAATCGCCCGCGCGCCCGCCTCGTGCAACTTGGTGAGGTTCTCCTCGGTCAGGGTCGGCGTGCCCGACGGCGAGACCGCGGGGTGCAGGCCGAGTTCGTCCGCTCGGCGCACCAGTTCGAACAGGTCCGGGCGCTGGAACGGGTCGCCGCCGGTGATGATGAACAGCGGCGACGGCTTGCCGAAGGACGCGATCTGCCGCATCAGTTCGGTCGCCTCGTCCGTGGACAACTCGCCCGAATGCCGGTCCGGCTGCGCCGTCGCCCGGCAGTGAACGCAGGCCAGCGGACAGGCCCGGGTCGACTCCCAGATCACAATGAACGGACGCTCGTTGGCGTCGGAATGTTGATCGCGAACGGCCGACATTGGCGCCCGCGTGAGGCCGACAGACATGCCCTCAGCGTAACGGTTGGCACCGGCCGCCGGAATCGACCTTCGGATCGGGACCGCGCCCGCGAGGTAGAGCCGCGCCGCGCGAGGTAGAGCCGTCGCGCGGCCGAACCGCCAGTCCGACGGCGCCAGGGATCTACCTCGGCGTCGTCGGCTCTTGCTCGCGCGACTCTCCGCCGGCCTGGGGTTCGACGGGCTTGCCGGTCCGGACCAACGCCTTGAGGACGTCGCTCGCCGGCCGGCCCGCCTGGGCGCGCAGCCCGGCGGCGAACTGTGCCAAGACGGCGGCGCGGCTTTCCGCGTCGGCGTTGACGACAATGGCCGTGCGCGCGCCGCCGGCCGGGCGGCCCTGAATGGTACTGAAAGCCTGGTAGCCGAAGATGTACTCGTCGGTCGTCATGCCGGCGCCGTCGCGCCGACGGGCGTCGACCTCCTGGGTGCCGACCTCCCGGGTGCCGATGATGTGCTCCTCCTCCGCGGTGCCACTGCCCGCGTCCGGCAATTCCTCACTCAAAGGGTACACAGCATTGCCCGCTTCCGCAATCGAAACCGCCAAAAATCGGAAATGAATCTCTCCAGCGCGAACAGAAAGAACGCAATCAGGAAGGATCCCGCCGTGAGCCAAACCCAGGCGACGGCCCGATGCGGGTCGTGCTCCAATCCTCGGGTGAGGAGAATTCCGGTGAACGAGAGGACGACCGCGAGCACTACGGTCCCGGCCGCAGCGGCCGTCACGGCCGGTGAGACGAACCGGGCGCGAATTGTCGCCAGCCGCGAGGCGACCCAACCGGCGGCGACCGCGGGGATCCCGGCCAGTACCGCCATCCAATGACCGTTGTTCGCCGCGTTCCGGAAGACCTCGCCCTCGAGCATGGTCATCACCACGAAGACCGTGACAATATACTCAGGACCAGACTCAGGACGGCCGCCAGGCCGGGCGGCCGTTCCCGTAATTCGACGTAGGCGCTGGGGACCTCCTGCAGACCGGTCGACTCGGGACCGCCGGACGGCCGCACCGCCCGGCGGTAGAGGTGCACGTAGTCGAGCGTCCTCGACCGCGCAAAACCGGACCCACGCCCCGCGTAGTCCTGTTCGGACGGCCAGTCGACGTGCTTGATCGTGTGCGGACCCGTTCGGTAGGCATACCGGAAGCGAAAGACGTAGGCGGTCTCCGGAATGTCGACGTAAATGTGTGCCGAGACCGCCTCGGCCACGTTCATCAGAGGCAATTGATGAGCGACGACGGCGCCCCCCACAGCCTCCAACGGCCAGTTGGCGATCGGCTTGTCCGAGCGGCGAATTCGCTGCACCGGCATGCGATGGGAGGCGGTGATCCGGACCCGATCGGCTCCCGGCACCACCGCCGCGACGACGAGATAATTCTCCGCGAAGTATTCGACGCAGGAGGCCAGGATGCCGACCATCTCCGTCGCCGCCGGACCCGCATGGCCGGCCAGGTCCGCCGTGACGGACTCATGCAATTCTCGGGCGATGATCGCACCCAGGTCGTGCTCCGGATTCGGCGAGGTAACGACGGCCACGGCCGCCCCGAATTTCTCGCGCGTCCGCTCGGACCGGACCCCGCCGGCCTGGTAGATCGCGACGACGAGCGCGCTCAGAACCGCGATGATCGCGCCCTGACTCTCCAGGTACGAGAGCGTCGAAACGCTCCCGGAGTCCACCGTCAGGCCGAGGTCGTCCACCAGTTCCGACTTGCGCACCCGCAGGACCGGCACCAAGGCCGGCGGCGGGTCGGTCTCGGTCGGCCCGCGGGCCGCCTCCGGCCGGCGGCGGGAGCCGAAGGCGTGCCCCCTGCGCGCGGACGCCGCAGTGGCTTCGGAGATGAGTGTCCGGAGCCGGGACGGCGCGGCCGAAGGTGCCGCCGGACGGCGCGGCGCCGGCCCGGCGACGGCGCAATCGGGGCCGTCGAACTCGACGGTCCGGCTGACCCGGTGGTCATAGTGCCTGGCCGCGATCCCGATCCGCTCCGAGACCCGCGCCTGCCCAACTCGGGGGAACGCGATCCGGGTGAAGAGCTGCTGGGTGGACTGAGCGCCGAATTGCCGCTCATACTCATCCAACGCTCTCGAGGCAAAGTCAATGACCTCGCCCGGTCGCTCGAGACAACTCCGGTCGATCGTGGCGGGCGCCTGCCTTCGCGCGGGCGCGCCCGGCTCCTTGACCGCCGGAGCGAGTGTCGCCAACCGGCCCGCAATCCACCGGCGGCAGGGCGACCACACGCCGACCGGCACATCCCGGATCGCCAGCCGCACCGCCAAGAGGGCACCGGCCGCGACTCCCGCCCACGCGGCCGGGGCAAATGTCGCCGGGAGCGGGCCGTTGTGCTCGGGACGAACCACCGGAAACGCCGCCCACAGGTGTAGGAGGATCACTGCCGCGGTCGCCGCTGCGAGAGTCCAACCAAGCGTCAGCGCCGACTTGAAAGCGTGGATGACCTGGTCCCGCCGCGCGTATCCGACGACGATCAGCGTCGGATCATCCGGCGCCGGCCGCGCTGCGACGCCCGCCGCGTTGCCCCCCGCCATAGTCGCCCCCTTCGCGGTATATCTACCGAGTATGGTGAGCCGGCCCGCGGCAAGGCAATAGTTTCGTCACATTCGTTCCCCCGGCGGGTGTCGCCGGAACCCCGGCCGCAGGGTGACGCCCGTCGCGGTCGCGACCGCGACATCCGCCCAAGGCACCGCGAACGATCCCCGGTGCCGCCACCGGTACCAGCGCGCGATCGGCCAGGGCGAGCGGACCGCCGAGCGCTCGAACCCGAGGAACGAGGTGCGGGTGCGGGGGCTCACCACCAGCGCCACCAGTCGCAACCGTGCGACCGGACGCTCGGCCGGCCCCTCGACGGCAAAGCGGGCGTCGATCGCGTACCCGACGAAGCGGCCCTCGGCATCGACGACGGGGTTGTCGAGCACGTCACCGAGGATCATGGCGGCCCCCGGGAATCCGGCCGATGATGTGGTCCCGGACCCACCGCTCCGGCCAGGTCACGGCCAGGGCCTCCCCCGACCCGATCAGGCGGACCACAGTGGCCACCGACCCGACGTCCCGCCACGGCACCCGGATCAAGCGGGATGCGGGCGGGCGGCCGCCGAAGATCCGGGTCCACAACACCGCTCCGCTCAGGATCGCGCCGACCGTGACTTCATCGGCGCCGGAGAGCAGCCCGGAATCCGGGCCGCGCGGCCCGACGAGCTCCAGGTCGTCCACCGTGGTCACCGGGATGCCGTCGACGTCGAGCACCTGGCGGCTGAGCAGGTGCAGCCGGGCATCGAGCACGTCGCCGGGGCGTGGTTCGTAGGTCATGCTCCCGCTCCCGTCATGATCATCAGCGGAATGGCGGCGACGGCGGCCACCAGCACAATCACGAGGAAGACCAGTCCGAGCGTATTCAGGACCCGTCCGTTCACCTGGTCGCCCATGTAGTCGGGGTCGTTCGCCACCACCAGGATCGGCACATACGTCAGCGGTAGCGCGACGGCGGAAAAGACCACCGAGTATTCGGTCACCTTGATCGGGTCCACGCCGGTCAGCAACACCCCGACCCCGACCAGCAGCGTCACGATCATGGTCAGGTGGAATCGGGCCGCCTGCGCCGGCCTGCGCATCTTGCCCCACGACCAGCCGAAATACTGCGCGAGCGTATAACCGCTGGACAGCCCGGTCTCCAGCGCGGCGCCGAACGTCGCCGCCACGACGCCGAGGATCAACACCGCCAGGGCCAACTTCCCGCCGGCCACCACCACGGGCAGCGTGATCTGCGAGAGCGTCTCGGTGGCGATGCCCGCCGGTAGCAACACGACGGCGCTCACCGCCGCGATCGCGACGGAGAGCAGCCCACCCAACGGAAACCCGACGAGCACGTCGACCCGCGATTGCCCGATGTCCTTGCGCGTCCAGCCTTCCTCGATCCCGCCCGAGGAGAAGAAGAACACCTCGTACGGGGTCATCGCCGCACCGAAGAGGGCAACGGCGTAGTAGAAGTACGACGCCGCACCCTCCTGCGCAGGAATCACCGGTCGGAGCGCCTGCTGGGCCAGGTCGCCCCAGTCCGGACCGAGCTGGAACAGCGCCACCGCAAAAACAATCAGGCACAGCCCGACCAGACCGGTCACATTCTCCAGAATCTTGAACTTCACCCGCCACAACACCAACCACACCGCGAACGCCGCGAACGGCACCCACAGCCGGTGTTCCACGCTGCTCACGAGCTGCAAGGCGAGCGCGATGCCGCCGACCTCCGCCGTCAACGTCAGGATGTTGATCGCAAACGACGCGACCAGGTTCGCCCCGCCCACCCGGGGACCGAGCCGTTCGCGGATGATCTCGAACACCGCCCGCCCGCTGACCGCCGCCACCCGCCCCGACATCTGCGCGAACAGGCAGATGCCGATCACCCCGAGTCCGGTCACCCACACCAGGGACAACCCGAAGCGGGAACCCACCACGGAATTCGTCACCAGGTCACCGATATCGACGAAGCCGCCGATCGCCGTCAGGATGCCCAGCGCCACCCCCAGCGCCCGCTTCATCCCGTCGCCTCGGCGCCGACCGCATCGAGCGCTGCCGCGGCCGCGGCTAACCGTCCCGCCGCCGCGGAAAGGCGCGCGCCGGTCGTCTCGGCGAGCGCGTCCCGGGCGGCGACGACGCCGGTCCGGGCCTGGTCGGTCGCCGTCAGCGCCTCGTCCCGCAGCCCGGCCGTCGCCCGGTTCGGCGGCACCAACGTCGCCTGATGCCGGGTGGCCCGGACGAGCGCTGCGACCGACTCGTCCAGCGTGACCTCCGCGGTCGGGACGAGGATCCGGCCCGCCCGGACCTGGGCGACGACGAGGCGGGCCGTCGCCACGGCCGAGGATGCATCCGCTACCCCGTCGCCCACGTACGTCCGCGCCATCGACACCGACCGCACCGTCGAGCCGCAGCCGCCGACCGTGAGCGCGAGCGCGAGGGCGACGCCCGCCGCGAGCGCCGGCGCCCGGCGCCGCGGACGGGCGCCACCGGAGGCCGGATGGCCTCGCGCCGCGCCGCGCTCCTGACTTCCCCTGCGCCGTTTCACCTGCACACGATGCGGGAACCGGCGACGTTTCGCAGGTCGGTGCGCGCCCGCCGGCCGCGCCCCCCGGGTGCGGCCGGACGACCCGGCCGTTTCAGCCAGTGAGCAGACCGACGCCCGCGGCGCCGGCCGGAGCATGCTGCAACGGACGCCGTCGGGAGGCTGCGACGGCCGAAGAGCCAACAGGAGGTGTGCACAATGGCGTTCCCGATTCTGGCGGGCAAGGTAGCGATCGTCACCGGCGCGGCGATGGGCATGGGCGAGGCGACCGCGGTCCTCTTCGCCCAGTCCGGCGCGAAGGTAGTCGTGGCCGACTTCAACGAGGACAAGGGCCGCGCAGTCACCGAACGGATCGTCGCCGACGGCGGCGAGGCCACGTTCGTCCACGTCGACATCTCGGTGTCCGCGCAGGTGCAGGAGATGGTCGCCGCGACCGTGCGCGCCTACGGCCGGCTGGACTGCGCGGTGAACAACGCCGCGCTCACCCCGGACGACAAGCCGGCCGCCGAGTTCGACGAGGACTACTGGAACCGGCTGATGGCCGTGGACCTGACCGGCACCGCGCTGTGCATGAAGTACGAACTGCAGCAGATGCTCGCGCAAGGTCAGGGCGGCTCGATCGTCAACATCTCGTCCGTCAGCGGGTTCCGGCCCCAGCCGGCGAACATCGCCTACGTCGCCGCCAAGCACGGCGTCGTCGGCATGACGAAGGTCGCCGCGATGGAGAACGGCGCCGCCGGCATTCGGGTCAACTCCGTGGCGCCGGGCGCCATCGACACCCCGATGCTGCGCGGCGCGCTGGAGCAGTTCGGCCTCAACGCGCAGGACTACGCCCCGCAGTTGAGCCTGCTCGGGCGGTTCGCCCAGCCCCAGGAGGTAGCCCAGGCGAGCCTGTGGCTCGCGTCCGATCTCTCCTCCTACGTCACCGGCACCACCCTCCACGTCGACGCCGGATACGTCACCGGGCGGTGAGCCCGGCGCCCTGAGCGCGCCCCCGCGCGCTCAGGGCGGGCGCGGGCGAGGTCCGACGTCATGACCCCGTCTTCTCGGTTGCGGCGTACGCCGCGTCGAAATTGTCCTCGATCCGGCGCCAGTTCAGGCGCTGGCGCACCGCGAGTTGGGCGACGGTCAGGTCGAGCAACTCCCCCGGCGCGGCGTCGAAAAGCATGCCCACGCGCTGGTCGTGGCAGGCGACGGGGATGTCGTCGAGGCGCCCGTCCCAGACCCGATGCCGGAGTTGGGACTGCAGGCGCCGGATGTACTCGAGCGGACCGCGCGCCTTGTGCGCATCGAACTCCGTGCGCAGCCAGTCGTGGAATGCCTCCATGCCGATCGTTCCGGTCGGCTTCCGGTCCGCGTCGGCCGTATAGAACGCGCCGACGTGCCCGGAGAACTCCATCCGCAGCTGCGGGCGGGGAGCGCTCTTCGCCGGCGCGGGCTTCGGCGCGGGCTTCGGCGCGGGCGCGACCTGGACGATCCTGGGCGGATGCAGCACGTACCGCGTCGGCGAGCGCAAGGTGTTCTGCGCGGTGATCCAGCGCAGCGCGTCGCGCACGCCGCCGGCCCGCGCCGTGGCGATCGCATGCTCCACGACCTGCGGGATGTACCCCGTCGGGATCCACTCGTGGTGGCCGGGATTGAGGTCGCGGAACAGATCCTTGACGTATTTCCTGGTCGCCGCGCCGCCCGCCAGGACCGACTGGAACTGCGCCCAGGTGATCCCGCCCGCCTCGCCGGGCGGGGTGACCATCGCCCGGAGAAACGCCTCGATTCCGCCGGCCGCCGCAATCGCGCTTTTGATCAGTGGGTTCACCGCATCGACGGGCAGTCCGACGAACGCGCCCCAGCGCCCGCCCGCGGTGGTGAAACGGAGCGCCGCGATGCTCGCCCGCAGAGCCGAGTTCTCTTGCTCCGACACCTTCGCCAGGCCGTGCTCCCGCAGCCGCCGGGCCGCGTCCCGGCCAAGCTCGTCGATGAACGCCAGGCGGACCCGGTGCGGCGGGTCCGGGGTGTCGGTCTGGAACGCGTGGCAGGCGAACGTGCCGGACTCGGCCCGGCGCGGGTTGGTCCGGCTGCCGACGAGGAACCACGGCAGCAACAGTTCGTGGGTCGACTCCTTGACCAGGTACGCCGCACCGCTCGCTGCATTGAGCACCGAGTCGGGCCACAGTGCTTCGGTGCCGGGCGGGTCGAGCTTCGCGCGCCGCACCGCCGGCGCCCATTGCTCCGTCACGCTCCGGGCGTAGTCGGTGCCGTGCTGGTGGATGTGTTTGGCGATATTCCTCAGGTGCACCTGCGGTTCCTCGTTGCCGTGGAACGCCTCGAAGGCCGCGCGCAGCAGGGCGGCCAGGTTCCGTTGCCCGGCCTCGATCGCCGAATCGTCCGGCCCGGCGTGCTCCGGTGGGGCGCTTCCCGGTGTGCCGCTCCCCGGGCGGCCGCTCCCCCGCGCGGCCAAGACCGCGGCCGCGAACTGCGGCGCGAGGGCGTCCGCCTGCGCATCGAGCACCCGCACGGCGGCCGAGAGCGCCGCCAGCGCGGCCTCGGCGTCGGTCCGGCGCTGCCCTTCCATCGTCGCGAGCTTGCCCCGCCACTCGGCGATCCTCGCCTCGATGGCCTGCGCCGCGGAGGCGACCATCAGCGTCGCCTCGGTCCCGACCCGTTCGATCCAGGTGCGGTGCGTCTCGCCGTCGGCCGCGAACCGGACCGTAGTGCCGAGTTCGCCGTCCGCACTCCCCCCGGTTCCGCTCGCCGCGGCGGCGCTCGGCCCGGTTTCGCTCGGCCCGGTTTCGGCCGGCGGGCCGCCGACGCCGGCGGCCCGGAGCAGGGCCCGGGCGCGGCCGGCCACGAAGCCGACGACGGCGTCCAGCGCGGCCAGCGCGACGGTCTGCAGCTTCACGACGACGTCGCCCACCTGATCCGGCAGGCCGCCCAGGTGCAGGAGGCCGGCCAGGAAGTCGATGACCGGCCCGACGAGCGTCGCCAACGCCCGTTCGACGCCGGCCGCGAGGCCGGCGACCTTGCCCGCCACCACGTCCGCGACGCCGTCGACCACAGCCTGCACGAACCGGAAGATCCGCGCGGCGTTGCGGAAGACCCAGGCGCACACCTGGTAGATCAGATCGATGGCCGCGGCCACGGCGCCCACCGGGTTGAGCATCGCGACCACCCGGACGGCCACCTGCTTGATCAGCGTCTCGACCAGGTACTCGACCGCAGCCTCGAGAATGGCCTCGATCATGGTCGCCGGGGAGAGCTTGTCCCGGATCAGTTCCACGATGCCGGCCGGCCCCCGCTCGACGAGGGCCGAGATCAGGCGCCAGGCCTGCTCGATGACCTCCACCGCCTGCGGCCCGAGGTGCTCGATCAGGACCTCGCGCACGCGCGGCCACGTGATGCCCATCAATTCCAGCGCGAACCGCGCCAAAGACAGCGGGGTGAATTCCGTCGGCAGCGGCACGGAGGTCTTCAGGCCGGAGCAGAGCCAGTCCCAGAACCCGCGCAACACGTGGCCGCCGAAGTTTTCGAAGAACCGCTCGAAGCCCGCCCGGAGGCCGGCCACCAGGGTGTTGACGAACCGCTCGGGGTCGTCGGCGATGTCGGCCATGACGTGCTCGATGCGCTGGAGCAGGGACCAGAACTCGGCGGGCGGGATGCCGACCAGCCGCAGCAGACCATCGATGATCGCCCGGACCGGGTCCTCGGCGAACTCCTCGATCGCTGCGACCACCTCGCCGATCAGCCCGCCGGCCGCCTGCCGCGCGGCCTGTGCGGTCGCGTGGACCTCGTTGACGGCGGCGACGGCCCGCACCGAGACGTCCCGCACAAAGCCGGTGCGGGCGGCCGCGATCTGCCCGTCCAGTCCGTCGAGCAGGCCGGCGAACCGGGCCCGCTCGCGCTCCGCCCACGCCGGAAAACGCCGCTCCATCGCCCCGAACTCGCCGTCGATCGCGACCCGCGCGCGGCGCACGATCCCCTGCGCGGCGAGGACGACGCCGTCGACGTCGGCGGAGATGCTTTCGAGCAGGGCCACCACACCATCGCCGAACTCCCGTTCGGCGTCGACATACTCCGCGCTCACCCAGGACGGCAGGCCGACGACGTAGTCCCCGAGGGCGACGATCGCGCCGAGCGCACCCGCGTGGCGTTCGTCGACCCACGCCTGCACCCGCGCGAGGCGGTCGCGGAACCGCAGGGACAGGCTCGCCAGGCCGGCGTCCCACCGAGCGAGCGCCGTGCGGGCGAGCGGTTGGAGCAGCGCCTCGACCTGCGTGCGGGCCTCGTCGTAGTCGGCGCGGGCGCGCTGCCCGACCGCCTCGCGGAGCTGTTCCTCGGCGCTGATCAGGTCCGACTGGCGGCCGGCCACCGCCGCGACCGTGCTGCCGCGCCCCGACCGCAGGGCCGCGACGGCCTGCCCCTGCAGCCGGGTCAGGTCGGCCTGCGCCCGATCGATGGCCCGGGAGTGCTCGGCCGCGATCTGCGCGGGGGCCCGCTGCGCCAGGTCGCCCAACTCCCCCCGGGCTCGGCGGGAGCGCTCGAACGGTCCGTCCGGCACCTCGCGGCTGACCGGCGTGTCGATGCCCGAGTCGGCGATCCGCCGGTCGGTGGCGGCGACGTCGGCGTCGAGCGTCAGGTCCTGGGGCGGGACCGGGTCGGGCGCGGCCTGCGCCGCGGCCACCGCGAAGCCGGGCGATGCGGCGGACGGCGGATCGACCGGTACCGGGGCGCGCGTCGGCGCGCCGGCAGGCGGGGTCGCGAGGGCGTCGTAGGCGCCGGCAGCGCCGGCCACCTGCCCCTCGACCGACGCCGTGACGGTTGCGCCGGCGGCGCGCGCCGCGCTGGTCGGGTCCGTTCGGAGCAGTTCGTTCTCGTTCTCGGGGCGGTTCTCCCGAATCGCCCGTCGGATCCGCCCGGCCAGCGCGACGATCTCGGGGCTCGGCATCGGCCGTCGGCCGAGTTCGGCGGCAAGCTCCTCCCGCGCCCGCGCCGCCGACTCGGCCG
>JAVBMU010000004.1:0-26544 GCA_031552185.1 Cellulomonadaceae bacterium | reverse complement strand
GCCGAGTCCCAGCGCTTGTCGTTCGAGAAGCTCAGGGAGCAAGGTGCCGATCTCCCGGCCGAGGCCGTCTACACCTACTGGATCGATGAGAAGAAGCGGCCGGTCAGGATCAGGTTCGAGGTGCTGGGCACGAAGACCTCGATGGATTTCACGGACTGGGGCGTCAAGACCGACATCAAGGCGCCGCCCGCGAGCGAACTCACCGACCCGCCGTCGATCCTGACCCAGGGAGCGCGGGGCTGACCACCACCCGAAGCGGCCCGCCCTGACCAGGGACGGGCCGCTTCGACCGAGCCGGACCGGCGCGGAGTGGGACGTCGCGACGCCCCGCCGGCGGACCGGAGGGAACCGCCCGCGGGGCCTCGCGCCTGCCCGGAAGGCACTCGCACTCCTTTGACGATCGGCGGCGGCGGGAAGTGACGTCCCCAATGTGAACCTCTGGCGAAGGTTCGGGTTGGACAGTTTCGAGAAGCCGCGGGTGCTTTGTCCGGCCGATTTGGGGTAGCCGGCGGCGACGGCGCGAACGGGATCCGGCGGTGCCCCGGGATCCGGCGCCGGCGCCGTCAGCTCGGGACGCTGTGCTGCACGCTGTCGCCGAAGACGGTACGCAATGCGCGCACGTAGTCGCCCGCCGCGTCCTGGCGGGCGTGGTGACGCGCCTGCACCGTGGGCTGATGCAGCAGTGACTGGGTCATCCGGCGCAGCGTGGCGGCGACCAGCTCGCGCTCCTCAGGGGCCGTATCCGCAGGCAGTCGGCTCAGTTCGCGCTCGGCCAGGTCGGCAATGTGCCGGCGCAGCGCGACGACGATCGGGTCGGCCGCGCGTTCGGCCTCACCGGCCATGAACTCGTCCCGGTGCGCGGTGACCAGGGCAAGCGCCCGCTCGACCGCCTCCCGGGAGGCGGGACAGGTCTGCGCGGCAACGTCGTCGAGCCCGACCCGGGTGACCCCCTCGAAGGCGGCGATGTCCGGCGAGACGTCGGGGACCAGGGCGAGGTCGACGACGGCGAGTGGCCGGGGCCGCTCGAGGACGGCCGCGGCGACGTCGTCGGCGGAGATCGACTGGACGCCCGTGCCGGAGGACCCGATCACCACGTCGACCCGGCGCAGGACGGCGCCCAATTGGCCCGCGTCGACGGCGATGGCACCGTGCCGCTCGGCAAAGGCGGCGGCCCGCCCGCTGGGGGAGTGGACGAATAACGTCCGCACCCCGCGCCGGCGCAGGTCGGTGGCGACCACCCGGGCGAAGGAACCGGTGCCGATGAGGAGGGCGGCCTCGGGCTGCTCAATGCCCGCCAGGTCCAGCGCGGCGGAGACCACCGACCGGCCGGCGCCGCCGATCCCGGTGCTGGACCGCACCTCCCGGGAGGCCCGGGCGGCACGTTGGAAGGACCGCTCGAGCAGGGGCGTCGTGCGGCCGGCGGCCCGGGCTACGGTGAGCGCGCGGCGCACCTGGCCGGCGATCTCGTTCTCCCCCACCACGGCCGAGCGCAGGCCTGAGGCGACGGCGAAGAGATGGTCCGCCGCGGCGGCGCCGTCGTGCCGCTCGAAGGGAAGCTCGTCGCCCTGCGGGTGGCCCGCGCACGCGAGGCGGACGAGAATCTCGGCCGTGAGATCGCCGACGGCCCGGTCGGGCGCGGCGACGTCAAGGTACAGCTCGGCCCGGTGACAGGTCGAGAGCACGACGACGCCCGCCGCGACTCCTTTTTCCGCCGCCCAGCCGGCGATGGGCTCGGCCACGCTGCCGATTGCCGCAACCTGGCCCAGGTTTCGCCCCGGAACGGCGGTAGACAGGGCTACCAACACGCAACGGACTTTACCCCAGCGCACAAGGGTGCAGCTATGGCGTCCAAGCCGCGCTGGTAACCTGGCTACCTGCCGCGCCGCGATGCGCGGGGCCTTCCCGACCGATGTGAAGGGCGCTTGTGAATCTGCCGGAAAATCATCCGCTGCGCACGGGGACGACCACCGATTCCCCACTGATCGCCGCATGTCGGGGGAAACGTCCTGAACGTACCCCCGTCTGGTTCATGCGCCAGGCCGGCCGCTCGCTGCCGGAGTACCGGGCCGCCCGAGCCGGTATCGGCATGTTGGACGCTTGTCTAGTTCCGGATTTGGTTACTGAAATAACGCTGCAGCCAGTGCGCAGACACAAGGTAGACGCGGCTATTTTCTTCTCGGATATTGTCGTGCCGGCGAAGCTTGCCGGCGTCGAACTGGACATTGTGCCGGGCCGCGGCCCGGTAGTTGCCGAGCCGATCCGCACCGCCGGGCGAGTGGCGAGGCTGCGGCCGATCGAGCCGGACGCGTTCGCGCCGATCGACGCCGCCGTGCGCGCGACAACGGCCGAGTTGGGCGCGACGCCCCTGATCGGCTTCGCGGGCGCCCCGTTCACCGTGGCGAGCTACCTGGTGGAGGGCGGGCCGAGCCGCGACCACCTCGCCGCCCGGACCTTGATGTACCGCGACCCCGACACGTGGCACGCGCTCGCCCGGTGGGCGGCCGACGGGTCCATCGCATTCCTGCGCGCACAGATCGCGGCGGGCGCGAGCGCGATCCAGCTGTTCGATTCCTGGGCGGGCGCCCTGTCCCTGGCCGATTACCGCGAGTTCGTCGCGCCGCACTCGGCCCGGGTCTTCGAGGCCCTGCAGGACACGGTGCCGCGGATCCACTTCGGGCTCGGCACGGGTCACCTGCTCGGGGCGCTGCGGGCGGCGGGGGCCGACGTCGTCGGCGTCGACCATCGCACGGACCTGGCCGGGGCGATCCGGACCTTGGGCGGCGACTGTCCGGTCCAGGGCAACCTCGACCCGGCGCTGTTGTTCGCCCCCGAAGCATTGTGGCGCGACCGCGCCCGGGCCGTCGTCGTGGCCGGCCGGACCGCGCCGGGACATATCTTCAATCTCGGCCACGGCGTGCCGCCGTCGGCCGACCCGGCGGTGCTCACCGCCCTGGTCGAGGAGGTGCACGCGGCATGACGTCGGGCTCGACGTCTGGCTCGACGGTCGTCGTCGGCGCGGGGGTCGGCGGGCTGACGGTCGCCTATCACCTGGCCCGGGCGGGCCGGCGGGTGTGCGTGTTGGAGGCGTCCCGCTGGCTGGGGGGCGTCGTCGGGCGGCACAAAGTGGCCGGGCTGGAACTGGACGCGGGCGCGGACGCCTACGCCGTCGCCCGGCCGGCCGTGCCGGAACTACTCGCGGAGCTGGACCTGACCGAGCTGATCCGCGAGCCCAGTCCGGTCGGGGCGTGGGTGTACGACGACGGCCTCGCGGCGCCGCTGCCCGTGGGCGGGCACCTCGGGATCCCGGCCGACCCGAGGCGGCCGGACGTCGTCGCCGTGCTCGGCGCCGACGGCGCGGCCCGCGCCGCGCAGGACCTCACCCTGCCGCCCGACGTCGGGTGGTCGCCCAACGGCGTGACCACCCTCGGCGCCCTCGTCCGGGCCCGGATGGGCGACCTGGCGGTGGATCGTTTGGTGGAGCCCGTGGTCGGGGGCGTGCACTCGGCCGATCCGGACTTGCTCGACGTCGACGTCATTGCGCCCCGACTGCGCGAGTTGTTCGCCCGCACCGGCACCCTGGCCGGGTCCGTGGTCGAGTTGCGCGGCGGCGCCGGCCAGGCAGGCTCC
Organism: Cellulomonadaceae bacterium; assembly: GCA_031552185.1. Lineage (GTDB taxonomy): Bacteria > Actinomycetota > Actinomycetes > Actinomycetales > Cellulomonadaceae > JAVBMU01. The sequence goes on along the minus strand of JAVBMU010000004.1, from coordinate 22,917 downwards.
GCCGTCGCGGGGCTCGAGGGCGGCATGCACACCCTGGTCCTCGCGCTGGTGGAGGAGATCGAGGCGGCCGGCGGCACGATCGAGCGCCGCTGCCCGGTGCGTTCGGTCACCCGCACGGCCGGCGGCTTCCGGCTGACGGTCGGGGCGGGCGACACCGGGCCGGGCGACACCGGGGCGGGCGCCACCGGGGCCGGCGCCACCGGGGCCGGCGCCGCGCAGATCGAGGCCGAGCAGGTGGTCCTGGCGGTGCCGGGCGCCGCTTTGGGGCAACTCGTGGCCGGCCTGGACCCGGCGGCCGCGCAGCGGCTGGCCGCCGCCCGGACCTGCGACATTCTGCTGGCCACGCTCGTCGTCGACCGGCCCGAGTTGGACGCCCTGCCGCGCGGCACCGGCCTGCTGGTCTCCGCCCGCACCCGTGGGGTGCAGGCCAAGGCGCTGACCCACGCCACCGCCAAGTGGCCCTTCCTCGCCGAGGCCGCCGGCCCCGGGCGGCACGTGCTGCGCCTGTCCTACGGTCGCGACGGCCAGGGCATCCCGGCCGCGCCGGATTCCCTGGCGACCGCGCTGCGGGACGCGAGCACGCTGCTCGGCTTCGACGTCCCCGCGGCGGCGTTGGTGGACTCGGCGATGGTGCGGTGGCGGTACGCGATGCCGCGGGCGGACACCGAACACGCCGAGCGGGTGGCCGCCGCCCGCGCCCTGGCCGGTGACGGCCTGGACTTCGCCGGTTCGTTCGTCGCCGGCACCGGTTTGGCGGCGGTGGTGGACGACGCCCGTCGAACAGCCGGCAGACTGGGCTGACGCAAGCCGATTCCCGAGCCCGACGGAAGGCAGTATGACCGCGATTGTCGCCGGCAGGAAGCCGGCCGAGGTGAATAAGGAAATCCGCTACGCCGCGTACCTCGTCTACCGGCGCACGGCCCGCACGGCGGGCCTGACCGATCCCGCCGCCCTCGGCGCCGAGACGGCGGCCGCCGTCGACGCGATCGAGGCCGCCGGCGTCACCGTGCGTGGGCTCTACGACGTCTCGGCGATGCGGGCGGACGCGGACGCCATGATCTGGCTGCTCGGCCCGACGCCGGAGTCGATCCAGGCCGCGGCCCGGACCTTCCGGCGCACCGCGCTCGGCCGGACGCTGGACCTGGTCTGGACCGGCGTCGGATTGCATCGCCCGGCGGAGTTCAACAAGCGGCACGTGCCGATGGCCTTCGTCACCGACCGCACGCTGCGCTGGTTGACCGTATATCCCTTCGTCCGCTCGCACGAGTGGTTCCTGCTCCCGGACGCCGAGCGCGCGGCGATGCTGCGCGAGCACGGGCAGATGGGCGCCACATATCCCCAGGTGCAGGCCAGCACCATTTCCGCCTTCGCGATCTCCGACTACGAGTTCGTCCTGGCCCTCGAGTCCGACGAACTGCACCACACCGTGGACCTGATGCGGCACCTGCGGGGCGCCGAGGCGCGCCGGCACGTGCGCCTGGAGACCCCGTTTTTCACCGGCCGCCGAGTCGACCCGGCCGAACTCGTCGAAGGACTGCTGTGACCCTCGCCTACGACGCCGTCCTGCTGACCTCCTTCGGTGGCCCGGAGGGGCCGGAAGACATCCTGCCGTTCCTGCGCAATGTCACCGCCGGGCGGGGCATCCCCGACGAGCGGCTGATCGCCGTCTCCGGGCACTACCGCACGCTCGGCGGCGTCTCCCCGATCAACGAGCAGAACCGGCGGCTGCGGGCGCAGGTGGAGGCCGAACTGGCCGCCCGCGGCCTCGACCTGCCGGTGCTGTGGGGAAACCGGAACTGGCACCCGATGCTCGGCGACGTCGTCGAACAGGCGGACCGGGACGGCCGGCGCCGTCTGCTCGCCCTCGTGACCTCGGCCTATTCCGGCTACTCCTCCTGCCGGCAGTACCGGGAGGACTTCGCCGCGGCGCTCGCCGTGGGCGACCTGGCGCAGCGGGTCACGATCGACAAGATCCGGCCCTACTTCGACCACCCGGGCTTCCTGCTGCCGTTCGCCGACGGCGTCGCCACGGGCGTCGCCGAGTTGCGCGACGGCGCCGCGCCCGGCCTGGGCACGCCCGCGAGCCCGGCCGCGGGGCCGATCCCGCTGGACCGGATCGAGGTGCTCTTCACCACCCACTCCATCCCCACGGCGGCCGCCGCAGCCGCCGGCCCCGAGGCGGCGGGCGGCGACTACTACCTGCGCCAACACCGCGCCGTCGTCGCCGAGGTGGTGCGGCGGGCCGCGGCGAGCCTCGGCGTCGAGCCGACCGCCCTCAACCACCGGCTGTGCTTCCAGTCCCGGTCGGGAGCGCCGCACATCCCGTGGCTGGAACCTGACATCGGCGACGTGATCGAGGACCTGGCCGACGCCGGGCGGGCGGCGGTCCTGGTGGTCCCGATCGGCTTTATCACCGACCACGTCGAGGTGCACTGGGACCTGGACGTCGTCGCCCGCGAGGTCGCCGACAAGCGGGAGGTCGTCTACCGACGGGTGCCGACGCCCGGCAGCGACCCCCGGTTCGTCACCGGGCTGGCCGACCTGATCGTGGAACGACTCGACCCGAGCCGGCCGCGCGAGCATCTCACCGACCTCGGCCCGATGCCCGACGTCTGCGCCGTCCGGTGCTGCCTGCCGACCGGCGCGCGCCGCCCGACGGTGGCGGGGCTCGACTCCGCCGACGACTCCCTTGCCGCCGCGCCGGCCGAGAGGCCGGCCGGTCCGCATGCCGCCGCGCCGGCCGAGAGGCCGGCCGCACGTCCGGAGGTGTCCACATGACCGCACTTCGCCTCGGCACTCGGGGATCCGCGCTCGCCGTCACCCAGAGCGGCCTGGTCGCCGCCGCGCTGCGGGCAGCCACCGGTCGCGACGTCGAACTGGTCACCATCCGAACCGAGGGCGACGTGCGCATCGGGCCGCTCGCCGCGATGTCCGGGACCGGCGTCTTCGTCACCGCGATCCGCGAGGCGCTCGCCCGCGGCGAGGTCGACGTCGTCGTGCATTCCGGCAAGGACCTGCCCGCGCGCCAACCCGACGGCATCGCGCTGGCGTGCGTGCCCGGCCGCGAGGACCCCGACGACGCGCTGTGCGCCCGCGGGCGCACGCTGGCGCAACTGCCGGCCGGCGCCCGGATCGGGACCGGCTCGCCGCGCCGCGCCGCACAGCTGTTGCGGCTGCGGCCGGACCTGGACGTGGTGGGCATCCGCGGCAACGTCGACACCCGGCTCGCCGCGGTGGACGAGGGGCGGTTCGACGGCGTCGTGCTCGCCGCCGCGGGGTTGAACCGGCTCGGCCGGGCGGATCGGATCGACGATCGACCCGACATGCTGCCCGCCCCCGTCCAGGGCGCGCTGGCCGTCGAGTGCCGCACCGCCGACCTGGAGACGCCGCTCGGCGCCGCGCTTGGCCGGCTCGACGACCCGGCCGCGCACGCGGCCGTCGACGCCGAGCGGGCGCTGCTGTGCGCGCTCGACGCCGGCTGCTCAGCGCCGGTCGGCGCGCTGGCGGAGGTGGTCGGCGGCGAACTGACCCTCCGCGCCGGGGTCTTCTCCCCGGACGGCCGCACGGCGCACCTGCGGATCGGCAGCGGGTACGTCGACGCCGCCGTCGCCGTCGGGGTGCAGGTCGCCGCGGACCTCCTGGTCGCCGGGGCCGGCGCCCTCATCCCCGCGAATCGATGACCTCGAGCCCGACCCCGATCCGCGGCCGCCCGGCCCGGCCCGCCGCCCGGGCGGCCCGGGTGCTGCTGTGTCGCCAGGCGGAGCGGGCCGGCGCGCTGGTCGAACTGCTGAAGGCGCACGGCGTCCGGGCCGACGTCGTCCCGTTGATCGGAGTTGCCCCGCCTGCGGATCCCGCCCCCCTCGAGGCCGCGCTGGCCGATCTCGCGGCCGGGCAGTTCGGGTGGTTGGTGCTGACCTCGCCGAACACAGTCGACGCCGTGCTGGGCGGCAGGCGCCCGCCCGTGCCCGCGGGCACCCGGGTCGCGGCGGTCGGGCCGGGCACGGCCGCCGCCGTCGCGGCTGCCGGCGGCCGGGTCGACTTCCTGCCGCCCGGGCCGCGCTACAGCGCGCACGACCTGCTCGCCGCCTGGCCGCGGGCGGTCGCCGACTCGGCCGGCGCGCCGGCGGCCGTGCTGCTGCCCGCCTCGAGTCTCGCCGACCCGGCGCTCGCCGACGGACTGCGTTCGCTCGGCCACGCCGTGCGCGCGGTGCCGGCCTACCGCACCGTGCCCCGGCCGGTACCCGCCGGCACGGTCCGCGACCTGGCCGACGGCCGGTACGACGCCGTCGTCGTCACCTCCGGATCGATCGCCCGGGCCCTGCCGCCGGCGATCCACCCCGCCACGGCCGTGCTCTGCGGCGGCGCGCCGAGCGCGCGCGCCGCCCGCGAGACGGGGCTGCGGGTCGACGCCGTCGCGGACAGCCCAACGGACGACGCCCTGGCCGCCGCGCTGCTCGGCCTGCTCGCCGACCGCACCGCCGCGGCCCCGGCCCCGGCCGATCCCACCGACCCGATCCCCTGACCCGGAGAACGCCATGCTCACCCATCGCCCCCGCCGGCTGCGCACCACCGCCCCCATGCGCCGCCTGGCCGCCGAGCACCGGCTGGACCCCGCCGGCCTCCTACAGCCGCTGTTCGTCAAGGAAGGCCTGAGCGAACCGGCCCCGATCACGTCGATGCCCGGCGTCGTGCAACACACCACGGACACCGTGCGGCGGGCTGCCGTCGAGGCGGCCACGGCCGGCGTCGGCGGGATCATGCTCTTTGCCGTGCCCGAGCGGCGCGACGCCCTCGGCTCGGCCGCCGACGACCCGAACGGCATCGGCAACCGGGTCCTCGCCCAACTCGCCGCGGAGGTCGGCGGCGACCTGGTCATCATCTCCGACCTGTGCCTGGACGAGTTCACCGATCACGGGCACTGCGGCGTCCTCGACGCCGCCGGCCGGGTGGACAACGACGCCACGCTGGAGCGATACCGGTCGGTCGGCCTCGCCCAGGCCGAGGCAGGCGCCGACCTGCTCGGCCTCAGCGGCATGATGGACGGGCAGGTCGGCGCCGTCCGGGCCGCCCTCGACGCCGCCGGCCGGCCGGACACCGGCCTGCTCGCGTACGCGGCCAAGTACTCCTCGGCGTTCTACGGGCCGTTCCGGGACGCCGTCGAATCCCAGCTCACCGGCGACCGGCGCGCCTACCAGCAGGACCCCGCCAACCGCCGGGAGGCGGCGCGCGAGGTCGCCCTCGACGTCGCCGAGGGCGCCGACATCGTCATGGTGAAGCCCGCCCTGGCCTACCTGGACATCGTCGCCGACGCCGCCCGCGCCGTCGACATTCCGGTCGCGGCCTACCAGGTCTCGGGCGAGTACGCGATGGTCGAGGCCGCCGCGGCGGCCGGCTTCATCGGGCGCGAGGCGACCATTCTGGAGACCCTGCTCGCCATCCGGCGGGCGGGGGCGAGCATCATCGCCACCTACTGGGCGACCGAGGTCGCCCGCTCGCTGCGGGAGGGACGCTGAGATGAGTGACCGGACCCCAAGCCCGGCAGCCGGCGCGACCCCGCGGGGGAACGCCGGCTGGTTCGAGGCCGCCAAATCCCTGATCCCGGGCGGCGTGAACTCCCCCGTGCGGGCCTTCGGCTCGGTCGGCGGCACCCCGCGATTCATCGCCTCGGCGCGGGGCGCGACCTTGACCGACGTCGAGGGCCGCCAGTACGTGGATCTGGTCGGCTCCTGGGGGCCGGCGATCCTCGGCCACGCCCACTCCGCCGTGCTCGGCGCCGTCCACGCCGCCGTCGACCGCGGCCTGTCCTTCGGCATGCCCAGCCTGGCCGAGGTCAGGCTGGCGCAGGAGATCACCGCCCGCGTGGGCGCGGCGGAATCGATCCGCTGCGTCTCCTCCGGGACCGAGGCGACCATGTCCGCGATCCGGCTCGCCCGGGCGGCCACGGGCCGCGCCGGCGTGATCAAGTTCGCGGGCTGCTACCACGGCCACGTGGACGCGCTGCTCGCCGCGGCCGGTTCCGGCCTGGCTACGTTCGCCATGCCGGACTCCGCCGGCGTCCCGGAGTCGGTCACCCGCGACGTCACCGTGGTCCCCTACGGCGATCTCGACGCCGTCGCCGCCGCCTTCGCCGCCCGGCCGGGCGAGATCGCCTGCATCATCGCCGAGGCCGCGCCCGCCAACATGGGCGTGGTCCCGCCGCCGCCCGGATTCAACGCCGGCCTGGCGCGGCTCGCCCACGAGCACGGCGCGCTGTTCATCCTGGACGAGGTGCTCACCGGCTTCCGCGCCGGCTTGGCCGGGATGTACGGCCTCGAGGGCGCCGTCGAGGGCTGGACGCCGGACCTGCTCACCTTCGGCAAGGTCATCGGCGGCGGGCTGCCCGTCGGGGCCTTCGGCGGGCGCGCGGAGCTGATGGAGCTGCTGGCCCCGCTCGGGCCGGTCTACCAGGCCGGCACGCTGTCCGGGAACCCCGTTGCGATGGCCGCAGGGGTCGCCACGCTGCGCCTGCTCGACGACGCCCTGTACGTCCGCCTGAACGCCGCCGCCGACGCAATCTCGGCCGGGGTCTCGGACGCCCTGACGGCCGCCGGGGTCCCGCACCGGGTCCAGCGGGTCGGCACCCTGTTCTCCGTCTTCTTCGCCGACGAGCCCGTCCTGACCTACGACGACGCCCGGCGCCAGGACGCCGGCCGCTACGCGGCCTTTTTCCACGCCATGCTCGACGGCGGGGTCCACCTGCCGCCGTCGGCCTTCGAGGCCTGGTTCGTCTCGGCCGCCCACGACGACGGCATCGTCGCCCGGGTCATCGAGGCCGCCGGCCCGGCGGCGCGGGCCGCGGCGCGCGCGGGTGCCGACGCCGGGTGATGACACCCGCGCCGGGGCCGCACCCGGGAGTGCGCAGGCCTTGATGCACGTCAAGGCCGCGCGGGCGGCGACCGGGTAGCTTGGCCGCGGCGCCGGCGCACGCGGCTTCTCAGCGCCGCGAGATCTGCCACTCGACAAGGGAGTCACCACGCCTCGCCCACGCATCCTGGCGGCAACCACGTTCGTTGTCGCGCACCGATCGCGGCCGGCGGCACGAACGCTGGGGCGGCGGTGCGCCCAACACGTTCGTGTTGAGCTTCGGCGGCGCCGTGACCGGCAGGTATGCGGCTGCGTGCGCGTCCTCGGGCGTCGGTCTGATTCGACCTTATGGGATACTTCAAGCGTGTCCGACTTCGCCAGTGAAACGTGGTTGGGGGACCTCGCCGGTCGCTTCGAAAGACGACGTCGTGAACTCGGGATCGATCCCGATCCGGATCAGCATCTCGGTGCGTCCGGCGACCTTACGACGGGACGCGAGCAGTTCGACCGCTTCCTCCGGCTCCCCGGCATGCCGGAGGTCTGCGCCATCCTTCAGGCGTACAGCGAGATTGCGCGGTTAGGGACTGATCCGAAGCGCGATTTTTCGTTTTCCTGCCTGCCGAGCAACCGGCGCAGACGATGGAGCGCCAGGGCGGCCGTCGTCTGCATCGGATGGACGGAAGCGCTCATCGTCAACGTTGACCACGGCGCGGTGAATGGATGGCAGGTGCGGGTCGGCGCGCACGTGCCGAAGGGCGTTCGCCGAATTGTCGACGATCGACCCGGCGGACTCGATCTGACGTGTTACACGAACGGACTTGCGGGCACCTCCGCGTTTATCCAAGGGACGAGCGCGCAGCAGTTCTCGCTAGCCCTCATCCACGACGCCATCAGGCTCGCCCTGGCCGACGCCGCCGACGGGCTCCGTGCTTTCCGCAACACGCCGAACGACGCCTGGCACAACCCGTTCCTTCGCGCTTGGCTGGCCGACGCCGACGTCGAGATGCGGAGGGAACCCACCGACGACGAGATCCGGGAGGAAGCCCCCGACGAGTGGAATGAGGACTGGAATGTCACGAGGCCCGACGCGACAGTTCTCGCGCGGGCACGGACGAGCCAGGAGCAGGCCCGCGACCTCGCTCTGCGCACCTATGGCGAAGCCTGTGGGTTTCCCGATTGCCCTGTCAGGCAGTCGCAAGTGCTCGAGGCCGCTCACCTGACACCCCACTCGCTGGGCGGCGAAGAGAGCAAGGAGAACATGCGAGTGCTCTGCGCCAACCACCATCGCGCCTTCGATAATCGTCTGGTGCGCTGGAACTCGAGCACCGGCCGCTTCGAGTGGGCGGGCGATCGCCCACTGTTCTGATCGCCGTGCGCTGCTCGATGGCCGGTCGCCAGGCCGCTCACCGACCCGAACCCGGCTTCGCGGCTCGATGAACGCGGGTCGCGGTGTTGGCCATGGGAAGCACCGCGGCGCCGCACACCGCCGGCCGAGCGCGGCAACTCGTCCACAGCCGCCGGCTCAACCTAGTTCTCCACAGGCGCCCGGCCTCGCGGGCGCTCTGCCGGCCCGCTACCCGCCAGGCTGTCGACATGGACCTCGAACCCCGCCCTGTGCCCGACGCTTTCAACCCGTCTGTACGGCAACAGGCGTGGTGGGCCGATGCGCTCGCCCGGGGCGAGATTCGCCGCGTCCGCCGCGGCGTCTTCGTCCCCGTTCCCCCGGCCGCGGACGCAAGCCGGCGTCGAGAGGCCCAGGTCCTCGCCGAGGTCCGCGGCGTGATCGAGACGCTCCGGACCCCGTACTGGTTCAGCCACTCGACGGCGGCCCTGCTCTGGGGCTGTTGGACCTGGCGATTGGCGCCCTTGGTGCATATCACTCAGGTGAGTGTCCCCCGGACCCGAAACGATTCGGACGGCGCCCTCCGGCGACATTGGATCCACCTTCCCCCGGCGGACCGGGCCGAATTGCGAGGGGTTCCGGTCGTTTCGCTCGAGCGCGCGGTGGTCGATTGCGCCCGATCGCTACCGGCCGAGGGCGCCCTGGTCGTCGCCGACTCCGCGCTGCGCCGCGGCGCGAGCGCGGCCCGGATCGGGCACATCGTCGACTCGATGGCCGGCGCGCGCGGAATTCGACAGGCCCGGGCGGTCATCGCCGCGGCCTATGCGCGGTCCGAGTCCCCCGGCGAATCCCTGGTGCGCTTCGCGGCCTGCCGCGCCGGGGCGCCGACTCCGACTCCGCAGCTCGAGGTCGCGACGAGCGCCGGGACCTTTCGGCTCGACCTCGGCTGGGCCGATGTGCGGGTGGGCATCGAGTTCGACGGCGCGATGAAGTACTCCGGGGCCGACTTCGGCTCTCCCGTCGATCGCCTTCGGGCCGAGAAGCGTCGGCACGACGCGCTGGTCGACGCCGGGTGGTGGGTGGTGCGCGTCAGCTGGGACGAACTGTCCGACCTCGGCCGATTGGGCGCGAAACTGCTGTCCGCGCGGCTGCGGCGGAACGCTCCGACGCCCGCGGGTTGAACGGCCGATCGACCCCGCGGACCCACTGCCGGGCCGGCAACTTCCGGCCGTCGAAGCAGTACCGGACGCCGCGAAACAGCACCGGACGCCGCGAGTCAGAACGGGACCCCGCGAGTCAGTACCGTGCGCGCCGAGTCAGAACGGGACCCCGCGAGTCAGAACCGTGCGCGCCGAGTCAGAACGGGACGCCGCGAGTCAGTACCGAAAGAGCCAGAAATCGGACATCCAACGACCGTTCAGTACTGACTCGGCGCGCACCGTACTGACTCAGCACCGCAGGTACTGACTCGGCACCGCAGGTACTGACTCAGCACCGCAGGTACTGACTCGGCACCGCAGGTACTGACTCGGCGCGGCTGGAGTCGGCGCGGCTGGAGTCGGCGCAACTGAGGTCGACGCAACCCGGCCTTGGGCTGGCCCCCGGCGGCCCCGCCACCGCGGCCCCGCCACCGCGGCCCCGCGGCCCGGACCCCGGACACCTCCCCCGTGGCACCTCGCGCCGCCGCCCTACCCCGCGGCCTTGATGAATGCGGTGACGGCGTCGGCCATGAGTTGCACCGCGATCGCGGCGAGGAGCAGGCCCGCGATGCGGGTGATCAGCGTAACGCCGGAGTCCTTGAGCACCCGTTGGATAACGTTCGCGAAGCGCATCGCGAGGAACAGGCACACGTGCACCGCCACGATGCCCGCCGCGATCGCCGTCCAGTCCGCGAGCCCGGCGCCGCCGGCGTGGCGGGCGCCCTGCACGAAGACCATCGTCGCCACGATCGCCCCCGGCCCCGCGAGCAGCGGCGTCCCCAGGGGCACGAGCGCCACGTTGACCCCCTTGCCGGAGGGCTCGGGCGGCTCATCCTTACCGGTCAGCAATTCCATCGCGACCAGCAGCAGCAACAACCCGCCGGAGGCCTGCAGCGCGGGCAACGAGATGTGCATGTAGTTGAGCAGGCTCTGGCCGAACACCGCGAACGCCACCACCACGCCCAGCGCCACCAGGACCGCCGTCCGCGCGGCCTGATTGCGCTGTCGCGGCCCCATCGTGCCGGTCAGCGCGAGGAAGATCGGCACCGTCCCCGGCGGATCCATGATGACAAAGAGGGTGATGAAGACCTCGGTAAAGAGGCGGACGTCGAAGACGTCGCTCACCGAATCACCTCCACCCGGCCCGCCGCCTCGATCGCGGCCAGGACCTCGGGCGTGGTGGTGTTCTCGCCCAGCCGGTTGGGCTTGCCCGCACCGTGGTAATCGCTGGAGCCCGTGACGAACAGACCCAGTTCGGCGGCCAGCCCCGCCAGCCGGGCGCGCTGCTCGTCGTCGTTGTCCCGGTGCCGAACCTCCAGCCCGGCCAGGCCCGCCGCGGCGAGCCGGCGAATGGCGTCGTCGTCGACGATCCGGCCGCGCGATTGCGCACCCGGATGGGCGAAGACGGGCACGCCGCCGGCGGCCTGAACCACCCGCACCACGTCGTCAGCCTCCGGCGAGGGGTAGCGCTCGTAGTAGCGGCTGCCCGACCGCAGGATGTCGGCGAACGCCGCCTGCCGATTCGGCACCACGCCCGCGGCGACGAGGGCGTCCGCCATGTGTGGGCGGCCGATCGTCGTGCCCGGCTGGGTCTGCGCGACGACGTCGGCCCAGGTGATCGGGAAGTCCGTGCCGAGCCGCTCGACCATTCGCCGGGCCCGCGCCGCCCGGGCGGACCGCGTGCCGCGCGTCAAGCCCAGCAGGTCGGGATCGGTCGGGTCCGGCAGGTAGGCGAGAATGTGGACGCCGATTCCGTCCGCGCGCGCCGAGATCTCGGCGCCCCGAACGAGCGCCACGCCGAGCCGGCGGGCCGCCTCGGCCGCCTCGGCCCAGCCGGCGGTCGTGTCGTGGTCGGTGAGCGCGATGACGTCGAGCCCGGCGGCTGCGGCGTCGGCCACAACCTGTCCCGGCGATCCGGTTCCGTCCGAGACCACGGAGTGGGCGTGAAGATCGATGCTCACCGCCACAGCATAAGGACCCGGAGGGCCGACGGCGCTTCGACCCCCGTGTCCGGCATCGCGGGAAATAGTCGCCGCCGAGCCGCCCGCCCTGAACAGCCTGGCCGGGCACAGGATATTCACCCGGGTCGTCATGGGCCTTCACTCCATCCCGCCCCCGGCGTGGCAACCTTGAGGGCGATGCTCCAGGACCACAGTGCCCCCGGCCCGCATGACCCGACGCGCAGCCCAGCCCCGACGCGCAGCCCAGCCCCGACGAGCAGCCACGACCCCAGTCGCCCCGGCGTCATCTTCGTGCACGGGATGCGAACCTCGAGTTCCATCTGGTCCGCTCAACTGGACCATGTGCGCGAGCTCGGTCACGAGGCGGTCGCAGTGGACCTGCCGGCCCACGGCCGGCGCGCACACGAGCGGTTCAGCCTGGACCGCGCTTTCGGCGTGCTCGACGACGCCGCGGCCTCCTTCGGCCCCGACCGCTCGGTCGTCGTCGTCGGCCTGTCGCTGGGCGGCTACACCTCGCTGGCCTGGGCCGCGACCCACCCGGGGAACCTGATCGGCGTCGTCGCGTCGGCGTGTTGCTCCGACCCGAAGGGCAAGCCTGTCACCCTGTTCCGCGACGTCGCCCGGACCGTCGTCGCCGGGCACGGCGCGACGCGGCGCGCGGGACGCAGGCTGCTCACGAACTGGCGGCTGGGCATGACCGGCGGGCGCTCGGCGCCCGGCGGCACGGCTGTCTCGCCCGGCGTCGGCGGCGACGCCACGGTGACGGGAGCGGGCGCGATCGGCAGCCCGGACCCGGCGAAGCCCTCCTGGGACATCGTGACGGACGCCCTGACCGAACTCGCCGGCCGCTCGTCGCTGGCGCATATGCGCGAGCTGCGCGTCCCGGTCTGGCTGGTCAACGGCGCCCGCGATCACCTTCGGCTGGAGGAACGCCGCTACCGGGCGCTCGTGCCCAAGCATCGCGTCGTCGTCGTGCGCGGCGCGGGGCACGACGTGAACACCGACGCGCCGGCCGAATTCAACACCGCGCTCCGGCGCGCCCTCGCCGACCTGGGCGGTGGCACACTGGTCGCATGACCGATTCCGGCGCCTCCGACCGTCGTCCCGCCCCGCCCGGGGCCGACTCCGCTTCGGTCCCCTCGCCCGCCCCGCCGGCCGACGACGGCGCCCCGCCGCGGCCCTCCGGCCGATCCCTGCGCCCGCAGTCCGAGGCCTTCAAGGCGTTCGTCACGAGCGGCTGGGGACCCCGGGCAGAGCTGGGAATCGAGCCCTCCCCCGCCGCGCCGTTCACTGCGGCCCGGCGGGCCGCGCTCTCCGCGCGGCTGCCCGGCGCCCGGTTGGTCGTCCCGGCGGGTCGGCTCCGCGTGCGGTCCAACGACACGGACTACCGGTTCCGGCCGCATTCCGCGTTCGCTCACCTCACCGGTTTGGGGGTGGACCAGGAGCCCGACGCCGTCCTCGTCTTGCACCCCGTTCCTGAGGGTGCGGGTGACCCGGGGTCCGACGGCGTCCGCACCGGCCACCGCGCGCTGCTGTATTTTCGGCCGGTCGCGGCCAGGGACACAGAACAGTTCTACTCCGACGCCCGGTACGGGGAGTTCTGGGTCGGCGCCCGGCCGTCGCTGCAGGATCTCGCGACGCTCACCGGGATCGAGACCCGGCACGTCGACGAGTTGCGCGACGCGCTGGCCAAGGACGTCGGCGACGGCGTCGTCCTCCTCGTGGTCACGGACGCGGACGACGAGGTCGAGGAACTGGTCCGCACGATCCGGGCCGAGGCCGACGCCCGGGTCACCGACGCGGCGGAGGCCGACGCGGCGGAGGCGGAATTCACCGACGCCGCGCTCGTCGAGGCCGTCTCCGAGTTGCGTCTGATCAAGGACGCCTGGGAGATCGAGCAACTGCGGGCGGCGGTCAACGCAACCATCGACGGCTTCGAGCACGTCATGCGCCGGCTGCAATTCGCGATCGTGCACCCGAGGGGCGAGCGCGTCATCGAGACGACGTTCGACGCCCATGCCCGGCTCGAGGGCAACGCCGTCGGCTATGAGACCATCGCCGCGGCCGGCGATAACGCCACCACCCTGCACTGGATCCGCAACGACGGCGTCGTGCCGCGCGGCGGGCTGCTGCTGCTCGACGCCGGCGTCGAGGTGGAATCGCTCTACACCGCTGACGTCACCCGGACCGTCCCGGTGGACGGCACCTTCAACCCCGCCCAGCACCGCGTCTACTGCGCGGTGCTCGACGCCGCCGACGCCGCCTTCGCAGTCGCCAAGCCCGGCGCCCGATTCCGGGACGTGCACGACGCCGCGATGGAGGTCATCGCCCAGCGGCTCGACGAGTGGGGGCTGCTGCCGGTCTCCGTTGAGGAGGCGCTGTCCCCCGAGGGTCAGCACCACCGCCGGTGGATGGTGCACGGCACCTCGCACCACCTGGGCCTGGACGTCCACGACTGCAACCGCGCGCGCGGCGAGCTTTACCTGGACGGCATCCTTGAGCCCGGGATGGTCTTCACCATCGAGCCCGGGCTCTACTTCAAGCCGGACGACCTGACGGTGCCCGAGGAGTACCGCGGCATCGGCGTTCGGATCGAGGACGATGTGCTCATCACCGCGGACGGCAACGAGAACCTCTCCGGCGCCCTCGCCCGCCGGCCCGAGGACGTCGAGAACTGGGTCACGTCGCTGAAGTGACGCGCGCGAGCCGGCGCGCCGAGTGCGTTCGTTTCGTTCGGCCCGGCGGGGCTACGCCGAGTCAGTACCGTGCGCGGCGAGTCAGTACCTTGCGCGCCGAGTCAGTACCGTGCGCGCCGAGTCAGTACCGTGCGCGCCGAGTCAGTACCGAAAGTGACGGAAAACGGGCGCCGACCCGTCCGTTGGTACTGACTGGGCGAACACGGTACTGACTCGGCAACCCAACCCGACTCCCGAGGCGAACACGACTCACCGATCCGGCCATCGCTCTCGGCCAATCCGGGAGCGTCTGCTCGGGAGACTCCCCTATGGACGGGGCGTGGCGGCGTCGTCGTCCTGGACGGGGGGCGTCGCCTCAGGATCGGGCCGGACGCCGCCCGCGGCCGAGCCGCCGCCCGCCGGACTTACGCCGGCTGCCGAGCCGCCCGCGGCCGAGCCGCCGCCCGCGGCCGAGCCGCCGCCCGCCCCGGCCGAACCGGCCCAGGCCGAACCACCCGGGCTGGGGGCCTCCGTCGCGGGCGCGGGCGTCGTCGGGCGCATGGCACCGTAGCGGGGCTCGCCCGTCGGGGTCTGCCAGCGCAGGTCGATGGGGCGCTTGGGGCCGGCGGGCGCGTCGGTCCCGGGCCGCGTCCCGGCGTCGGCCGCCGGACCGCCCCCAGGGGAACCGAAGCCGGCGTCACTCGCCGGTGCCCCCCACCGCGGATTCGCGGGCGGCGTCGTGCCGGCCGACCCGGACCCGAACGCCCCGGACCCGGCCGAGCCCGACCCGAAGGCGCCACCCCCCGCCGCACCCCCCGCCGCGCCGCCCGCCGGCCCGCCCCCGGCCGACCCGCCCCCGAACGTCCCGGACCCGAAGGCTCCGGCGCCGACCGCCCCGCCGACCCCACGGGCGACGTCGGGCGGCCCGTTGGACAGCACCCGACGGGCCTCCCCGGCCCGCTCGGGCGCACACAGAATGGCGTAGGACGAGGCGACGATCTGGCTGGACGACGTAAAGTCCCGCCGCCCGCCCGTCATCGAATAGGACAGCACCGAGAACAACAGGCCGAAGGCGCCGCCGAGCGCGATCGCGACCCCCAACGCCGCGAAGTTCCCGGAGAACATCGAGATGAGCAGCCCGACGAACAGACCGAACCACGCACCCGAGGCGAGCCCGGCAAACGCTACCCGGCCGTACGTCAACCGCCCCGTCACCCGCTCGACCATGCGCAGGTCGGTGCCGACGATGGTGACCATCTGCACCGGGAACTTCTCGTCGGACAGGAAGTCGACCGCACGCTGGGCGTCCAGATAGGTCGCGTACACGGCGACCGCGTCGCCGCGCGGCGGGGTCGGGACGCGTGGGACAGCGTTCGGGCGAGGCATACTCATACGCTCAGTCTGTCGGAGGAACCCGGACGAAGCCAAGGATTCCGCGTTGGGCGCACCGCGCGCCGCTTCCCAGGCGCTGAGCGGCGGTCACGCCCGGACCGAGCCCGCCGCGAGTCTGCGCCGCGGAGGGGGCGGCACCGCGCTCCGGGCGCGGCCGGTCTACGCTTGCCAGCGTGAGCGCAGCAACAACGGTCTTCGTCGCACGGCTGGCCGGAACCGCCGTCTTCGACCCCTTGGGCGACCAAGTGGGCCGGGTGCGCGACGTCGTCGTGATCGTCCGCGCCAAGGGCGCCCCGCGCGCCGTCGGGCTGGTGGTCGAGGTGCCCGGGCGGCGGCGCGTCTTCCTCCCCCTGACCAGGGTGACCAGCATCGATTCGGGTCAGGTGATCAGCACCGGACTGGTGAACATGCGCCGGTTCGAGCAGCGCCCGTCGGAGACGCTCGCGGTCGGCGAACTGCTGGAGCGCTCGGTCAAGCTGGTCGACGGCACCGGCGAGGGCACGATCGAGGACCTCGCCATCGAGCGGCAGCGGTCGGGCGACTGGCTGGTCACCAAGTTGTTCGTCCGCCGCGGCGTCCCGCACCGGGGCGGCCTGCGCCTGCGCCGACGCCGGGGCGACGCCTTCATCGTCGAGGTCGACGGCGTCGTCGGGCTGGCCGGGACCCAGGCGGCGCAGAGCGCCGCCATGATGATCGCGGCGTATGAGGACATGAAGCCGGCCGACTTGGCCGACGTCATCCACGACCTCGCCGACACCCGTCGGCTGGAGGTGGCCGGCGCCCTGGACAACGAGCGCCTGGCCGATGTGCTCGAGGAACTCCCGGAGGACGACCAGGTCGCCATCCTGTCCGGCCTGGAGCTCGCCCGGGCGGCCGACGTCCTCGAGGTCATGCAGCCCGACGACGCCGCGGACCTCCTGCACGAGTTGCCGGCCGCCCAGGCGGCCGAGTTGCTTGAACTCATGGAACCGAACGAGGCCAAGGACGTGCGCCGGCTCCTCGCCTACGACGAGGACACCGCCGGTGGCTTGATGACCACCGAGCCCGTGGTGCTGGGCCCGGAGACGTCGATCGCGACGGCTCTCGCCCAGATCCGGCGCGCCGATCTGCCCGCCGCGCTGGCCTCGATGGTGTTCGTGGCCCGGCCGCCGCTGGAGACGCCGACGGGCCGCTTCCTCGGGGCGGCCCATTTCCAGCGACTGCTGCGCGAGCCCCCGCATGCCGCGCTCGGTTCGGTCCTCGATACCGACGTCGAGGTGGTCACCGCGGAGGCGCCGCTCGGCCGGGTGACGCGGATCCTGGCGACGTACGACCTGCTGTGCGTGCCGGTGCTCGACGAGGAACGGCGGCTGCTCGGCGTCGTGAGCGTGGACGACGTGCTTGACCACGTGCTGCCCGACGACTGGCGCGAGGACGACGAGATCGCGACGGCGGACGCCCGGACCGCGGCCGCCGCAAAGACGGCGCCGACCGCGGCCGAGGCTGCGGCGCCCGAGGCTGCGGCGGCCGAGGCTGTGGCGCCCGAGGCTGCGGCGGCCGACCCCCCGGCCGGCCGATCCGGGGCGCCGGCCGCGCCCCGGCCGGCGCCGGCCGGCCCGGACCGGGAGGTGACCCGTGGCTGACCGCATCGACATCCCGAAGGCCAAGCGAACGTTCCGCCGCCCGCGCCTGGACGACGAGGCATTCGGCACTATTGCCGAGCGGTTCGCCCGGTTCATGGGCACCGGCAGATTCCTGGTCTATATGACCGGATTCATCATTGTCTGGGTCGCGATCAATGTCATCGGGCTGTTCGGACTGCGCTGGGATCCATATCCGTTCATCCTGCTCAACCTGTGTTTCTCGGTGCAGGCCTCGTATGCCGCGCCGCTGATCCTGCTGGCTCAGAATCGGCAGGACGATCGGGACCGGGTCAGCCTGGAGCAGGACCGCCAGCGGGCCGAGCGCAACCTTGCGGACACGGAATTCCTCGCCCGGGAGTTGTCCGCGCTGCGCATCGCCATTTCCGAGGTGGCCACCCGCGATTTCGTCCGCTCGGAATTGCGGGACCTGCTGGACGGGGTGGAGGAACGGCTGCGCGAGAGCCGTCAACCGGCCTGAGCACCGCCGCCTACGATGGAGCCATGGCCCCACCGACCGCCGATCTCGAAGCCGCCATCCGCACCGCCCTCGCCGCCGTCCTGGACCCCGAGATCCGGCGCCCGATCACCGAACTCGGCATGGTCCGGTCGGTGGCGATTGACCCCGGTCCGGCCGACGGCACCGCCGGCGCGCAGGTGACCGTCGGCATCGACCTGACCGTCGAGGGCTGTCCGATGCGCTCCACCCTGATCCGCGACGTGACCGCGGCGACGGCCCAGGTCGAGGGCGTCGCCGGCGTCGAGGTCGACCTCGGCGTGATGACGGCCGAGCAGCGCGCCACCATGCGGGAGAATCTGCGCGGCCCGGCCCCGCAGATTCCCTTCACCAAGCCCGAGTCCCTGACCAAGGTGTACGCCGTCGCTTCGGGCAAGGGCGGCGTCGGCAAGTCCTCGGTGACCGCGAATCTCGCCGTCGCCCTCGCCGCCCAGGGGCTCGAGGTCGGCGTGATCGACGCCGACATCTACGGTTTCTCGATCCCCCGGATGCTCGGCGTCAACCGCCCGCCCACGCAGGTCGACAACATGATCGTGCCGCCGATCGCGCACGGCGTGAAGGTGGTCTCGATCGGGATGTTCGTCCCGCCCGGGCAGGCCGTGATCTGGCGCGGGCCGATGCTGCACCGAGCGCTGGAGCAGTTCCTCGGCGATGTCTATTGGGGCGACCTGGACGTGCTGCTGCTGGACCTGCCGCCCGGCACCGGCGACGTCGCCATCTCGATTGCCCAACTGTTGCCCGGCAGCGAACTCGTCGTGGTCACGACGCCCCAAGTCGCGGCCGCCGAGGTGGCCGAGCGGGCCGGGACCATCGCCCGCCAGACGCGCCAGCGCGTCGTCGGCGTGGTGGAGAACATGTCCTGGCTGGAGCAGCCGGACGGGACGCGGTTGGAGATCTTCGGGTCCGGCGGCGGGCACCGGGTCGCCGCGAACCTGTCGATCGCCCTCAACGAGCCCGTGCCGCTGCTCGGCCAGGTCCCGATCGACATCTCGCTGCGCGAGGCCGGCGACGGCGGCACGCCCGTGGTGCTGTCCGAGCCGGACTCCGCCGCGGCGGCGGCGCTGACCGAGGTCGCCCGCGCGCTCGGCGCGCGCGGTCGCGGCCTGGTCGGCAAGCCGCTGGGGCTGACCGTCGTCTGACGACGTCGGGGGCACCGGGCCGAACGGGGCACCGGGCCGAACGGGGCACCGGTCCGAACGGGACACCGGTCCGAACGGGAGCAGCGACGGGGACCGCCGCGGTCGAACGAAATCGGCGATCCGCATACGCTTCAGGTCGACCTCGCGGGCACCGGTCCGAGACTCGCCGCAGCGCCGATCGACCTCGCGGGGCGCGCGTTTTGCTCGACGTGCCCAGCGCCCCACCGACCCGCCGGAGAGCCGGATGACCGACCGTTCTGACCTCCCCCGCGCCGGCATCCCGGCGACCGCCGACCAACTCGCGGACGCGCCGCCCGCCGGCAACCGGGTCGAGCCGGCCACCGCGCCGCCCGCCGGCAACCGGGTCGAGCCATGGTCGGACGCGACGGGCGCCCGCCGCGTGCGGGACGCCTTCGCGGACCGCTTCGGCGCCCCGGCCCGCGGCGTCTGGGCGGCTCCGGGTCGGGTCAACCTGATCGGCGAGCACACCGACTACAACAACGGCCTCTGCCTGCCGATCGCCCTGCCGCACCGCACCTTCATCGCGCTGCGGCCACGGTCCGACGGCGAGATCCGCCTGATCTCCGCCCAGGAGCCGGGCGGCTGGTCCGGCCGGCTCGACGACATCGCGCCCGGCGCCGTCCAGGGCTGGGCGGCGTACGCCGTCGGCGTCGCGTGGGCGCTGCGCCAGGCCGGGCACGACGTGCCCGGCTTCGACGCCGCCGTCGACAGTTGCGTCCCCTACGGCGCCGGACTCTCCTCCTCCGCGGCGCTCGAGAGCGCCTTCGCGGTCGCCCTCGACGACGTCGCCGGGCTCGGGCTCGGCGCCGACGACGCCGGCCGCGCCCACCTCGCCGCCGCCTGCATCCGGGCGGAGAACGAGGTCGCCGGCGCCCCGACCGGTGGCATGGACCAGGCCGCCTCGCTGCGGGCCGCGGCGGGGCACGCTCTCCTGCTCGACTGCCGGGCGGGACTCAACCCGCGCGACGCCGTCGAACACGTCCCCCTCGACCTCGCCGCCGGCGGACTCGCCCTCCTCGTCATCGACACCCGCGCCGAGCACCGCCTGGTCGATGGTCAGTACGCCGCCCGGCGGGCGACGTGCGAGCAGGCCGCCCGCGAACTGTCGATCGCTTCCCTGCGGCAACTCGCCGACGATCCGTCGGTCGAGGCCGGCACCCTCGCTACTGCCTTGACTCGCCTGCCGGACGACGTCATGCGCCGCCGGGTGCGTCACGTCGTGACCGAGATCGGTCGGGTTCGGGTGTTCGTGGCCCGCCTGCGGGCCGGCCGACCGGCGGACGTCGGTCCGCTCATGGCCGCGTCCCACGCCTCCTTGCGAGACGACTACGAGGTGTCCTGCCCGGAACTCGACCTGGCCGTCGACGCCGCGCGTGCCGCCGGCGCGCTTGGCGCCCGGATGACCGGCGGCGGCTTCGGCGGTTCCGCCATCGCGCTCATCCGCGCCGACGACGCCGCCCCCGTCGCCCGGACCGTCCAGCGCGCCTTCGCCGACGCGGGCTTCGCCCCGCCCGCCTTCCTCCTCGCCGACCCCGCCGCCCCGGCCGGCCGGATTCCCTGACCGCGCCCGAGGAGCGTCGGCCCGGTGGGGCGGCGGCGGTCCGTCCGGTGAGGGGCTCTCGGTCGCGCAGTTCAACCATTGAAGGCGCGCCCGACGACAGGTGACGGCGAGAGCGGAGCCCCTGGAATCCGTGAAAGGGAGGAGAAGGAAGGTGCTCCTGAGCGCCGTCGGGCCGAGCCTAGCGCGAGAGCGCCGTGACTCGCGCAGAATATTCCCCCGCCGGCGCGAGGCAGAGCCGACGACGCCGAGGTAGAGCCGTGGCGTCGCCGAACCGGCGTGTCGCGCGCACCACGGCTCTACCTCCCGCGCCACGGTTCTACCTCGCGCGGGAGCCGGAGGCGTCGGCGCTGACGATGGATGAGGAACCACTCGTCTAGAGCCACTCGGCGAGGATCTCGGTCATCGGCACGGTGAGCCCGTCCGGACCGTGCTCGACGACGCGGGTCGCCTCCTGCGGTCGATCGACCAGGACACCCCCGCGGGCGACGACGTTCGCCCGAACCACGTCGGCGACGTTCGGCCCGGTCATCGCGAGGATCCCGCGGATCAGCTCGGCCTCGCCGAGTTCGGTGCCGAGCACATTGAGGCCCGGCGCGCGCTTGCGGGTCGCCAGCTGACAGTCGACCCAGATCAACTCGTTGGTCTCGAGGTCGAGCAGCAGCGGCACGGTCGAACGCCCCGGCGACTGCACGGCGAACTTCGCCGCTACGCTGCGTGCGTCGAACACCTCGCCCCGCTGCGGGTCGCCGGTGCGCACCTGGACACCGGCGAAGCATTCGGGCACGTCGGCGAGTGCCTGGCCGGTAAATGCGATCACCGAGATGGCCACGTAGCGCGCGCCGCCCCCGCGGACCCTCGCCAGGTCGACGTCGATGAACTCCGCCGCGCCGTCGGGCGCCGAGGTGACATCGCCGGAGTGGGCGAATCCGCGCCCCCGAAGGTTTCCGTACCAGACGGCGTCGACCCGCTCGAAGTCGGCATCGTACGTCACCGCCGACAGGTCGATGTCCACCCGCAGGCGCTCCCGCTGCGTTGCGGCGCCGGCCGCTCCGCCGGCCGCCGGGCCGGTCCCACCGTCGCCCGTCAGGTCCCGCCAGTGAACAAACATCCGGGCCGTCTCGGGCGCCCGTTCGGCCACCGACGCAAGCGCTACCCGCGAACCGCGACCGACGACGTCGTACCCGGACGTGACGTTGCGCATCGTCTGCGGGACCCGGATCCGGTCCAGCGCCGGGTCCACCCAGACTCGCTCCCCGGCCAGACCCGGCCGCTCGGCGTAGGCGCGTTCGATGGCCCCGCGCAGTCGCGTCAGCACCGGCGCCAGCAGCGGGTCCGGGATCGGCGCCTCGAACGCGGGCAGCGTCTGCACCTTCGCCGCGCCGCCCTTGGGCAGCACGGCCCGCACCGGGAGGCGGTTGCGCGCCGCGAGGTGCTCGTACGCCTGCCAGAGCACCCGCGTGGACACATTGGGCCCGCGCCGGTCCAGGAAGTCCAACAGCGCGGCGTGTTCCGCCGGGCCGAGGCCCCGGCGCAGGATGACGTCGAGCCGCCGAACCACCTCGCCCGGCCGGTGTGCGCAGGCCGCCAGCAGCGCAGGCACGTCGCCCGCCGCGAGCGCCGTCTCGATCGCCCCGTTCGCCGCGACCAACCGCCCGTTGCGCAGCGCCGTGAACACCTCGTACGCGTGCGGGAACCGGCGCGCATAGTCGCCCGGGTGCAACCGCTCGCCGAGCGTCTTCCACAGGCCCGGCCGGAGGGCGAGCGCCTGGTCGGCGTGCGGATCCCGGTCGACGACGGCGAGCAGCGCGCGCCGCACTCGGCCCGGCATCGTGCCGAAGCGGATCCGGCCGGACTCCTCGGCCACCATCGACGCACGCTTCCACCAGCCCCGGCTCCACTGTCGCTCCGAGGCCGCGTAGACCATCGTCGTCGTAATCGGGGCGAGGGCCGGCGAGAAGCCGGCCCGGACCGTCGCCGCCCGCAACGCGTCCGTCGCCGAGTCGAACCCTGCGGCCACCGCGTCCGCCAGTTCGACGTCCTGGGCAGCCTCGGCCACCGCCCACAGGTGGGCCCGGTTCTCCCGGTTGGGCAGTGGCCCGGCGGCCACCGTGCGAACGACGAGGTCACGGCGCGTCGCAAGCACGACCCGGACGTCCTCGACCTCGGTGGTCCCCCACGCGACCCGGGAGCCGAGCAACTGGCCGGCGACGGCATCGAAGCCCGCGAGATCCCCGAGCCGGATCGCCTTCGTCGCCCGGAAGGCGCGCAGCGCGGCGCGCGGTCCACCCTGGGTGCCGGCCGGCATGATCCGCGTGCCGACCGCGTCGCCGAAGTAGTGCAGGCAGGCGTTGAGGTACAACTCCGCGTCGGTCGCGTGCATCACCTGGCGGGGGAAATCGGGATACAGCGGCTTGGGAAAGCTCGCCGGGTCACCGACGGCCTGCGTCACCGCGCCGACGACGCCGTGCCACCAGGCGTCGAATTCCGCCCAGTCGCAACACCGGAGTGCCTCAATGAGTTCCGGCGAGAAGACGTAGCCATAGCCCGCCAGGTTCGCCGACGCCGTCGCGATCGTCGCGTCCCGGGCCCGCCCCGGAGCGGCTGCGGCGGCCGCGGCCGCCCGCAGTCGCGCGGCGCCGGGCGGGGCG
>JAVBMU010000088.1:0-6281 GCA_031552185.1 Cellulomonadaceae bacterium | reverse complement strand
GGCCGGGGCCGGTGGGGCCTCGGCCGGGGCCGGCGGGGCGTCGGCCGGGGCCGGCGGGGCGTCGGCCGGGGCCGATGCCGCGGACCGGATCGCCGCCGCCGCCCAGGCAGTCATGGACGACCTGTTCGCCCGCGCCGCGGCGGCGTCGGGCACCGCCGCCGACATCCTGACCGTGACCGCCGCCATGGCCGCCGACCCGTCGTTGGTCCAGGGCGCGACGCGCCTGGCCCGCGACGGGCGGCTGTCGCCGGCCCGCGCCGTCTGGCAGGCCGCCGGGGAATTCGCGACCCAGCTCGAGGCACTCGGCGGCATGATGGCCGAGCGCGCCCGGGACGTGCGGGACGTGCGGGACCGGATCGTCGCCGTCCTCCTCGGCCTGCCCACCCCCGGCGTGCCGACGCCGGGCCGGCCGTTCGTCCTGGTCGCGGACGATCTTGCCCCCGCGGATACCGCGACCCTCGACCCCACCCAGGTGTTGGCCATCGTCACCGCCGGCGGCGGCCCGACGTCGCACACCGCCATCCTTGCCCGCTCGCTCGGCATTCCCGCGGTCGTCGCCTGCCCGGGCGCGGCGGAGCTGGCGGACGGGGTCCGGGTCCTGGTCGACGGCGGTTCCGGAGCCGTCGACGTCGACCCGTCGGAGGAGGCGGTGGCGGCGGTATTGGCCGTGGCCGCCCGCCCGGAGCGGGTGTTCGACGGCGTCGGGCACACCGCGGACCGCGTCCGTGTGCAATTGCTCGCCAATGTGGCCGACCCGGCCGGGGCGACCGCGGCGCTCGCGGCCGGCGCGGAGGGCGTCGGCCTGTTCCGGACGGAATTCTGCTTCCTCGGCCGGGCGCAGGAGCCGAGCGTCGAGGAACAGGTCACCGCCTACCGCGGGGTGCTGAGTGCCTTCGCCGGCAAGAAGGTTGTGATCCGCACCCTCGACGCGGGTGCCGACAAACCGTTGCCCTTTGTCACCGCCGACGACGAGCCCAACCCCGCGCTCGGTGTGCGCGGGCTGCGCACCTCCCGGCGCCACCCCGAGGTGCTCGACCGGCAGTTGGCCGCCATCGCGGCGGCCGCCGGCGCCGGCGCTGTGGGCGGCGCGGCCGACGTCTGGGTGATGGCGCCCATGGTCGCGACCGCCGAGGAGGCGCGGGACTTCGTCGCCCGTTGCACCGCGCACGGCCTGCGCACCGCGGGGGTGATGATCGAGGTCCCGGCCGCCGCCCTGGGTGCCCGGTGGATCTTCGAGCATGCTGCGTTCGGCAGCCTCGGCACCAACGACCTGACCCAGTACACGATGGCGGCCGACCGCGAACTGGGCGACCTCGCCGGCCTGTCCTCCGCCTGGAACCCGGCGGTGCTCGCACTGATCAAGGCGACCTGCGAGGGTGCGGCGGCGCCCGCCGGCGGCGCGCCGACGCGGCCAGTCGGGGTGTGCGGGGAGGCGGCGGCCGACCCGGCGCTCGCGGCGGTCCTGGTTGGTCTCGGCGTCGACTCGCTGTCGATGACGCCCCGAGCCCTGGCCGACGTCGCCGCCGTCCTGGCGGCAACCTCGTTGGCGACTTGCCGCGATGTGGCTGCGCTGGCCCTCGCCCAACCGAGCGCCGAAGCGGCCCGGACCGCCGTCCGGGCGGCCCTGCCTGTCCTCGCCGACCTCGGCCTGTAGCAGCGGGACTGCTCGCGGCGGGGTTGGGCGGCGAGTTGTCACGCCGGCGGTCTGTGGCGGTGGTCGTGCCCGGACGCGGACGACTCTGATCCGCGCAGCCACGCCGCCGCCCGCGTGGGGTCTCGTGCGCCGAGTCAGTACCTGAATCGCCCAGTCAGTACTTTCCCGCCCGCTTGTCGTCGGAAAAGCGACAAAAACCCAGCGTTTGGTTCTGACTCGACGTGGGCAGTACTGACTCGGCGCACAGAGTACTGACTCGGCGCACAAGGTACTGACTCGCCCAGAGCGCTGAGAGCCGGCCGCCGCCGGGCCGCATCAGGCCGCCCCCGGGTCGAGCCGGCCGCCGCCGGGCCGCATCAGGCCGCCCCCGGGTCGAGCCGGCCGCCGCCGGGCCGCATCAGGCCCCCCGGGTCGAGCCGGCCGATGCCGAGCCGCCACCACGGCATGACGTCCCTGGCCTGCCTGTGGACGACGCGTCAACCCGGTTGTCTCGTTTGTCGATTTGGCCGTAACGTGTCGGAATGATGCCGGATGCGGGCGAGAATGGCCGTCCCGAACCGCCGCAGTACTTGCGGATCGCCGACGTCCTGCGCGCCGATATCGAGGCCGGTCGGCGACGGCCGGGTGACGTCCTGCCGTCGCTGGCCGAACTCGCCTCGACCTACCGGGTGAGCCCCGCCGTCGCGCGGCAGACCATTGAAGTGCTCAAGCGGCAGGCGCTCATCACGGCGAGCCGCGGGCGGCGCCCGACCGTCCGGGTCCCCCACACCCGCCGGGTGCGGTCCAACCGGTCCCACGCCCGGGCCAGAGCCCGGGCGGCGGACCCCGTCGCGAGCCGGCGAGCGGGCGGTTCGCTGCGGGATCAACTCGGGGTGGAGCTTTCTCTGCCCGACGTCGACTTCCGGGCCGAGTACACCCGCGTCGCCGCAGACGACGGCGTGCCGGAATACGTCCGCGGGACGGGGCTCCTGGCGCGCGAGTACGAGGCCACCGACCGGTACGGCCGGCGAATGGCTTGGTCGGTCTCCTGGCTGCCGCTCGACGTCGTCGCGCCGAACCCGCGCCTGCTCGACCCGAACAACGAGCCTTGGCCGGGCGGCACTTACGCCCAATTGCACACCGTCGGCGTCGACGTGGCTGAGGTGATCGAGACCGTCACGGCCCGGCCGCCCTCGACCGCCGAGGTGACCCAATGGGCCATGCCGCCGGGCGAGCCCCTGCTGATTGTGTCCGGCGCGATGATCGACACCCGGGGCAGGCTCGTCTGCGTCGGGCGCTCGCACTACCCCGCGGAGGCGACCGAACTGGAGTTCGTCACCCGGCTGGTTCGGCGCGCCAAGACCGTCCCCGGAAAGAACCCCCTCGGCAAGAACCCCCTGCGCCGGGGCGGGCGGCCGGAGTGGGACGGGCCCGCGCGCTTCGCGCGGTGAAGGCCAGAGAGACGCAGGCCGATGTGCGCCATCACCCGACCTGCCGGCCGCGAACGAGTGGCCGTTACGTGAGGCGGGCGGACGTGAACTCCGCGGCAGGCTCGCGGTCCGAGTAGATGTAGAGGCTGTCGATGATCGCCCGTTCGATCTGCCGGTTCGTCACCCCCCGGGTGGGCGGGTCGGGGTAGCGTGGAGGATTCACCGCCGGCCCTCAGCCAGGCCTGGAGGGTCCGGCCGGTGCGACCCCCGAACCAGGAGTTGCCGTGATTCGTGCGCGTGGTTTGACCAAGACGTTCCACCGCAAGAAGGACGTCATCGAGGCGGTCAAGGCCGTCGACGTCGACGTTCGCGAGGGCGAACTCGTCGCCTTCCTCGGCCCGAACGGGGCCGGGAAGTCGACCACCCTGCGGATGCTGACCAGCCTGCTCGCCCCGACGGCGGGCACGGCCGAGGTGGCGGGGTTCGACGTCGTGCGGCACCCCGAGCGGGTCCGGTCCCGGATCGGGTACATCGGCCAGGGCAACGGCGGCGGGTATTCGTACCGCGTCCGGGACGAATTGCACAACCAGGGCCGGTTCTACCGGCTGCCGCCGGCGGAGTACCGCCGGCGGGCGGTGGACCTGTTGGCGGCGTTGGACCTGGCGGGCTTGGAGAAGCGGACCGTGCAGTCCCTCTCCGGCGGGCAGAAGCGCCGGCTCGACGTCGCGCTCGGTCTGATGAATCGCCCGCCGCTGCTGTTCCTCGACGAGCCGACGACGGGCCTCGACCCGCAGTCGCGCGCGAATCTGTGGGAGCACATCGGCTCCATGCGCGAGCGCTACGGGATGACGCTCGTGCTCACGACGCACTACCTGGACGAGGCCGATTCGATGGCCGAGCGCGTGGTCGTGATCGACCACGGCGAGATAATTGCCGACGCGACGCCCGCCCAACTCAAGCGGGACCACGCCGACGACGTGATCACTCTTGCGGTGCTGCCGGGGGCTTCGGCGGTGGACGGCGAGCCCGACGCCGCGGCCCGGGTTCGGGCCGCGCTCGGGACCGGCGTCGGTGACGTGTCGATCACCGGGCCGGTGGACGGGGCGCTGACAGTGCGGATGTCGACGCAGCACGGCGCGGATCGGCTGCCCGAGGCGATCGAGGGGCTACGGCTGTCCGGCCTGGCGGTGCGGTCGGCGGAGTTGAAGCAAGCGAGCCTCGACGACGTCTTCCTCAACCTGACCGGTCGCAGGCTGCGGGAGGAGGCGGCGTGATGAGCGAACGAACCGACACATATGCAGCTGGCGAACCGACGGCGCCTGCGGTGAGCGAGGTCCGGTCGACCCAGGTCGCCCCGGGCGAGACCGGCGTCGCGATTCCGGTGCGCGGGGCGGCGAAGTTCGTGATGGATACCGCGTCCGTCTTCGCGCGCGAGATTCTGCTGGTCCTGCGGGATCCGTTCACGCTGATCTTCTCGCTGATTCAGCCGCTGGTTTTCCTCGGTCTGTTCGGGCCGCTGCTGACCGGCGCCGTCGGCGGCGGGCTGATGGGCGGCGGGGCGAGTCAATCGACCGCCCAGACGCTGCAATGGTTCGTGCCGGGCGTGATTGTGATGATTTCGCTCTTCGGCACCTCGATGACCGGCTCGAACCTGCTCTACGAGATGATGACCGGCTCCTACGAACGCCAGCTCGCGACGCCGCTCGACCGGTCGTCGATTCTGGTCGGCCGGGCGCTGAAGGAATTCGCCCCGCTCGTGGTGCAGGGCCTGATAATTGTGCTCGCCTGCGTGCCGTTCGGGTTCACTCTCTATCCGCTGCACCTGCTGGTCGGGTTGTTGCTGCTCGGGGTATTCGGGATCGGCGTCGGGGCGTTGTCCAGCGCGCTGGGTCTGGCCTCGAAGGGTCGCGAATGGCTGTTCTGGGGGGTGCAGCAATCGCTGCTGTTCCCGCTGCTGATCCTGTCCGGGATGATGCTGCCGCTGGAGGCCGGGCCGAGTTGGATGCAGACGGCGTCGAAATTCAACCCGTTGACCTACATCGTGGACGCCGAACGGGCGCTTCTGGCCGGGGACATCGGTGCCGCGGCCGTCGCCTGGGGATGGATCGCGGCCGTGGTGACCTGCGCCGTCGGGCTCGTCGTCGGGATCCGGCGCGTCCGCCGGACGGTGTGACCGGCGCTGCGCGTCGTTGCGGTGTGCGGGGGCGAGGGCCGAGCGTCACGGAGCGCACCGGGCGGGGGTCGGCGCGGGGCGGAAACGTGGGGCGGCTATGGTGTGCGGGTGGTTGATGTGATGCCGACGTCGCCCGGCCCCTCCGGTGCGCGCGGGGCGCGGGCGGGCGCGACGAAGGCGCGCGGCGCCCGATCGGGTCCGGCCAAGTCCGGCGCGAAGCGCCGCTCGGCCGGGTGGGTGCCGAACCAGCACGGCGCGTGGGCGATGCTGGCCGTTCCCTTCGCCGTCGGCGTCGCCCGTGGCGCGGCCGATCACACCTTCGCTTGGGTGGTGGTGCCGCTCGGGCTGATGTGGTTCGTGGGGTACTTCGCCTTCTTCGCGCTCGGGCTTTGGCTGAAGTCCGGCCGAAAGCCGCGGTATGTGCGGGCGGTCCAGGTCTACGGCGTCGTGACGGCTGTGCTGGGCGCGTTGGTCCTGGTGGGCGAAGCGCGGCTGGCCCTGTGGGCGCCGGCGTTTGCGCCGTTCCTCGGGGTGGGGCTGTGGGCGGCGAAGCAGCGCAGCGACCGGACGGTGCTCTCGGGCGCCGTCACCGTGGCCGCCGCCTGTCTGATGACCCTCGTCGCCTACGACGCCTGCCGGGGAGCCGACGGCACCTGGGGACCCGCGCCCATCGTCGCCGTGGCTGTGTTCCTCTATGCCTACTTCTTCGGCACCGTGCTCTATGTGAAGTCGCTGATCCGCGGCCGGGGCAAGCGCGGCTACGCCGTCGCCTCGGTCGGATACCACGCCGCGGTGACGGTGGGCGCCGTCGCGATGGCGGTGCTGCGCGGCCCGACGTGGTGGCTCGCCGCAGTGTTCCTGGCGATCATGACGGCGCGGGCCTGGGTGCTGCTCGGCCGCAAACTGACCCCCAAGGTGATCGGCCTCGGCGAAGTCGCGGCGAGCACCGCGGCGCTCGTGGTGGCGCTGCTGGTGGGCTGAACGGTGGCGCCCCGGCCGTCGTGAACGGCGATGCCGGTTGGCGAACAGCGCGCGGCGCTGCGGT
>JAVBMU010000076.1:0-67426 GCA_031552185.1 Cellulomonadaceae bacterium | reverse complement strand
CAGTACCCCGCGCGGCGAGTCAGTACCGTGCGGCTGTCCGGTGCTCGTTTTCCCGGCGTGTCGGTACTACCTCGGCGGCTACGGTACTACCTCGGCGGCTGCGGTACTGACTCGCCGCGTCAGGTACTGACTCGCCGCGTCAGGTACTGACTCGAGTGGCGTCCCTGATAGTGGTGTAGCGCTGGGGCCGAGGTCGCCACACCGAACCCTTTCCGCCGATCTCCATTGCCTTCCGCCGAACCCGTGATCGGGTGCGGTTTCGGCGCCAGAACCACCCCGAACGACGGTTTCGGCAAGGCCAAAACAATCGGCCAAACTGTTGACTGTCCGGTACGGGCGGATTAATCTGTATCTGGGAACGTTCCCAGATGGCGCCGGCTCCGTCTGGGCGACGACCACCGACCTGCTGGGGCAGGGCCTGGTGGACCTCGTCAACGTCTTCGATCCCGACGTCGTCGTGCTCGGCGGCGGGGTTACCCGGGCGGGGGAATTGCTCCTCGGCCCGGTGCGCAATGTCGTGCGCGCCGACGTCCTCGGCCCCGCCGCGAGGAGAGTCGTCATTACAACGGCGGAGCTCGGCGAGGCCGTCGGCGTCGTCGGCGCCGCCGCCGCCCGCGAGCGGGCGCGGCCATCGCCCTCGGGGTGTGAACTACGCAAGGGAGGAGTCCCGTGTCGGACTGGATGACTACACAGGTCCGCGAGCATGTTCGAGCCGCGCAGACCCTCGCCGGGCAACTCGATGCGGTGCGGGCGGCCGGGCGTGCCCTCACCGAGGTCTTCGCCGCCGGCGGAACGCTCTACACCTTCGGCAACGGCGGTTCGGCCGCCGACGCCCAGCACTTCACCGGGGAACTCATCGGCCACTACGCCCGCGACCGGCGGCCGTTGCGCGCGGTCACGCTCTCCACCGATCCGGCGACGCTGACCTGCATCGCGAATGACTATGCCTACGGGGACGTCTTCGCCCGGCAGGTCGCCGCCCTGGCCCGGGCCGGCGATGCGGTGGCCGCGTTCACGACGTCGGGCCGATCCCCGAACGTCGTCGCGGCGCTCGCCGCCGCCCGCGCGAACGGGGCGACGACGATCCTGTTCGGCAGCGGCGCCGGCGGCGCCGCCCGCGCCCACGCCGACCACCTGCTGTTGTCGCCCTCGATCGAGACGCCGCGGATCCAGGAGATCCACACGCTGATGTTGCACCTGATCAGCGAACTGCTCGACGCCTGGGCCGCGGGCGATGCGGAACTCGCGGCCGCGGCCGCGGCAGCACCCGCGATCGGCAAACCGCGATGACCGAGCCCGCGCCGATGACCGAGCCCGCCCCGATGACCGAGCCCGCCCCGATGACGAACGCGCCGAGCGGACCGCAGCCCGCTCACTCGCAGGCCCCGCCGCGGGCGACCGTGGACAGGATGGTGCACATGATCGGCAACGCCCACCTCGACCTGGTGTGGCTGTGGCCCTGGCAAGAGGCCTATCAGGAGGCCCGCGCCACCTTCCGCAGCGCGCTGGACCGGATGACCGAGTACCCCGACTTCCGCTTCACCTGCGACCAGATGGTGCTGCTGAGCTGGGTCGAGGAGCAGGACCCGGACATGTTCGAGGAAATCCGCGCGCGCGCCGCGGAGGGCCGCTGGGTGAACGTCGGCGGCTGGTGGGTGGAGCCGGACTGCAACGTCGGCTCGGGGGAGTCGTTCGCCCGGCAGGGGTTGCTGGGTCAGCGCTATCTCGCGTCCCGATTCGGCCGGACCGCGACGGTCGGGATGAACGTGGACCCCTTCGGCCACCACGTGATGCTGCCGCAAATCCTGCGCGGCCACGGCCTGGATTCCTACACCTTCCTGCGGCCCGGGCCGCACGAATCGGAGCTTCGCCACTCGGCGTTCTGGTGGCAGTCGCCGGACGGGTCCCGCGTGCTCGCCTGGCGCATTCCGTTCGAGTACTGCTCGCCGCCCGGATCGGTCGTGGGCCAGACCGAGAAGGCGCTCGGCCAGATCAACCAGTCGACCGGGAACGTGATGGTGTTCTACGGCGTCGGCAACCACGGCGGCGGCCCGACCAGGGCCAATATCGACTCGATCCACCGGTTCGACACCATGGGCACCTTCGGTCGGATGACCCTCTCCGACCCGCGGCGGTTCTTCGACGCCCTCGCCGAGTCGCTCGGCCCGCAGGGATTGGCCGCCCTGCCGGTGTGGCGGGAGGACCTGCAGCATCACGCCCCCGGCTGCTACTCGGCGCACTCCGGGATCAAGCAGTGGGAGCGGCGGGCCCAGGCCAACGTCTTGAGCGCCGAGCGCTGGGCCGTCCTGGCTTCGGCCCGATTCGCCGTGCCCTACCCGCGCGCGGACCTGCAGCGCGCCTGGGAGCAGGTGTGTTTCAACCAGTTCCACGACATTTTGCCCGGCTCCGCCATTGAACCCGGCTACGACGACGCGCGGGACCAACTCGGCGAGGCCGTGGCCATCGCCAAGCGGGTCCTCACCCGGGCGCAGAACGTCATCGCCCGGCAGGTCCGGATCGACCTCGAACCGGGCACCCAGCCGGTTCTCGTCTTCAACCCGCACCCCTGGCCGGTGGAGGCCGACCTCGACCTCCAGTACGGCGTCAACCCCACCGGGGTGCACGTCGTCGACGCCGCCGGGCAGCCCACCCCCTCCCAGCCGGTCCAGTCCGTCTCGACCACCGACGACAAGGGCCGCGGCGCGGTGGCATTCCGCGCCGCCCTGCCCGCCTTCGGGTACCGGTTGTACCGGCTGCGGCCCGGCCGGGCGCCGGGCTCGCCGACGCCGGTCCTGGCCGACGTCGGCGGCCGCGGCGTGCTGGACAACGGCATCTTGCGGGTCGAGATCGACCCGACCACTGGCTGGCTGAACTCGCTGCAGGACCGGCGAACCGGGATCGATGTCCTGGCCGGCGCCGTCGGCGAGCACACGCAGATTTCGCGCGACCCGACCGACACGTGGGGGCACCGGGTGATCTCCTACGCCGGCCCCGGCATCGCGATGCCGATGGTCCGGATGACGGTGCGCGAGCGGGGCGAACTGCGGGCGAGCATCCGGGTCGACCGCGCCTGGGGCGCCTCGACCCTGACCGAGGAATTCGTGCTCGGGTTCGACGCCGACGCCGTCGAGGTGCGGGTGCACCTGGACTGGCGCGAGCCCGCCCACCTGCTCAAACTGCGTTTCCCGACGGCCCTGACGGCGCCCGTCGCCACCTACGAGGTCCCGTACGGGTACCTCGAGCGCCCGGTCGACGGCGCCGAGGAACCCGGCCTGTCCTGGGTGGACCTCACCGGCCGGATCGGCGACCGACCCGCCGGCCTGACCGTCATCAACAACGCCAAGCACGGCTACGACGCCTTGCCGGCCGACTGCCCGACGCCCGGGCTGACCCCCAGCATCGGCGTCACCGCCGTGCGCTCGCCGGTGTATGCGTGGCACGACCCGCGCGAACTCGATCCGCAGGAGACGTACTCCTATCAGGACCTGGGTCCGCAGCGCTGGACGTACCTCCTGGTGCCGCACGCGGGATCGTGGCGCGCGGCCGGCGCCGTGCGCCGGGCCGCCGAACTCGGCCTGCGCCCGCGGGCGATGCTCGAGTCGAGCCATGGCGGGGACCTGCCGGCGCAGGCGTCGTTCCTCGCGGTCGACGCGACCGCGGCCGGGCCGGGCGCCGTCGACGTCACCGCGATCAAGGGCTCGGAGGACGTGTTCGACGGCGCCACGGATGTCATCGTGCGCGCGGTCGAGACGACGGGGCAGCCGGGCCGCACGACGGCGCGGCTGCGGGTGGGCTTCGCGGGGGCGCCGGCCGGGGGCGGCCGGTCCGCCGGTCGGGTTATCGAGGCGGAATTCGGCCCCTGCATGCTGCGGACCTTCCGGGTTCCGATCGATCCGGACCGGCCGATCGTCGAGGTCGACCTCGTCGAACGGGAACCGGCGCCGGTTGAGCCGGCGGCAGGCGGCGCCGAGGTCGGCGGCGCCGAGCCGGGCGATGCGCGGCCGGGCGATGCGGGGCCGGGCGATGCGCGGCCGGGCGATGCGGGGCCGGGCGGCCGAGTCGCTCGGGCCGGGTGGCGGGAGCTGTGAGCGCGCCGGGCGGCCTCGACCTCGCCGTCGTGCTCGTGGGGCCCGACGGCGCGGAGCACCGCGTCCCGTTCGGCCCGTTCGCGCCCGGTCCGGAGCCGTCGGCGGTCGGCGTGGTCGAGCCCGCGCCGGGCGCCCCGGTCCGGGTCCGGCTCGCTCTCCCGCCGCCGGCCGCCGGACTGGGATCCGCCGCGGTGCCCGGATCCGCCGCGGTGCCCGGATCTGTCGCGGTGCCGGAGCGGCGCGACGTCGTCGTCACGGCCGAGGCCCTCGGCGCGCCCGTCGACATCAACCTCCGCGTCGAAGCCGGCCTGGCCGGCCGAGATCCCGGCCAAGATCCCGGCCGAGATCCCGGCCGAGATCCCTGGTGGCTGATCCCGGGTCTCTTCTACGGCGAGAACCGGCCCGCCGGCAGCCCGCGGCCGTTCCCGCGGTTCGCCCCCGGCCCCGGCGACCCGGCGGCACTCGTGTCCAGCGCCTGGTCGTTCCGGTCCGACCGCGCCGCGACCCCCATCGTCTTCGCCTGGTCGGATGCCGGCGCGGGCGCCGGCGTCGCGCTCGAAACGGAGGAACTCAGTCCGATGGGGCCGACGGGCCTCGGCTTCGCCCTGGACGACGCCGGCCGGGCAAGCGTGCACGTCGTCTTCCCGTACCTCGAAGCGCCCGTCACGTATTACGGCGACGCCACGCCCCGGCCGCCGCTGACCCGGCGGCATCGGCTCGGGCCGGGCAAGCCGGTCGAGGTCCGCCTCGCCGCGTACGGGCTGCCGGCGGACCGGCATGCCTACGCGCCCGTCCTGCGCGAGATCTGGCAATCCGGGCGCCGTCGGGAGAACGCCTGGGTCAGCGTCGAGGACGCCGCCGAGTTGACCGCCCACGGCCTGCTGCGGTGGCACTACGACCCGGATCCGGGCGTCCTGCTGGAGACCGTCGGCTTCGACCGGGGCATCGACGTCGACGGCGCGCCGGTGGATCGGCAGGCGATGCACGTCGGCTGGGTCTCGGGCATTCCCTGGGCGTATGCCCTGCTGGTTCACGGCCGCCGCGTCGGCAACCAGGCCGCGGTGGCGGCCGCCTGCCGGGTGATCGACTTCTGTTGTGCCGACCTGTCGCCATCCGGCACATTCTGGGGGGTCTGGTACCGGGGCCGGGGCTGGTGCCAATCGTGGACGCCGATCCCGGACGGCCTGCACGCCCGAACGCTCGGCGAGGCGACGCACTTCCTCGTCCGGGCCATCGTGGCCGAGCGGGCCGCCGGTTGCGCCCACCCCGGGTGGGAGGCGGCGGCCCGGTCGAACCTCGACGCCGTCGCGGCCCGCCGGCGCGCCGACGGGAACCTCGGCGCGATCCATCACGCCCGCACGGGCGAGGTCCTCCTCTGGGCGGGGGCCGGCGGCATGGCGTGGATTGCGGCCTTTGTCGAGGCGAGCGCGGCCGGTCTCGGCGACTACCTCGCCGCGGCCCGCGCGGCCGGCGACTACTACGCCGCCTTCCTCGATGCCGAGTATCTCAACGGCGCGCCGGAAGACACCGACCTTGCCCCGACGTCCGAGGACGGGTTTGCGGCGGTCATGGCGTACCTCGCACTCCACGACGCCGAGCGCGCCGCCGGGGGCGCGGGGGCGGCGGGTGCGGGCTCCGCCGCCGCCCGGCGGTTGGACCAGGCGCGGCGGGCGGCGGATTGGATGCTCACGTTCCGGTATACCTACGACGTCGCCTTCGATCCCCGGACCCTGCTCGGCCGCTACGGCCTGGCCACCCGCGGCGGCGACCAGGCTTCGCCGTCGAACCAGCACCTCGCCGCCTACGGGCTGATCTGCACCGCCGAGATGCTGGCGCTCTCCGCCGCGCTCGGCGACCCCTATTACGCGGACCGGGCGCTGGAGACGCTCGACTGCTTCCGCCAGTTCATCGCCCGGTTCGACGGCGACTTCAACGCCTACCGGGGAATGGTCTCCGAGCGCCATTACCAGACCGAGTGCTTCCAACCCAAGGGAATGCTGCTCACGCTCTCGCACGCCTGGTGCGTCGGCGTCGTGCTGCTGGCCTGCGAGCAGGCCATCGCCCGCCGCCCACAAAACCCACTCATCGGTCAGGCCGGCGCCTCGGCTGCGGGCAGCCGGGGATCGAGCACCACCTTGATGCAGCCATCCGTGGGCTCCTCGACGCGCGGGTCGGGGACGTCCTCGATCCGCACATCCTGAACGCCCTGCCAGGGCGGGCCCGCATGCGCTCGGCCCGTCCGGGCGCTCAGTGCGCCCGAGGGAGGCGCGGGCGGCGGCGCTGATCTTGCGGGCCGCCTCCTTCTCCTGGGCGAGGTTCGAGTCGAGCAGGTCGCACACCTCGGTCATGCCGAGGGCCTCGGCTCCCGCGAGGAGCGTGGTGTACGAGGCGATCTCGTAATGCTCGGTCTCCGGGCCACCGGACAGGGCGACGCGGTCGTGCAGGCCGGCGGAGGACTTCTGCGCAGCGAGTGCGCCGCCTTGGCAAGGCCCGTGGTGGTGGGCGAGATCTCGCCGTTGCCCGGGCCGCCGGCGAGTTCGATGCAGCGCCGGATGTTGTCGATCTGCTGGCTGGTCTCGTTCGACGCCCGACGGCGCGCTCCCGAGATTGCGAAAGCGATACATCCGACGTGTGGATAACGACCGCTGCCGGCTGGTTTGGTCTAACGTGGGCCGAGATTGGCGCCATCGCTGGATTTCAGCAGATCGTCCGCGAGCGCCGATCGGCTGGGCCGGTTTGGCCGGGAAAAGAACCGGAGAAGACCAGAGAGGACGTGCGAAGGTGAGATCCAGTCATAGCGTGGCAGCAATCGTGGGGGCGGCGGCGATGATCAGCGTCGTCGCCGCGCCGCTCGCCGGCGCCGCGCCGGCGGGCCGTAGCTCGCCGGGCGACAGCCCAACCGTGGACGCCGCGCCGGCGGCGTCGACCCCGGTGCCCGGTCTCAAGCGAGGTGCCGACCGGGTGGCCGAGCGGGATCGACGCGCGGTCCTGGGGCCGAGATACGCAACCTCGACGGATGTGGCGTGGACGACGTCGGGCGACGGCGCCGGGCTCCATGTCCTGGCAGCGCGGGAGCGGGACGGGTACGCGTGGACGACGTTGGCGACGTTGGCCGAGCCCGGCGTCGAGGCCGACGCGTGGATTGGGAACGCCTGTCTGACGGGGGACAAGTCGACGATCGTGGCGACGTACGCGCCGCGGACGGCGACGAACTCCGGCGACCTCTTCGACCGCGGCGGCTTCGTCGCGACGGTCCGGCTGGCCGACGGCAAGGTGACGAAGCTGCCCTTGACGAGCACGCTGGCGTATTTCTCGCCGTCGTGCGGAGCGGGCGCCACCGCGGTGGTCACGCAGTTCAAGGACGATGGCGACGGCGGCGCGACCCGGGTCGTGCGTATCGACGCGAAAACCGGCCGGGTCCTGCCGGCGATCGAGGTGCCCGGCGAGTTGACCTCGGTGGTGCCGACGACGTCGGGCCTGGTCGCGGCCGACGCGAACGCTGTGGTGTCTCTCGATGCCCGCGGGCAGCGGCGGATCATCGCGACCGGCAAGGCGACGCCGTTCGCCCTGACCGCCGACCGGGACGGCGGCGTCGTCTTCCTGGACCGCGCCGGCGATAAGGCCGAGGTGCGGCGGGTGGCCCCCGCCGGCGGCGGATTCGAGCGGCAGCAGGCGGCCCTGGTGGCCACGGGCAGGCTGGACCGAGTGGGGCTGGCGGCCGACGGCGCCCGCCGGGTGTACGTGACGGGGACGGCCCAGGCGACGGCGGGGCGGTCGCCCGCGGCAGTCACGATGCTCACGAGCGCAACGACCGACGTGTCCGTGTCCACGGGCGGCGCCCTGGTGATCGACCGGGTGAGTGTGGCGGGCCTGCCGGCGGCGGACGCCGGCGCGGATCCGACGCAGTTGGAGCGTCCGGTCGCCATCTCCGCCCGGGTCACCGCGACCGGGAAAAAGATCTCGTTGGTGACCACACCCGCCGCCGGCGCGAGCGTCGCCGAGGCCGAGCCGCATCCGGCGTTGCGGGCGGCGAAGCCGGATTCGGCCGCAGCGGCGCCGGCCGCCGCGCAGGTAGCCGCCGGTTCGCCGACGAACCCGGTCGAGGCCGAACGGTATTGCTCGGTGCCGCGCAACGACCCGCGCAATCAGGTGATGCAGCCCAAGCCGCGGCAGGTGGAGTGGGCGGTCGACCAGGCGGTTCGCGGCGTGTTGAAGACGTCGCGGCCCGCGAACTGGAAGAACCTGGGCATGCCCGCCTACACGCCCCAGGGGCTGTTCCCCTCCATTCCTTTGAGCGGGGGCGGCAAGGTGCCGGCGCAGGTGATGCTCGGCGTCATCGCCCAGGAGTCGAACATGTGGCAGGCGCCGGGCAGTGTGGTGCCGGGGGTCACGGGCAATCCTCTGATTGGCAACTACTACGGCCTGGCGGTCTATGACACGCGGACCGACAACGACTGGAACATCGACTTCACCAAGGCCGATTGCGGCTACGGAGTCACCCAACTCACCGACGGCATGCGGCTGGCCGGTCGAACGAAGGAGGGCGAGGTCGCGCTGCCGTACAAC
Organism: Cellulomonadaceae bacterium; assembly: GCA_031552185.1. GTDB lineage: Bacteria > Actinomycetota > Actinomycetes > Actinomycetales > Cellulomonadaceae > JAVBMU01. Next base: position 58,772 of record JAVBMU010000076.1, on the reverse strand, counting down.
TCGCAGCGTGCGGTCGCCCTCGACTTCGCGGCGAACGTTGCGGCGGGGCTGCGGGTCCTGCAGGCCAAGTGGAACGAGACCCGCGCCGCCGGCGCGACCATCAACAATGGGGACCCCGCCAAGCCGGAGAACTGGTTCTTCGCGGTGTGGGCCTACAACTCGGGGTTCCATCCCCAGTCGGAGACCGTGAAGAACTCGGGTGCGTGGGGCTTGGGCTGGCTCAACAACCCGGTGAACCCGAAGTACCCAGCCAACCGGGCAGCATTCCGGGATGTGCCCGGGAACGAGGACGCCCGCACCCCGCAAAAGTGGCCGTATCCGGAGAAGGTCATGGGCTGGGCGGCCTACCCGGTGGAAATCCTTGAATCGCCGGGGAACCTGGTGGCGGGCTTCCGCCCGGCGTGGTGGACCACCGCGGCGAATCGCTCGACGGTCAAGCCGCCGGTCACCCAGTTCTGCGACGCCTCGAACCAGTGCGTGCCCGGCGCCAAGTATCCTCCGCTCGCGTCGGAAGTGATCCTGGAGCCGGCCGGGCCGTGCGCCCACCGGAACGCGGCCGGTCTCTACGACCTCAAGTGCTGGTACAACAAGGCAAACACCTGGAAACCGGACTGCGCGCAGAGCTGCGGAAACGAACTCCTGCGGTTCGTCGAGGGCTACGAGTACCAGGCCGACGGCACCGCATACGCGCCGAACTGCACCAGAACCGGGCTGCCCGCCGGTGCGCTGGTCATCGATGACCAACCCGATGCGACGCCGATCGTTCGGCCCGGGTGCGCCAGACCGGTCACCAATCAGGGCACGTTCGCACTGAGCTTCGCCCAGGACGGCCAGGGCAACTACCCCGGCAAGATCGACCTGCACCAACTCGGTGCCGGCTTCTCGGGCCATTTCTGGTACACCCACACCCGGACCGCCGACCTCCGCGGCGGCTCCATGACCATTACGGGCACCTGGACGCTGAATCGCACCCTGAACCAGTGGGCCCGGGTGTTCGTCCACATCCCCGATCACGGCGCGCACACCCAGCAGGCCCGCTACGAGGTCGACCTCGGCAATGGAAAGAAGACCCGGGTCCTGCTGCAGCGGATCGGGACGAACAAGTGGGTCTCGCTGGGTTCGTTCAAGTTCGCCGGGACGCCCAAGGTCCGGCTCCTGTCGACGACCTACGACGGCGACGATGGGGGGACGCCGATCGAGAACGAGGACATCGCCTGGGACGCGGTCGCCTTCCAGCCGCTGGCGGCCAAGCCGAAGAACATCGTGGTGTCGCTCGGCGACTCCTATTCCGCCGGCGAGGGCGGGTCCGGCGGTGGCGGCGCGGACTACTACCCCGAGACCGACAACAACGGCGGCAACAAGGCTGCCCGCAATGCTTGTCACCGCTCCCCGTACACCTGGTCCCGCCAGGGTCGGATCGCCGGCACGACCGCGAGCATCGGCGCCCTGAGCGACGCCTACGGCCCCGAGGTCGAGCATCATCTCCTCGCCTGTTCGGGGGCCGAGACCGAGCACCTCCTGCCGTTCTACATCGAGACCGGCGCCAAACCGGCGAACGCCTGGGGTGAGAACGGCGGTCCGTCGCATTCCCAGTTCGGTGAGCTGTCCCAACTCGACAAGGGATTCCTCGACGAGAACACCACATTGGTGACCTTGTCGGTCGGCGGCAACGATGCACGGTTCGCCGATGTCCTTGAGGAATGCATCATCAAGGCCGGTCTCGTCAAGTGTCAGGACGCGAAACTCGACGGCAGTTCGGAGAAGGCCGGGGTGGAAGTCCCGGCCCTCATCAAGGGAAAGGTCGAGATCTCCATCGTGACCGTTCTCCGGGAGATCCACCGCCAGGCACCGAACGCCAAGGTGCTCCTGATGGGGTACCCGAAGCTGTTCGAACGGGGCGGCCAATGCATCGTCGGGCTCGGCACCGAGGAGACCCCCTGGCTCAACGAGATGTCGGCGCTGCTGGACACCCACATGGCGGCAGCGGTGGCTCGCGCCAATACCGCCGCGGGCAAGACCTACGCCTGGTTCTCCAACCCGACCAGCGCCTTCGCCGGCATGGGCGTCTGTGGTAGCCCAGCGACCATTCACGGCATCGTCCTCGACAAGACGCCTGGGGACGACCCCGCCCTCCTGGCCGTCTCCCAGCAATCCTTCCACCCCAAGATCGAGGGCTACGTCAACTACGCCGTCGCCATGAACGCGACCTTGCGGAAGATGGGGCTGTAGTGCTCCCGATGGCCGGCCGGGGCGTCGCGACTGCACTGCTCCTGGTGCTCGCGACCGCCGGCTGTGCCGACTCGGACGACATCGCCAAGTCCCGTGCAATCGATGCCGCCCGGGAGAGTGCGGAGGGAATGCGCGTCCGATTCCAGGGCGCCTCGACCGGCCGCTCGGGCCGGGAACTGCTCGAATCCCTCGGCCGGGTGCTGCCCACGGGAGATCTGGTGGCCGTGGGCGAACCCGCGCTCGACGGCGAGGACGCGGTGATCGACATTCTCCTGGTGACGAAGGGGGAGGCCGGTGGCGGGCTTTCCTACGCCGACTACCGGGTGCGGATGTGCGTCCAGTACCGGGTGACCGGGGGCGTCGAGCCGACGTCGACGGTGACGGACATCCCCTGTGATCAAGCGCCGGCGCTGGATTCCGGTCCGGTCGAGCAGACGATCACCGTCCGGGAGTGATACGACCGTGGGGCGCGCCGGCCGAAGCAGGCGCGCCCCACGGGCAACTCGTTGCGAACGTCAGGCCGGACTCAGCGCTCGGCCTCGCCGCGGATGAAGGCCTCCAACTGCGCCCGCCCGGCGGTGTCCTCCATCTGCACGGGCGGGGACTTCATGAAGTACGTCGACGCGGACAGGATCGGGCCGCCGATGCCGCGGTCCTTGGCGATCTTCGCGGCGCGGATGGCGTCGATGATGATCCCGGCCGAGTTCGGCGAGTCCCACACCTCGAGCTTGTACTCCAGGTTCAACGGCACCTCGCCGAACGCGCGGCCCTCGAGCCGCACGTACGCCCACTTGCGGTCGTCGAGCCACGCGACGTAGTCGGACGGGCCGATGTGCACGTTGCGGTCGCCGATCTCGTGGTCCAGGTTCGAGGTGACGGCCTGGGTCTTGGAGATCTTCTTCGACTCCAGCCGCGAGCGCTGCAGCATGTTCTTGAAGTCCATGTTGCCGCCGACATTGAGCTGGTACGTCCGGTCCAGGATGACACCCCGGTCCTCGAAGAGGCGGGCCAGCACGCGGTGCGTGATGGTGGCCCCGACCTGGGACTTGATGTCGTCGCCGACGATCGGCACGCCGGCGTCCTCGAACTTCTTGGCCCACACCGGGTCCGAGGCGATGAACACGGGCAGCGCGTTGACGAACGCCACCCCGGCGTCGATGGCGCACTGGGCGTAGAACTTGTCCGCGTCCTCGGACCCGACCGGCAGGTAGGACACCAGGACGTCGACCCGTGCGTCCTTGAGCGCCTGGACGATGTCGACCGGCTGGGTGTCGGACTCCTCGATGGTGGCCGAGTAGTACTCGCCGAGCCCGTCGAAGGTGTGGCCGCGCTGCACGATGACGCCGGTCGGCGGCACGTCGCAGATCTTGATCGTGTTGTTCTCCGAGGCCGCAATGGCCTCGGAGAGGTCGAAACCGACCTTCTTCGCGTCGACGTCGAAGGCGGCGACGAACTCCAGCGCCGAGACGTGGTACTCGCCGAACTGGACGTGCATGAGGCCGGGGACGGTTCCGGCCGGGTCGGCGTCACGGTAATAGTGCACGCCCTGGACCAGCGACGACGCGCAGTTACCCACGCCAACGATCGCAACGCGAATGGAGGACATTCCTACTCCTGGAGATCAATGCCGGGACGCGGGGCGTCCTCGGCGTTCAGCGAAGGGGACGCGCCGGGTGGCGCAGTGCTGCCGGGACGGGCGCGGTCGCGCCCGAAGGCGCGGCCTCGCTCGGTGGTGATGAGGCCGTCGAGCCAACGCACCTCGCGTTCGACCTGCTCCAATCCGTGCCGGTGCAGTTCGAGGGTGTACTCGTCCAACCGCTCGCGGGTCCGGGTCATGGACTCGCGGAACAATTCCAACCGCTCGGTGAGCCGGGACCGTCGGCCTTCGAGAATTCGGAGCCGGGTCTCGGCGTCGGTCTGCCCGAACAGCGCGAACCGGACATCGAAGCTGTCGTCCTCCCAGGCCGCGGGACCCGCCGACGACAATTCGGTGTGCAGGTGTTCCTTGCCCTCGGCGGTGAGTTCGTACACGATCCGCGCGCGCTTCCCGGACAAGGGAGGGTGCAGCGCCGGGTCACCGGTGCTCGCTTCCGCCCCGGTGATCAGGCCGCGCTGAGCCATTCCCTTCAGCGCCGGGTAGAGCGAGCCGTAGGATAACGCCCGGAAGGAGCCGAGCAGCAGATTGAGCCGTTTGCGCAACTCGTAGCCGTGGAGCGGGGATGCGTTGAGGAGTCCTAGGATGGCGGTTTCCAAGACACTTGTCCTGCTGCGCATGGCCCGCATCCTCCTCTCCCGGGGTCCGATCGCCACCATGCGGTCCACCAGGACATACAGTCTCGATGGTCGGCACGATGACGAGGTTCAGCACGTGTTGCCGTCCCCGCCGGGCTCGACGGTGACTGGGTTGGATGTCGATTCGATGTATCGACTCGATACATCGAACCATAGGTTGGATCGCTCGATGGTGCAAGACCGGCTCGCGGGCCCGAATGTGAAGGAGTGTGGGAGCCACGGCAGGGACGTGGGGAGGGTTCCCCGCGATGGGCCTACCCAGCCTTGCTTCATCCGGGTGAAGCTCTAGAGTTTCTGTTGACCGGTCCGACCGGCCCTGACGCAGGTGACGCTCCCGAGGTCGGGAGTGGCCGCGCGGGTCAGGCTCGGCACGCTCCCGACGGGGAGCGTTCCCTAGGGAAGGCTTGAGGCGTGGCGAGTTCCAGGAGGCGCAGCCGTCGGTATCCGGCGGCGGGGGAGCGGCGACGCTTCTTCAACTACCCGCGATCCCGTGTCGGCAGTGTCCGACGCTGGCTGCCGTCCTGGCGCATCGTCGTCGGCGCCGGTCTCCTGGTGGTGGGCATCACGGCGGGCGTGTTCACGGCCGCCTACGTCAGCACGACGATCCCCGACGTCCACAAGTTTTTGCCGGAGACGACCACGGTGACCTACGCCAACGGCAAGCCGATGGTCACCCTGGCATCGGAGAACCGCACCCTGGTCGAGTTGGATCAGTTGCCCGAGTACGTCGGCAATGCCGTCGTCGCGTCCGAGGACCGCACGTTCTGGACGAACCGGGGCGTGGATCCCAAGGGCATCCTCCGGGCCGCTGTGAACAACGTGAAGGGCGGCAATAGGCAGGGAGCATCGACCCTGACCCAGCAGTACGTCGAGCGGTACTACGTCGGCGAGACCAAGTCCTACGCGGGCAAGTTCCGCGAGGCGATCCTCGCCATGAAGATCAGCCAGAAGCAGTCCAAGGAGGAAATTCTCGAGAACTACCTCAACACCATCTTCTGGGGCCGTGGATCCTGGGGCATCGAGGCAGCTTCGAAGTCCTATTTCGGAAAGTCCGCGCAGACTCTCACGCCCTCTGAGGCGGCGCTGCTCGCCGGCATCGTCCCGTCCCCTTACCGGTGGGATCCGGCGAAGAGTCCCGAGATCGCAAAGGTCCGCTGGGAGCGGACCATCAATGCGATGGCGGAGGACGGCTACATCACCGCGGCGCAGTTGGCCGAGGCGAAGTTCCCCAAGACGATCGACGAGAGCCGCAGCGACCGGCTGCGGGGGCAGGTCGGCTACCTCGTGGAGATGGTCAAGGCGGAACTCACCGACCCGGACCTGCACACGGGCATCAGCGCGGACGACATCGCGAAGAAGGGGTACACGATCCAGACGACGATCGACCCCGCCTGGCAGCAGGCGGCGGTGGAGTCGATGGAGGCGCTGCAATTCGCCAAGCCGGCACCGTCCGACAAACTCCGCGCGTCGCTGGTCTCGATCGACCCGGAGAGCGGGGCCGTCAAGGCGATCTACGGCGGCCACGACTACCTCGTCAGCGCTTTCAATACGGCGAAGCAGGGGAGGGCACAGGGCGGCTCCACCTTCAAGCCGTTCACGTTGATCGGGGCGCTGGAGAAGGGCGAGATCGACCTGACCACGGACTTCAACGCGCCGAGTCGGATGACGATCAAGAGTTGGAAGGTGACGAACTTCGGCAATCAGTCGTTCGGCCGAATCAACCTGATCCGGGCCACCCAGGATTCGGTGAACACCGTCTACGCCCAGGTCAATGACGACATCGGCCCGGAGACGACGGCGGACGTCGCCGAGCGGGTGGGGATCACCACCACGGTGGACCCCGTGCTGTCGAACGTGCTCGGCGTCACGAGCGTCTCCGCCTATGAACTCGCCAACGCCTACGCGACGCTCGCCGCCCAGGGGTACAAGTCAACGCCGCACATCGTCTCGAAGGTGATGCTCGCCGACGGCACCCTGGTTTATCAGGCGCCGAGCACCCGTACCCGGGTGGTCGAGCCCGATGTGATGGCCAAGGTGACCTACGCGATGACGCAGGTGGTCGAGAAGGGGTCGGGCAAGGAGGCCCGGGCCCTCGACCGGCCGGTCGCCGGCAAGACCGGTACCTCGAACGGGAACAAGTCGGCCTGGTTCGCCGGCTTTACCCCGCAGGTCGCGACCGTCGTCGGGCTGTACCAGTCGGACGACAAGGGCGGCGAGGCGGAGATCAGCCCATTCGGCGGCTGGCGGCAGATCACGGGTTCCTCCTGGCCGGTGGAGGCCTGGACGAAGTACATGAAGAAGATCAGCGCCGGGATGCCCGTGCGCGAATTCCCGCCCTACCGTCCGCCGAAGCCGACGTACACGCCCAAGCCGCCGGTCGAGACCACCACCCCGCCGCCGACCCAGGCGCCGGAGACGGTGACGATTCCCGGCGACATCGTCGGCGTCCCGTTCGAGGAGGCGCGCGCCAAACTGCGGGCGCTCGGCCTGCGCGTGCTGCCGACAATGTCGTACTCCGACACCGTGGAGCGGGGCCTGGTGGCCCAGGTGCTCCCGGGCCCGGGCACGGCCGTCAAGGCCGGCACGATGGTGTCGGTGACGGTCTCCCGAGGACCCGACCCGAAGCCCGTGATCCCGGATCCGGGCGGCGGGGGCGGCGGCGGGTGGCCGCCGCGACCGGGCCCGGGCCCGGGTGAGCCATAGGCGCGGGATGGCGTAAGGTTGGCCATTGCTGTCCGCCGCTGCTGTCTGCCACGCGGACGGCGATGCATGAACCCTCCTGCCACGGATGGACCGTGGCCGCACAGACCGAAGGAGGTGGGTTATTCGCATGCGTCACTACGAAATGATGATCATCCTCGACCCCGACGTCGAGGAGCGCTCCGTCGCCCCGTCGCTCGAGAAGTACCTGTCGGTGATCAAGACCGACGGCGGGACGATCGACAAGGTGGACATCTGGGGCCGACGTCGGATGGCCTTCGACATCAAAAAGAAGTCCGAGGGCATCTACGCCGTCGTCGACTTCTCGTCGACGGCTGACACCGCCAAGGAACTGGACCGTCAGCTCGGCCTGAACGAGGGCGTGCTGCGTACCAAGATCCTGCGGACCGACCGCTGACCCGCCGACGAGCTTGAGGAGCTGGCATGGCTGGTGACACTGTCATCACGGTCATCGGGAACCTCACCGGCGACCCGGAACTGCGGTTCACCCCCTCCGGGGCTGCGGTGGCGAACTTTACGGTGGCCTCCACCCCGCGGATCTTCGACCGCCAGAGCAATGAGTGGAAGGACGGGGAGACCCTGTTCCTGCGCTGCTCGATCTGGCGCGAGGCCGCGGAGAACGTCGCGGAGTCGCTCACCAAGGGCATGCGGGTGCTCGTGCAGGGCCGACTGGTGCAGCGCTCGTACGAGACCCGCGAGGGGGAGAAGCGGACCGTCGTCGAACTCCAGGTCGACGAGGTCGGGCCCTCCCTGCGGTACGCGTCGGCCAAGGTCACCCGGGCCCAGCGCTCCGGCGGCGGCTTCGCCGGCGGTGGTGGCGGCGCCGGCGGAGGCTACGGCGGCGGGGGCTACGGCGGCGGTGGTGCCGGCGGCTCGGCCGGCCAGTCCCGGGGCGACGACCCGTGGGCGACTGCAGGCCCCGCATCCTCGGCCGGCTTCTCCGACGAGCCGCCGTTCTGACCTTGTCCTGACCTGCCCGCCGGCGCGCCGCGCCCGGGCGGGACACCGATTTCGTGAAGGAGCAACACCATGGCGAAGCCTGTGGTGCGCAAGCCCAAGAAGAAGAACAACCCCCTGAAGACGGCCAAGATCGAGGCGGTGGACTACAAGGACACCGCGCTCCTGCGCAAGTTCATCTCCGACCGCGGCAAGATCCGGGCCCGGCGCGTGACCGGCGTCTCCGTTCAGGAGCAGCGCCAGATCGCCCGCGCGGTGAAGAACGCCCGCGAGATGGCGCTGCTGCCGTACACCTCGACGGCGCGCTGAGCGAAGGGACGATCATGGCCAAGCTGATTCTCACCCACGACGTGACGGGCCTCGGCGAGCCGGGCGACGTCGTCGACGTCAAGGACGGGTACGCGCGCAACTACCTGATCCCCCGCAAGTTGGCGACGCCCTGGACCAAGGGCGCCGAGTCCCAGATCTCCGCGATCCGGCGGGCCCGCAAGGCGCGCGAGATCGCGACGCTGGACGACGCGCGGGTCGCGCGGGACAGCCTCGAGTCCGGCCCCGTCACCGTGGCCGCGAAGGCCGGTGCCGGCGGTCGGCTCTTCGGCGCCGTCACCACCGACTCGATCGCGGCGGCCATCGCGGCCGCCGGCGGCCCGCCGGTGGACAAGCGCAAGATCGAGGTGGCCCAGACGATCAAGGCGATCGGTGACTACAAGGTTCGGGTGCGGCTGCACCCGGAGGTCGTCGCCGCCGTCGCGGTCAAGGTCGTCGCGGCCTGACTCCGCTCGCCGCCGTCCCCGGGTGGGCGCTTGCCCACCCGGGGACGGCGGCTTCGCCGTCCCCGGGGTCCGGCCCGGTGCGGCTCAGCCGGCCGGCGCGGCGGCCGGCGTGCCTCAGCCGCCGGTGACGAGCCAGGCCGAACTGCGTGCGCGCAGGCCCGTGGTCAGCGCCCGGCCGGCCATGAAGGCGCCGGCGAAGGCCAGCCACAGCCACGCCAGTCCGGCCGCGCCGGGGGGCGCCCAGAGGCGCACGGCCAGCGCGAACGGCAGGTAGCCGACCAGTGTGAGCACGCCGGCAGCGGCGAGAAACCGCCCGTCGCCCGCACCGATCAGCACGCCGTCGAGCACGAAGACCCACCCCGCCATCGGCAGGAGTGCCCCGCAGACGACGGCGCCCGCGACGATCGCCCGGCGGACCTCGGGATCAGCGGTGAACAGCGGCGCATACCAGCGCGCCCCGGCCGCGACGGCGACGCCGAGCCCCGCGCCGGCCGCCACGCCCCAGGCGAGCGTCCGGCGCAGCACCGCGCGCACCCTGGGAATGTCGCCGGCGCCGAGCCCGTGGCCGACCAACGCCTGTGCGGCAATCGCCAGCGCGTCGAGCGCGAACGCCGTCAGCAGCCAGATCCCGCTGACCACCTGGTAGCCGGCGAGGCCGGCGGCGCCGAGCCCCGCGGCGACCCACACCGTGAGCAGGATCGCGCCGCGCAGTGTCGCCGTGCGGACCAGCAGCGGCAGCCCGGCCCGGGCGCCGGCGAGGATCCCGCCGGCGGAGGGCCGCAGGGTCGCGCCGGCGCGCCGCGCCCCCCGCAGCACGACGGCGCCGAGCACCGCCGCCATCAGCAGTTGCGCAATCGCCGTGCCGAGCCCCGAGCCGGCGATGCCCAGGCCGACGCCGAGGACCAGCGTCACATTGAGCACCGCGTTGAAGCCTGCGCCCCCCGCGGCCACGGCGAACGGCGTGCGGGTGTCCTGCAGTCCGCGCAGGACGCCGGTGGCGGCCAGGACCATGAGCATTCCCGGCAGTCCCGGCGCCGACCAGCGCAGATAGGTCACGGCGTGCGCGGCGACCGGGCCGCTGCCGCCGAGGAGGCGGACCGCCGCGGGCGCGAGCAGCCACGCTGTCGCGCCGAGCACCGCGCCCAGGCCGGCGGCGAGCCACAGCCCGTCGATGCCGGCGCGCAGGGCCGCCTCCGGGCGGCCCGCGCCGATCGTCCGGGCGACCGTCGCCGTCGTCGCGTAGGCGAGGAAAACACACAGCCCGACGACCGTGACCAGCAGCGTCGAGGCGAGGGAGAGTCCGGCCAGTTCCGCCGTCCCGAGTCGGCCGACGACGGCGGAGTCCACCAGGACGAACAACGGTTCGGCGACCAGCGCCCCCAGTGCGGGTACGGCGAGGTCGAGGATCTGTCGGTCGAGGCGTCGGCGGTTCGGGCGCCGGCGGTCGCGCGGATCGTCCGGCGTGTCGCGAACTTTCTCTTCACCCACACCCTGAGGGTAGTGAAGCCCCAGGTGATAGCGCCGGGCGAGCGTCGTCGGGCGAAAAACTGCTCAGTTGTCCACAAAGTTTTCCACTGCCTGTGCACCGACGCGCCGAGCGTGTCCACAGAGGGCTGAAGTTCTCCACCGATTCGTGCACAGGACAGGTTTGCGACGGTGCCCGGCGGGCTCTAACCTCACCCTGACACGTGCCGTCCCCGCAGGTGGACGGACTGGCTCCGCCACCTCATGGCACGTCCTCGCGACACCGGTCGGTAGCAATGTGGGTGGCTCGCCGTAGAACATGTGTACGAAGGTCGCGGTACTGGCGTGAGTCGGAGAGCGAGGGCGCACATGTCGATCGACGAACTCGAGACAAGCTACGCCGGCTCCGCCGCGGCGGGGTTCGACCGGACGCCGCCGCAGGACATCGCGGCCGAAATGAGCGTCCTGGGCGGCATGCTGCTCTCGAAGGACGCGATCGCCGACGTCATCGAGCAACTGCGCGGTCCCGACTTCTACCGGCCCGCCCACGAGGCGGTGTACGAGGCGATCATCGACCTGTACGGCCGGGGCGAGCCCGCCGACGCGATCACCGTCGTAGATGAACTGACCAAACGCGGGGAACTCGCTCGGGTCGGCGGCGCCCCCTACATCCACGACCTGATGGCCGGGGTGCCGACCGCAGCGAACGCCGGCTACTACGCGCGGATCGTGCGCGAGCGCTCGATCCTGCGCCGGCTCGTCGAGGCGGGCACGCGGATCGTCCAGCTCGGCTACGCGGCCGAGGGTGGTGACGTCGACGCCCTGGTGGACAACGCCCAGGCCGAGGTCTACGCGGTGACCGAGCGCCGGGCCGCGGACGACTACCAGCCGCTGGCCGACATCATCGGCGGCACGGTCGACGAGATCGAGGCCGCCGGTCACCGCGGCGTCGGCATGATCGGGGTGCCGACCGGTTTCACCGACCTGGATACCCTCACCAACGGCCTGCACGCGGGGCAGATGATCGTCATCGCCGCGCGGCCGGCAATCGGCAAGGCACTCGCCGTCGACACCCCGCTCCCGACGCCCACGGGCTGGACCACGATGGGGCAGGTCGCCGTGGGAGACCTGCTGCTGGCCGCCGACGGCACGCCGACCCGGGTGGTAGGCGCCACCGCTGTGCTGACCAATCGACCCTGCTACGAACTCGAGTTCGACGACGGCACCCGGATCGTCGCCGACGCGTGGCACGAGTGGGCCACGGTGGGGCGCGCCGCCGAGGGTGGGTCCGCGGCGGAATCCGTCCTCACCACCGAACGCATCGCCGCGCTGCTCGCCGCCGGCGGGCCGGCCGGCGCGCTCAGCGTCCCCGCCTGCGCGCCCCTCGACCTGCCGACCATCGTCGACCTGCCCGAGGACCCCCAGGCCCTCGGCCGCCGGCTCGCGTCGGCGGGCGTCCTGGCCGAGCGGATCCCGGGCGCCTACCTGCGCGGTTCGTTCGCCCAGCGCGAGGCGCTGGCCCGGGCGCTCGCCGACGGAGCGGGCCTCGTCAACGCCGACGGACAGCTGCGGATCGAGACCGCCGACGCCGGCGTCGCCGCCGACGTGCGCGAGCTCGCCCTCGGGCTCGGCTTCGTCACCGCGCCCCAGAGCCGGGACGACGTCGTGGTGTTCGACGGCGTCGGCGCCATGCTGAGCGACGCCCGGGTGCCCGACGCGCGGGTGCCCGCCGGGGTCGGGTCGGCGCCGACCCGGGCCGCCCGCCGGCTCGAATCGGGCCGGCCGAACGCGCGGGCGATCGTCGCCGCGCGGCCGGTGGCCGACGTGCCGGTGCGGTGCGTCGAGGTGGACCACCCCGCGCACCTGTACCTCGCCGGGCGCTCGATGGTGCCGACCCACAACTCGACCCTGGGCATCGACATCGTGCGGGCCGCCTCGATCAAGCACGGTCTGGCCGCCGTCGTGTTCTCGCTCGAAATGAGCCGGAACGAGATCGTCACCCGAATCCTGGCCGCCGAGTCGCGGATCAATATGACCAAACTGCGCAACGGCGCAATCGGCGAGGACGGGTGGCAGAAACTCGCCGCCACCCAGGGGCGGATCTTTGACGCGCCGCTGTTCATCGACGACTCGCCGAACATGTCGCTGATGGAGATCCGGGCCAAATGCCGCCGGCTCAAGCAACGCCACGACCTCAAGCTCGTGGTGATCGACTACCTGCAACTGATGACCTCCGGGAAGCGGGTCGAATCCCGCCAGCAGGAGGTCTCCGAGTTCTCCCGGGCGCTCAAGCTCCTCGCCAAGGAACTCGAGGTGCCGGTGATCGCGATCTCACAGCTCAATCGCGGGCCGGAGCAACGGACGGACAAAAAGCCGCAGATGGCGGATCTGCGCGAGTCGGGCAGTATCGAGCAAGATGCCGATATGGTGATTCTGCTGCATCGGGAGGACGCCTACGAGAAGGAATCGCCGCGCGCCGGCGAGGCTGACCTCATCGTCGCCAAGCACCGCAACGGACCGACCGACACTATTACCGTCGCGTTCCAGGGGCACTACTCGCGGTTCGTGGATATGCAGGTGTGACGTCGCGCCGCTGTCGACGTGCGGCGAGCCGGATTGTTCCGGGTCTTCCCGCTACCGCCGGCACCGCTCGTCCGAGCATGCTGCGTCAAGTAGCACCTGCGAACGAGAGGGTTTTCTCATGCGCCATCGGGCCACTGCATGCGCAGTCGCATTGTCCGCGACGTTCCTCGGCGTCAGCCTGCCCGCCCCAGCCGACGACGCCGTCGGCCGGGCTCGCGACGTCGGCCAACCAACGTCGGTCGCCGTCCCGGCGACCCACTTCGACGGGATCAACGGATACCGCGCCGTCGGGTATTACCCGAACGAGGCCGCCGCCTGGTACGGATACACCGTCGCGAAGCTCGACCGGACCGGCGCGGCGGGCGACCTCACCCATATCAACTACGCCTTCGGCAAGGTCAGTTCCGACCTGAAATGCAGCATCGAGGCGAAGGCGGTCACCCCGCCCGGCTCGATGTTCAGCGAGGATTCCGCCATCTCGACCGCCGACTACACCACGGCAGTGTCGGCGGCCGATTCCGTCGACGGCCGCGCCGATACCCCCGATCAGCCGCTGGCGGGCACGTTCAATCAATTGCGCAAGCTGAAGGCCAAACACCCCGGGATCAAGGTGCTGGTCTCCCTCGCGGGCTATTGGCCCGAGAACCTGACGCCCGCCGGCGCGACCCCGGAGTCCCGCGCCGCGTTCGTCGATTCCTGCCTCGATCTGTACATCGACGGCGATCTGCCCGTCGTCGGCGGCCGCGGTGGCCCGGGCGCGGCGGCGGGTCTGTTCGACGGCATCGACATCGACTGGGAGCCGGTCGCGTTCACGGATCAGGACCAACTTGTCGCCCTGATGGCGGAGTTCCGCAAACAGCTCGACGAGCGGGCACCGGCCGGGACGCATTATGAGTTGTCCGCCTTCGCGCCGGCCTCCCGCCAGGTGGCGAAGGCCGGCGGCTGGCTCGACCCGCGCCTGTATGCGGCGGTGGACTTCCTCTCGGTGAGCGGCTACGACTTCTACGGCCCGTCGAGGGCCACCAAGCCCGGCGAGCCGCCCAAGCCCGATCTCACCGGTCACCAGGCCAACCTGCATCAGGACCCGACGCACGCCAGTCTGTCGGCCGATCGCGTCCTTGCGATGTATGAGCAGGCGGGTGCCCCGCGGGCGCAGCTCAACCTCGGCCTACCGACCTACGGACGCGGCTGGTCCGGGGTGCGCGACGGCGCCCGGGCGTGGCAGCCGGCGCAGGCGACCCTCGACGCAGAGTGGTACTGGCACTTGCGCACCGTGGGCAGCGAGTACATCGACCGGACCACCGGCGCCGCGTGGCGGTGGGACGGCGACCAGTGGTGGACGCTCGACACGCCCGCGTCGGTCACTTTGAAGGCAGAGTGGTTGGCGGAGCAGGGCTACGGCGGCGCTCAGTGGTGGCACCTGGCCGGCGATTACCAGAACCAACTCGGCTCGGCGCTCGCGAAGGTGCTGCGCGTCGCGAGGCCGGGGCCCGGCGTCGCCCCCTCTTGCGCGACGCCGTGGTACGCGGCGGGACTGTACGCACCCGGCGCCGTGGTGGCACACCAAGGCGTTGAGTATCGCGCCCGGACGCTCAGTCACGACAAGCACCCGGCGGCGTCTCCGCGGGACTGGCTCCCGATCGGCCCGTGCGGCACGGCTGGGCCGCCGCCCTCGCGCCCGCAATGCCCCGCGCCGTGGAGCCCCACCGTCACGTACGGGATCGGCGAGGCCGTGTCCAGGGCGGGGGTGCGCTACATTACCCTGCTCCCGACGGGCGGCGCCGTCCCCGGGGCGGATCCCGCCGGGCCTTGGGTCGCCGTCGGTCCGTGCCGGTAGGTCGGTGACGTGCGTCGTCGGGCGAACCTCGCGCCGTCCGGGACGACCGCGCCAAAGGCGGTCCTGAGCTGCCATAATGGCGGCGTGGGCGCCGCCGGCGGCCGAGAAGCGGGCGCCGGCGGAGAATCGCCGGCGGAGAAATCGGCGGCGGCGTGTCGGAGGAGTCGGAGAGATCCAGGCGTGAGCAGTGGAGTGTGGCCCGAGGAATTGCCCCCGGCGCCGGACCCGGCACCGTATGCCGGTCACCCGGGAGCCGTGCTGGCCCTGGCGGTGTGCCCGGACGGGCGGATCGTGTCCGGCGGCGAGGACGAGAAGGTACGGATCTGGGCGGCCGACGGCACCGAGGTCAGGACGCTGATCGGGCACGAGCTCGAGGTCACGGCGCTTGCCGTCGCCCCGGACGGCCGGGTGGTGTCCGGCAGCGCGGACGGGACGGTCCGGATCTGGAGCCTCACCAGCCCTGATGTCGTGGTTTTCGAGGAGCACGTCAACGAGGACTATTTCGCTGACGAGGTGTTCGCGGTGGCGGTCTTCCCCGATGGCCGCATCGTCTCCGGCGGGGAGGGCGGGGTGGTGCGGATCCGGGCCGCGGACGGCGCCGAAGTCGCCGTGCTCGAGGGCCACGATGAGGACGTGTATGCGGTGGCGGTGTGTCCCGATGGCCGCGTCGTCACCGGCGGGGAGAGCGGAGCCGTGCGGATCTGGGCCGCCGACGGCGCCGAGCTCGCGGTGCTTGAGGGTCACTACGGCGGGGTGTCCGCGCTGGCGGTGGGCTCCGATGGTCGCATCATCTCCGGTGGGAGCGCCGGATCGGTGCGGGTTTGGAGCGCGGACGGCGTGCAGCTCGCCGCGATGACCGCTCTCGACTGCGATGTGACGGCGGTGGCGGTGGCCCCGGACGGCCGGTTCCTGGTGTCCGGCGGCGACGACGGCGCGGTGCGGATCTGGGGTCCCGGACGCGAGCCGCTCGCGACGCTTCGGGGGCACGACGGCGTGGTCACCGCGGTGGCGGTGACCCCGGACGGGCGGGTGGTGTCCGGAGGCAACGACGGAACGGTGCGGATCTGGGGTCCCGACGGCGCCCCGGGGGTGGCCTGGCCGGCCCACCACGGCGAGGCCGAGGCGGTGGCGGCAAGCCCGGATGGGCGCGTCGTGACCGCGGGCTCGGACGGGACGGTGCGGATCTGGCCGGTGGGTGGCACCCCGGTCGTGGTGTTGGCGGGACATGAGGACCTCGTGTATTCGGTGGCGTTGGCGCCTGACGGCCGCATCGTCTCCGGCAGCGCCGACGGGACGGTGCGGATCTGGGACTCGACCGGCGCCCCGCTCGCGGTGCTCACGGGTCACGAGGGCGACGTGCGTGCGGTCGCGGTTGCCCCGGACGGGCGGTCCGTCGTGTCCACCGGCGAGGATGCGACGGTGCGGATCTGGGCTGCGGACGGCGCCCTGCTCGCGGTGCTGGAGGGCTTCGAATACCGCGCCAATGCGGTCGCGGTGGCCCCGGACGGTTCCGTCGTGTCCGGCGGCGACGGGGGAGCGGTGCGGATCTGGGACCACGCCGGGGCGTCGATCGCGGTGCTGACGGGCCACGAGTCCGATGTGAACGCGGTGGCGGTGTGCCCCGACGGCCGGGTCGTGTCGGGCGGCGACGACGGGACGGTGCGGATCTGGGCCGCTCCGGGCGCGCTTGGCAAACCCGAGGCTCCGGGCCTCCCGGGCGGGCCCGCTGCCGACCAGCCTGAGCGTCGCCGCGGTCTGCGGGCGGCGTTGGCCCGGGTTCGACACCGTCCGGACGATCCGCCGCCGCAAAGTGTCGTGGTCGCGCGGCACGACGGCGCCGTGCGGGCGGTGGCGATTGGACCGGACGGCCGCATCCTGTCCGGCGGCGCCGACGGCCTCGTGCGGGTCCTCGGTGCAGACGGGACGCCGCTGCGCGAACTGACGGGCCACCGTGAATGGGTCACCTCGGTGGCGTGGGGAGCGCACGGGCGCGCCGTGTCCACCGGCTCCGACGGGACGATCCGGTTCTGGGACGTCGCCGCCGGCACCCAGTGCGCCGGCACCCAGTAGCGGGACCAGGGCGTTTTCCGGTTTTCGACACGGGTGTGCGACGATCGCGGGGCCCCGATCGCGCCTTGGAGGACGTCATGTCGCACGCGTTCAGTCCCATTCATGAACCGCTGGTTCATGCCGGCGGTGCCGTCGCCCGCCGACTGGACCAACTCGGCGTCGACCCGGCCCGGCTCGCCGCCGCGCTCGATGCCGGTGACGTCGCCGCCCGGCAGGCCGATCGCTTCAGTCCCGTCACGGCAGCGGGATCCTTGCGGTGGATGGAGACCGTTCGCATGCTCCGCCAGGGGCTCGCCGCCGACGGCTGGACGGTGAACGACGATCGGAACTCGCCGCGGGCGATCGATCCGGGTGGGACGGTCGGCATCATCCCCGTGAGCGGGACAGCGGACACCGGTCTCGCGGACCGGACACCGCGGACGGCGAATCCGCGCGGCAAGGCGTCCTCGCGCGCGGTGCAGATCAACGGCCAACTGGAGTTCAGCCTGATGGCGCTGCTCGCGGACCTCGCCGCCGCCGAGGTCGACACGGTCGAGACCTGGTTCCTGCTCTACTATCGCGCTCAGGACGATGAGTTGAGAGCTGAGCTTTCCCTTCCGATGCGCATCAGCGACCGGGGCGTCGTGGACGCCTGGCGGGAGCGCATCATTCTTCCGGCGCGGACGTTCGGGGCCGAGTTGATCGTGCCCCGGGACGCAGGTGGTGGCGATGACGTCGAGTTTGAGATTGCGGCCCGCTGAGGCGCGGTTGAGCCCTTCGCGGATCCGGCTGGCACGGGAGCGCCGCGGCATGTCCAAGGTTGCGCTGTCGTCGAAGCTCTGCGTGACGACGCGGATCCTGCAGACGTACGAGACCGAAGGGGCGCCCCGCTCCCGCGCGGGTGACCTGGCGGACGCCCTCGGCGTCGCGCCGGAGTTCTTTGTCCGGCCGGAGCGGCACGCGATCGGCGTCGACCAGGGTTTCTTCCGCGCCCGGCGGCGGGCGACGGCGGCCCAGCTCGGGGCCGCCCGGGCCGCGGCGAGCATCGGGACGGAGCTGTACGACTGGATTGCGGACCGGTTCACGCTGCCCGACGTCGTCGTCCCCGACCTCGATCAGCAGGACCCGGAATCGGGGGCGGCCGCGCTGCGCGCAGCGTGGGGGCGGGGCGAGGAACCGCTGCCGAACTTGATCCAGCTCAGCGAGGCCCACGGCGTTCGGGTGCTGAGCCTGCCGACCGACGCGGAAGCTGTCGACGCCTTCAGTTTTTGGCTGAATGATCGGCCCTACGTGTTCCTGTCCACGGCCAAGACCGCCGAGCGGTCCAGGTTCGATCTGGCCCACGAGCTGGCGCACCTCACGCTCCACTCGCGCATCCCGGCCGCGGCCGATGACGCCGGGACGGTCGGCCGGCAGCTCGAGCGGGAAGCCGACGCCTTCGCGTCGGCCTTCCTGATGCCTCGGCGCGACCTGCTCGCGCACGCCGGTAGAGAGCCGGCGGTGCCCCAAATCCTGCGCCTGCGCAGCTATTACCGAGTGTCGGCGATGGCGGCGACCAAGCGGTTGTACGACGTCGGCCGACTCACCGACTGGAGTTACCGGCAGAACTGCGTCCAACTCACCCAGCGCGGCTTCCGGACGAGCGAGCCGGGCGGAATCCCGCGCGAGCGGTCGAGGGTGTTCTCGACGGTCTTCGCCGCGCTGCGCGACCAGGGCGTCAGCCCCGGCGCCGTGTGGCGCGAACTCGGGATCCAGCCCCTGGAACTGCATGGCTTGACGTTCGGGCAGGTGAGCGTGCCGCTGCCCGGCAGCCGGCAGACGAGCCCGCCGAACCGGCCCGCGCTGAGCGTCGTCAGCTCGACCTGAGCCGAGACGACGACGGCGAACGCCCGGCGCCGCACATCAACGCCCGGCGCCGCACATCAACGCCGGGCGCCGCACCGAAACCCATCGGATTCGGTGCGGCGCCCGGCGTTGGCCGTCCCCGGCTCGCCCGATGGCCGGGTCGGGGCGGATCCGGCCAGGATCACGGGCGTGGGCGGTGATCGCTACACGGGGGCGGGGCCGCGGCTGGGGCGTCTTGGGGTGGGGGTGGGTTCGGGTTCGCGCCAGGGGTCGTAGGGGCTGCCGGCCGTGATGAGGTCGGCGAGCTGACGGAGTTCCTGGGCGGATGACTCGTCGCCGTCGAGGATGTCGGCGACGGCGAGTTCGAGGTTTCGGGCGCCGTTGCGCACTTCCCAGGCGAGGTCCTTGAGCAGTTCGTAGAGCAGGAATTGAAGCTTGCCGGCCTCGTCGCTCGGGCCGCGTTCGCCGATGCCGATCCGGTCGTCGCGCAGCACCGCCCGGCCGGGGAGGCAGCCGAAGGTGAGGTTCGCGATCTCATCGAGTTCGTCGGCGATCAGCGGCATGTGGGTGCGGGCGATGCCGCGGGTGAGGTCGCGGTCGACAATGATGACGTCGCTGTCGGGCGGGATGGGAAACTGCGTCAGATCGTAGGACGTCTTGTGCCGCGTGATCCCGCCGAAGTTGTCGAGGAGGTTATTCCGGATTTTCTGTTCCTCGGCCTTGATTTGATTGTTCAACACGTCGAGCATCTTGACGAGAACGGCCAGGACCCGCTCGTAGGAGTCGAAATTCTCGTCGAGTTCGGGAGTTTTTGGCCCGCCGTTCTGGAGAAACTGGATTCCGAGGGAGACCGCCTTGACCGGCAGCGTGCCGCCGGCGAAAAGTTCCACCCCTTTCCAGACCCACTTGAACGCTTCGAGAGTCTCCTTCCAGTTACCGCCGGACCTCTGCGCGACGAGGTCGAACTTCTTTCGGGCGTTGTCCAGGATTCCGGCGACTGCGCCCCGAGTCTCGCGCCACAAGCCGTGCTGCCCGCCGACAGCGGCTCCGCTGACGATCGAGATCGCGTGAAAGCCCTCAACTGTCCGGCCCAGTTGGTTGACGAACTTGGACTTGAACGTGTCGATCGTGTGGCCGGACATTGCCGAGCAGGTCTGTTCGATTGACTTCAAGAACCCGCCGAGGCTTCCTCCGCCGACCGCCTGCCCGTCTGCGGTTGTCGCGGCACCGGCGAGCCTGATCGTCACGTCCTTGCAGTTCTCGAGGACTGCGGCGATCTCGCCCGGTTCGGGCAGGAACCGCCAGGGTCCGACGATGGCGTCGATGGTCGCGCGCACACCTTCGAACTCGGACTGGAACCGGTCCACCTGGTGATAGTCGGCCGGGGCACCCGGCGTCTGGGGCCTGTCGCAGCCTAGAACGCCGCCACCTTCGCCATTGTCGTCGGGGCGCGTCACAAAGTAAGTTGCACCGCCGGAGGCCATTTCGTAACGCCCGTGCAGGATGGCCCACTGACCCGCTTTCGCGCCGCGCATCCAGGCGTCGATGGCAGATTTTTTTAGGCGACCTACCAGCCCGTCGAAATCATTGTAATTCGGCACGGCCTTCCTCCTGCCTCGGAGCGGTGGAATCCTCAGGACGGGTTCGTGCGAGCGCCGTCCGCGCGATCCATGTTGTGTAGAGACAGACGCCGAGCAGGGTTCCGCCGAACATCACGATAACGGTGGTCAGTCGGGCTTGGCGGGCGTCTTGGCACGACGTCCTGACGGATTCCTCGAAACTCGCCAACATGGCTTGCCGTCCTTCTTCACCTGAAGACCCGCCCAGCGATTCGTCCCAGGTTTGGGCGGCGTCGATGCTGGTCTTGTCCAGGTCTCGGGCACCCAGACCCCAGGCGAGCGATTCGCAGACGACGTTGTCATCGAGTTCGGAGGTGTCCACGCTTGGTGGGGACAGTACGAGCCAGAAAATGGCAAGACAAAATGTAATGAGCCACACCCACGTTGATTTCTTCATGGCGGCCATGCTACCGGGGTAATTGTCGTTCTCGGTACGGACCGGAAAATTGTCCGCACAATGGTGCCGGTCGGCCGCGCCGCCGAGGGTCCGCCACCCGGCCGATCGGGGCGTTGAAAGAACGGCCACTCGGAGTTGCGTTGCTCCGGACTTGAAGCCGGGGTCCTCCCGGCGGAGCGGTGCCATTGCATACAAGGTGCGCCGAAGTAGGCGATCACGGTGACCGACAGGTAGACCACCAAGGCGGCGAGGCGGCCTTGGCTATCTTCCTGACCCGTCGCCCGCACGGAGTCCTGCCGAGTTGCCGCCCGGCGCGGCGGCGACGACACCGGACCCGAGCCCGAACCGCACGCTACTGACGACGCATCACCTCAGGTCACGACCACAAAACGCGGCTGTGGTACTAGATGAGTGATTCCGAATTGTGGCGGTTTTCGGCGGCGGGGTGGCCCGATTGTCGGGCCAGGTTCGGCCCGGCGTCGGCCGCTCGCAACTGCGGCAATCCTGGACGGGCGTTGAGACGGGGGCCTCCGTCGCGTCGAGTCAGTACCTGGCACGTCGAGTCAGTACCTGGCGCGCCGAGTCAGTACCTGGCACGTCGAGTCAGTACATTGCGGCTGTTCGGTGCTCGTTTTCCCGGCGTGTCGGCACTTCCCGGGCGGCCCCGGTACTGACTGGCCGCGCCAAGTTCTGACTGGCCGCGCCAAGTTCTGACTGGCCGCGCCAAGTTCTGACTGGCCGCGCCAAGTTCTGACTGGCCGTGCCAAGTTCTGACTGGCCGCGCCAAGTTCTGACTCGCGACGCACCGCCTTGCGTCCACCGCCACCCGAGCGTGCCACGGCGCGCGAGGTAGAGCCACGGCGCGCGAGGTAGAGCCGTAGCGCGACCGACACGCCGGTCCCGCGACACCACGGATCTACCTCGGCCGCGCCGGCTCTCTCGGCGCGCGCCCGCGCCGGCCCGCGCCGGCCCGAGCCACCCCCGAACCACCCGATCCCACGTTTCGGAATCACTCGTTTAGACGGGGTAGGGTCCCCGGCTGGGGCGCCTTGGGGTGAGGGTTGGTTCGCCCCAGGGGTCGTAGGGACTGCCGGCCTCGATGACCTTCTCGAGCTCGCGGAGTTCCCGGGCAGCAGACTCGTCGTGGTCGAGGATGTCCGCGACGGCGAGTTCGAGGTTTCGGGCGCCGTTGCGGACCTCCCAGGCGAGGTCTTTGAGCAGTTCGTAGAGGAGGTACTGCAGTCGGCCGGCCTCGCTGCTCGGGCCCCGCTCGCCGATGCCGATCCGGTCGTCGCGCAGCAACGCCTGGCCGGGCAGTCCCCCGAAGGTGAGGGTCGCGATGGCGTCGAGTTCGTCGGCGATCAGCGGCATATGGGTGCGGGCGATGCCGTGCGTGAGGTCGCGGTTGACGATGATGACGTCGCTGTCGGGCGGGATGGGGAACTGGGTCAGATCGTAGGACGTCTTGTGCCGGGCGATACCGTCGAGATTGTTGAGAAGGTTATCCTTGACGACTTGTTCCTCGGATCTGATCTGGCTATTCAGGACGTCGAGCATCTCGACCAGGGACGTGACGCCGCGTTCGTACGTCTCGAAACCCTTGACGACGTCGGGGATGTCGCGCACGTTGCTCTGGAGGAACTGGATTCCGAGGGAGGCCGCCTTGACCGGGATCGACCCTCCCGTGAAAAGCTCGACGCCCTTCCAGACCCACCCCAGAGCTTTGATGGTCTCGGTCCAGTAGCCGCCATAGCCCTGGGCCACGAGATCGAACTTCCCGCGAGCGTTGTCCAGGATCGTGGCTACCGTGGTCCGGGCCTCCTTCCACAAGGCGCCTTGACCGGCGACGGCGGCTCCACTGACGATCGAGACTGCGTGAAACCCCTCGATAGTCCGCCCCAATTGGTTGATGAACTTGGATTTGAACGTGTCTATTGTGCGGCCGGACATTGCCGAGCAGGTCTGCTCGATCGACTTCAGGAAGCCCCCTAGGTTTCCTCCGCCGACGGCTTCTCCGGCCGACGTTGTCGCGGTGCCGGCGAGCTTGACGGTCACGTCCTTGCAGCTCTCGACGACCGCAGCGATCTCGTTAGGATCGGGCAGGAACCGCCACGGTTCGACGATCGTATCGATCGTCGCGCGAATGCCGGCGAACTGGGCCTCGTACCCGCCCGCCCGCTCTAAGTCCGGGGGCGTGCCCAACGTCTCCGGCGTTTCGCAGCCGAAGAGTCCGCCGCCCTCACCGTCACTGCCCGGGCGGGTGACAAAGTATATCGCGCTGCCGGAGAGCATTTCGTATCGCGCGGGACGCAGCATCCATTGTCCACCGCTGAGCCCTCCCATCCAGGCGTCGATCGCGGATTGCTTCAGGCGGCCCACCAGGACGTCAAGATCACGGTAGCTCGGCACGGCATGCCTCCTGGTCTGAAGCCGCGGGATCCTCACGGCGGGACGGCGCGAGCGTCGACCGCACGACAAACATGGTGCGCAGCAGGACGGCGAGCACGGCGCTCGACAGCAAGACCATGAGGGTGGTTTGGCGGGCTTGGCGGGCGTCCTGGCAGGTGGTCCGCACCGAATCCTTGAAGTCCGCCAACTTCGTCCTTCGGCTCTCTTCGCTTGCCATTTCGCCCAGCGCAGCGTCCCGGCGTCCGGCGGCTTCGAGACTCATGTTGTCGAGCTCTCGGATACCGACGCCCCACCCGATCGGCGCGCAGGTCAGGGTTTCGTCGAGTACGTCTGCCCGAACCGTCGGCGGGGACAACACGAGCCACCCGACCGAAAGACAAAACGCAATCAGCCACGCCCAAGTTGACCTTCTCATACCGGGCATGCTACCCGGAATCGGCTGAACCTCAGGACGCCCACGCGCAGCGCCCCGGGACCGAGGGAATCCCCAGGCGCAGTCCGCCCCTGCGCCGCCCCTACCGGCCGGCCGCCGCGGGCGCGGCGTAGGCGACGTTCCCGCTGCCGGACCGGACCGTGACTTTCGTCCGCGCGGTAGGGTCGGTCGGGGCCTTGGTGCTCGCCCGGCCCAGATCGGTCTCGATGGTCAGTGCCACGGGTGCCGACGACCAGGCGATCACGGTCACGTCGCCGAGGTCGCTGGTGGCGACGACGTCGCCGGATCCGTTCGCGATGACCCGGCCGGACTCGGAGGTGGCGGTAACGTCGCCGCGGATCCCGGTGACCGTGACGTCGCCCAACCCGGAGTGGGCCGTGACCGCACCGGTGGCGTCCGTGACGTTGATCCGGCCGAATCCCGCGTCGATCTTGACGGTGCCGGCGGCCGAGTCGACCGCCACGTCGCCCCCGCCGGACCGGATCGACAGGTCACCGACCTTTCCCTTCACCCGGACGGACCCGCCCGAGGTGCGGATCGCGACGTCGAGCTGCTCCGGCACGGTGATCTGGATCCGGCCGCCGCACGTCAGCGACCCGTTGGAGATGATCGACACCGGGCAGTTCTGCCGGGCGCGCAGGGTGCCCGAGGCGTCGACGCTCGCCGACGACGAGGCCAGCGTGCGTCCCCCGGTCTCGACGAACGACACCCGGGCGACGGCTCCTTCGCCGCCGGACCCCGGCCCCGCCGTGATCACGACGTCGCCGATCCCACGCACGTCCAGCGCGCGCACGTCGGCGAACTCCCGCGCCGGAAGATGGACCGTCCGGTAATTCGCGACGTCGACGACGGTGAGCGCCCCGGTCGCCATGCCCGCCATCCCGATCAGCAGGCCGAGCGGCAACAGCGCTTTGCCGGCGGTTCTCATGATCCCTGGGCTCCCGATTCGAGGTAGCGCAGCACGGCGAGCACGCGGCGGTGGTCGTCGGCGGCGGGGGCGAGGTGCAGCTTGAGGAAGATGTTGGTCACGTGCTTTTCCACCCCGGCGACGCCGATGAACAGGCGGTCCGCGATGGCCCGATTGGAGCGGCCCTCGGCCATCAACGCGAGCACGTCGCGCTCGCGGTCCGACAACGGGTCGGTCACCGGCCGCGCGGCCCGCGCGAGTAGCTGCGCCACCACCTCGGGGTCGATCACCGTCCCCCCGGAGCGGACCCGCTCAACGGCGTCGAGAAACTCATCGACGTCGGCCACCCGGTCTTTCAGGACGTACCCGAGCCCGCGGGCGTTGCCGGCGAACAGTTCGGTGGCATAGGTCCGCTCGACGTACTGGGACAACACGAGGATCGGCAAGGTGGGGTGGATCCGGCGCAGATACACGGCGGCACGCAGGCCCTCGTCGGTGAAGGACGGCGGCATCCGCACGTCGGTCAGCACCAGGTCCGGCAGGGGGCCGCCCGGGGGCAGCAGGTCAACCAGGGCTTCGGCGGTGCCGACGACGACGGTTTCGTGGCCCTCCGCCTGCAGGAGCCGCTCGAGCCCCGCGGCGAGCAGAACCGAGTCTTCGGCGAGGATCAGGCGCATCAGATCACCACCGTGACCGTCGTCCCGACGCCGACGGGGGAGTCGATCGTCAGGGTTCCGTCCAGCGCGCTCACGCGGGCCTGAAGGCCGGCCAGCCCGCCGCCCGGCGTGGATGCGGCGCCGCCCCGGCCGTCGTCGGACACGGTCAGGATGAGGCGGGCCGGCTCCGCGGCCAACGTAAGCCCGGCGCTGCTCGCCCCGGCATGGCGGGCGACGTTGGTCAGCGCCTCCGCGGCACAGAAGTAGGCGGCCGCCTGGGTGGCCTGCGGCAGGCGCGCGACGGCGTCGGGATCGGTCACGGTGACGGCCACCGGGACCGGACAGCGCGCGGCGAGGCCGGCCAGGGCGGCGTCCAGCCCGCGGTCCGTGAGGACCGCCGGGTGGATGCCCCGGACCAGGTCACGCAACTCCGCGAGGACCTCTTTGACCTCCTCGTGGGCGTGCTCGAGCGCGCCGGCGGCCTGCTCCGGGTCGTGGCCCGCCGCCCGCCGGGCCATGCCCAGCTCGACCCCGAGGGCGACCAGGCGCTGCTGGGCGCCGTCGTGCAGATCTCGCTCGATCCGGCGCCGTTCGGCGTCGGCCGCGTCGACCGCCTCCGCCCGGGTTACGCGCAGCGCGTCCACCCGCCGCACGAGCTGCTCGGTCGTCTCCTGCCCGGCCGACGGGCCGAGGAGCACGCGGGCGAGGCGAACGTGCCAGAAGGTCAGGCCCTGCACGAGGAGCGGTCCGACCCAGATCAGGACCAGCCCCAGGGCGAGCCCGGGCCACAGCCACCACGGCCGCGTGATCAGCGCATCCGTCACGCTGGTCGCACCGGCCCGCCCGCCGTGCGCGAACAACGGCATGATCAGCAACCCGATCGGCCCGCCAAGCAGCGCGCCGACGGCGACCAATTCCACCGCGGACAGCAGCATGGTCAGGGCGAAGTACGCCGCCTGTGCCCAGCGGCGCGGATCGCCCAGCACCGCGGCGGACCCGAGCCACCAGTGCCGGCCGGACCGGACGTCGCCTCGGAAGACCGGCGTCGGGATCGTGACCAGGAGCTGGGCGTTCAGCCGCGCCCGCTCGGCCGTCGCCAGGCCCCCGACGGCGACCAATACCCAGGTGAGCAGCGGCAGCCCGATGACGAGCACGATCAGCGCGGCGGCCAACGGAATGAAGGACACCACGAGCGCACCGAGTGTGGTCAGGAACAGCACGGCGATCCCGGCCTGGGCCACGGCCCGCCAGGTCGCCGGGTCGATGGGCGCCCGCACTGCCGCCCGGGCGCCCGTCCAGGCTGGCGCGACGGCGCGCAGGTCGGCCTCGGCCGACGCCGGGAGGCGCTCGCTCGACGCCGGGAGGCGCTCGCTCGACGCCGGGAGGCGCTCGGCCGACGCCGGGAGGCGCTCGCTCGACGCCGGGAGGCGCTCGCTCGACGCCGGGAGGCGCTCGCTGGGGTTCATGGCACGAAGGTATCGGCGGGCGCGTCGGCCGCGTACCCGGGTGTCCCCCGAGTCGAGGTCGGGTTGGCCCGACCCGGGCCGGACTACGCCCCCGGCAGGTGCAGTGCCCCCGATCGGACGGCGGCGACCACGCCGCCGTCGACCAACAGGTCCGTGCCCGTGATGAAGGACGCCTCGGGGGACAGCAGGAAGGCCGTGGCGGCGGCGATGTCTGCGGGCGTCCCGGCCCGACCCGTGCCGGAGGCGTCGATCATGGCGCGCATCCCGGCGCCGGACTCCCCGGCCAGCTCTTCGCGGCCCATCGGGGTGGCGATCACGCCGGGGCTGACACTGTTCACTCGCGCCTCCCGCGCGCCCCACGCCAGGCTCGCGGTCTGGACGCGCACCTGGTTGGCCCGCTTTGCGACCGAGTACGCCGCGCCGGGATCGGCCACCGCATCGCTTTGCAGGAACGGCAGGTCGCCCAACGCATCCGCGGGCGTCGTGGCCAGCGCAGTCTCGAGCTCGGCGGGCAGCCGGCCAATGGCCATGGTGCCGGCCATGCTCGCGATGACGACGGCGGCCCCGCCCGGGTGGATCACCGCGCCGAATTCCTTCAGAACGTAGGCGGTGCCGAGCAGGTCTACGCGCAGGATCGCCTCGGCCGACGCCTGGGTGGGGGACAGGCCGGCCGTGTGCACAACCTGCGTGACCGGCCCGAGCGCCGCCGCCGCGCGGGCCAGTTCGGCCACGGACTCGGGCGAGCCGACGTCGACCCGCCGGCTCTCGACGTCGTATCCGTCGCCGGTGAGGGCATCGGCCACGCGGGCGAGTGTCGCCGCGTCGAAATCCGCGACCAGAAGCTTTCGCCCCGGTCCTTGGCGGCGGGCGATCGCCTCGCCCATCCCGCCGATCCCGATGATGACGACGACGTCCATGACCCCTCCTCGATCGGTCCCGTTCGGCCTGTTCGCACCGTACACCGCGAGGCGGCCGGCCGGCCCGGCCGGGCCTACTGACCCGGGCGCGGGCACAATGGCAAGGTGACCTCGATCGCCGTGCTGCCCGATCCGCCGTCGGCCCTTCTTGACGATCTGCGCCGCGCGGGGCTGACCCTGACCCACCTGGACGAGGAAACCGAGGCCATGGTGTGGCTCGGGCATGACGATGCCGCGGCCCTGGCCGCGGCCCTGGCCACCGGTCCAAAGCTGCAGTGGGTCCAACTGCCGTTGGCGGGCGTGGAGCCGTTCGTTCGGGCCGGGATTCTGACCCCCGAGATCACCTGGACCTGTGCCAAGGGGGCGTACGCCGACCCGGTGGCCGAGCACGCGCTGCTGCTGACGCTGGCCTGCCTGCGGCACCTGCCCGCATACGCCCGAGCGCGGACGTGGGGGGAGGCGAGGGGCACGTCGCTGTTCGGGCTGCGGGTGGTGATCGTCGGTGCGGGCGGCATCGGCCGGTCGTTGATCCGGCTGCTGGAACCGTTCGGCGTCGAGGTCGTGGCCGTTCGGCGCACGGCGGCGCCGGTCTCCGGCGCCGTGCGAACGGTTGGTCCGGGGGCCCTGCTGGACGAATTGCCCGGGGCCGACGTCGTGGTCATCTCGGCCGCGGCGACGGCCGGGACCTGGCGGCTCATCGGAGCCGCCGAACTGGCCGCCATGCGTCCCGACGCGGTGCTGGTGAACGTGGCGCGAGGGTCGCTCGTGGATACGGATGCGTTGGTTGCGGCGCTCGAGGCGGGCACCATCGGCGCCGCGGCACTGGACGTGACGGACCCCGAGCCCCTACCCGACGGGCACCCGCTGTGGACGCAACCGCGCGCGCTGATCACGCCGCACTCCGCCGACACCTGGGAGATGACCTGGCCGTTGCTCACGCGGCGGATCGTCGTCAACGCCCGGGCGTTCGCCGGCGACGGGCCGTTCGTCGGCGTCGTCGACCTGGCCGCCGGCTACTGAACGGGAAATCGTGACATCTCTAGGCCGTTTCCACCGGATCTCGAACGAGTTCGCGTGACCTTCCCCGTCCGGACAGTTCGCGTGGTCCGCATCGCAGGTCGGGAAAGGGGAGGTGGGGTGCCTAGCATGAGCGCATGGGCCTCGTCCTCCATTTCACGGCCCGCCGCTCGACGCCGCTGCGGCCGGCCGAGCGAGCGGAACTCGAACAGCGTGCGAGGCAGGCTTCGGACGCGTTGCCCGCGGCGGGCGAGCCGATGATGTTCGACCTCGGCATCCTCGACGTCGAGCGGCCGGACGTCGTCGCCGAGGGTTCGGCCCGCCTTCCGATGGACCTGGCGGACCTCCAGTCCGCCGTCGGCGCCTGGTGCGGTGCCCTGACCACCGTGCGTCGCTCCCTGCCCGACGCCGTCTGGACCGTCACGCTGGGAGGCATGCCGTTGGAGTGGACCGAGGTGGGGGGCTACACCCTCACCGGTCTGGTCGACGGCGGCGCCGACGCGGGCGCCCGCCCGGCCGCCGAGGAAAGCTAGCCTCCGCCGAGGAGAACTGAGGCGGCCGAGGTAGATCCGTGCGGTCGCCGGCACTGCTCCGGGGCGCCGGCACGGATCTACCTCGGCCTGCACGGATCTACCTCGGGCTGGGCCTACGGGATCGCCATGGCGCGGGCCTCGTCAATCAGTTCCCTGCCGTCGTACTTCGTCAGGAAGTCCTGCTGGACGAGCTCGTTGACGCTCCTCGTGACCTGCTTCACGTAGAAGGCGTGGGTCGGGTAGAGCTTGGCCAGGGTGGCCGAGTCGAACGGGATCTCGTGGCCCGCGATGAAGCAGAACGAGGCACCCGTCGAGGTGCCGTTCCAGGTCGACGTCGGGACGTCGAGGTACGGGGAGCGCAGGCCGCCCTGAACATTGCCCCAGGTGTCGAGCCCGGGCGCGCCGTTGACGACGACGATCGGCGAGCCGTGCGGCGGCGGCACGTCGGCGCGGATCCAGCGGTCCAGGTTCCGTCCGAACGCATCGAAGAAGATGTGGCTCGGGAACCGACTGCGTGGGCCCTCGTTGCAGTTCATCGGCGGCACCGCTCGGCCGCCCCGGACGATGTCCTCGGACCGCGCGGCGTAGTACAACTCGTCCGGCGTGGCGTGTCCGGCGCCGGCCATCTCGTAGTTGCGGAATCGGTCGCTCGGCCAGTCGGAGTCCCCGCGCCGGCTCGCGATGCCGGACAGATAGTCGGACTGGGACATGACGTGGATGATCGGCGTCCCGGCATTGCTGAACTGCCGGCGCGGGTCATTGACCGGGGGCGCCGCTTCGCACTGGTTCAGCGGGTAGGCGCCCGCGAAGGCGCCGCCGGCGACGGCGACGATGTAGCCGTCATAGGCCGCCCGGCCGGTGGCGCCGACCACGAGCGGCTGGATGGCGTTGATGTAGTCGTACATGAAGCCGCCGGTCTGGGAGTAGCCGAAGCCGTAGACCTTCAGGTCGCTCTTGACCTTCCTCGGCTCGTACGAGATCGGGTTGCTCGCGGACTTGCTCCGGACCAGGTTGGAGATCTGCGTCATCATGTCCCAGACGAGTCCGTTCTCGGTGGTCCGGGCGCTGTCGGAGGGGACGGTCGTACAGTTCGCCGGGTCGCTCAGCGGCAGCGGGTTGTCCATCTTCAGCGGTGCGTAGCGCACCGGGTCGAAGGTCTTCAGCGTCTGCATGGCGACGGGCTTGGAGGTGAAGCCGATCCAGATGTCGCCGTTGCGGACGATCTGCCGGTTCATCATGGCCCAGCCGATGTTGAGGTCGAACAGGTTCGACGGGTTCATCGGCTCGATCCAGACGTTGCCGCTGAAGTCCCGCGCGTTGGCCGGCATTCGGATGAGCATGCGGGTGGTGTACGGCGCGTTCGGGGTCCGGACCTCGCCGGGTCCGGCCGAGGTCCAGGTGTAGACGTTGGAGACGCCGGAAACAAAGTACTCGTACTCCACGTAGCCCGACTTCTTGAGGTTCTCGGGGCGCAGCGTGAAGGCGGCGCCGCCGAAGGGGTGCGAGGTCGACGTCGTCCGGATCGGGCCGCTCACGCTCGGGACGAGCTTTGCGGCGGCGGCGGCCGGGCCCGCGGCAGGCGCCGCGGCCGGGGTGGTGGAGACCGGGACCGCCGGGGCCGA
Organism: Cellulomonadaceae bacterium; assembly: GCA_031552185.1. Lineage (GTDB taxonomy): Bacteria > Actinomycetota > Actinomycetes > Actinomycetales > Cellulomonadaceae > JAVBMU01. The sequence goes on along the minus strand of JAVBMU010000076.1, from coordinate 28,046 downwards.
CGCGCCACTGGGCGCACCGCCGGCGGTGGAGTCGACGGCGAAGGCGACGACGAGGGATGCGGCGAACGTGAGCGCGGCGCCGCGGACAACCGCGCGCCGCCTGGAGGACTTGCCCGAATATGGGGTATCCAAAACTCCTCCTTGAGCCGATCCATGCGCAGAAGCACGCGCAGCCGGGGATACCGGCCTCCGCCAGCGTATCAATCGGTCATAGCGCACACCCATCCTTGGGCGGATTTTGGGACCGGACGACGCGCGGCGGGTCGCGTCAGACGTGGACCTCCCGGCGCCGGCGGCGCCCGGCTGGTCGATCCAGGCGTTGGCGAGCGGGTCGGCGGGCGTTGGCGAGCGGGTCGGCGGCGGGGGTGGCCAGTGCTGGTAAGAGATCGCGCGGATAGGTGTGGCACCCGTGGCGCCGAAGCCGTGGTTGCCGAAGCCGTGGTTGGTTGCCCGAGGTAGAAATATCGCGAACGAACGAGAGGTGCGGCCCACGAACGAGAGGTATCGCACGCCCGACCGACCGATTCGCGACGTTTAGCCTCTATCTCGTTCGCGATACCTCTATCTCGCGCGGCGGCCACCGTCACCCGCGCCCCACGGCAGCACCCCTCGCCGGCCGCCGGGCGAACCACCCGCCGCAGCCTCAACGCCCAAGACCACGAACCCTCGCAGTCGATCATCCGGCGCACCGAGCCAGTGCCCCGCCCGCCGAGTCAGTACCTGGCGCGTCGAGTCAGTACCTGGTGCGTCGAGTCAGTACCTGGTGCGTCGAGTCAGTACCTGGTGCGTCGAGTCAGTACCTGGTGCGTCGAGTCAGTACCTCGCGGCTGTTCGGTGCTCGTTTTCCCGGCGTGTCGGCACTTGCTCGGCGGCTCAGGTACTGACTCGCCGCACACGGTACTGACTCGCCGCACACGGTACTGACTCGCCGGCCCAAGCACTGACTCGCCGCGCACGGTACTGACTCGCGAAGCACCACCCCGCGTCCACCCCCGCCCGACCGGACCGCATCGGACCCGAGGCAGACGAGTTCGGTGAACACGGCTCGGCGGCCACCGGCTCGTCCAACGTCGTCATGCTCAGAAGATGCCCGACCAGGGCCGGAGGTTGCTCGCGGGCGCCGCTCCAAGTCTCGAGCTTCTGTCGTCCAGGACGAGTCTGTCGGTTCTGGATGAGTCTGTCGGTTCTGGACGAGTCTGCGGGTGAAGATGGCCCGGCAAAGGGGTGGCGCCCCGGCCAACGGTTGGGGCGCCACCATCGCGTGGATCGCGATCAGGTCACGTCAGGCGGAGTCCCTCGGTCAGAACACTCGGTTGAATGCGTTGAACCAGTTGCCGATCTTGACCTGGGTGCTGACGGTGTTGCCGGCGGTGTGTTGGTAGTACCAGAGGTTCCCGCTGGAGTCGGTGGTGAGGATGTCGGCGCGTCCGTCCCCGTTCCAGTCGGCGGACCAGACTCGGTTGAATGCGTTGAACCAGTTGCCGATCTCGGCCTGGGTGCTGACGGTGTTGCCGGCGGTGTGCTGGTAGTACCAGAGTTTCCCGCTGGTGTCGGTGGTGAGGATGTCGGCGCGTCCGTCCCCGTTCCAGTCGGAGATTCCCGAGCCGGCGTGGTCGCCCCCGTAGTGCCGGCCCGCTACATAGTGACTGCTGTCGTAGGCGTGCACCCCGACAGTCGGCTGGACGGCGTCGACAAACCACTTGGCGCCGCTGCTCGTACCGAGGTAGATCGCGACATGGTCAATCCCACTGCTCGACGGGGCTGTCGCCCAATCGAAGAAGGCGAGGTCGCCTGGTTTCAGGCCGGACCAGGAGACGCTGGCGCCGCCACCGGGGTTCGCTGACCACTGCTTCTGAGCGGTCGTGTCCATGACATCCCGGCCGGTGGCGCGCCAGTAGGCGTAGCGGGCCAGTCCGGAGCAGTCCAACTTGCCTGCGGCAGCGGCGGGCAAGGTGCCGCCGTGGCCACCGCCGAGCAGGTAGGCCGTGCCCTTCTTCTCGCAGCCCGCCGCAACCATCGCCGATCCGACTGTGGATGACGCGCCGATCGCCCCGCAGGCAGGCGCCTTGACAGTTGCGTCCAACTTGGCAAAGACGGGCGCGGGCACCGGCGTCGGCGCGGCCTGCGCCGTCACTCCCAAACCGCTCAAAGTCGCCGCCGAGGTAATGGCAATCGTGAGCCCGAGGACTTTCCTCTGCGCACGCCGCTTATGCATCGAATTCACAGCTTTCCCTTCGTAGGCTTCATGTCCGATAAACCAGACACTTCAGCGTAGCGGGCAAGAGAGTTCGGATCACGTCCACAAATCGAGGCTGTGGATAAGATGCCGCGCGTCGAGGCGAAAGGGGTCATCGAGCCGCCGGGCGGCGCCCGGCGCGGCGAACCGCGATGACGTTGTCGATGACGGTTGCGACCGCGCCGTCGGGGCCGTGCGCCTCCCGCTGTGGACCGGCCACCCGGACCGCCTCCCAATCGGCGCCGAGCTGCAGGGCGGCGAAGGTCTCCGCGGGGGTCGGCGTCGGACGGTCGTACCCGCCGCTGGTCATCCAGGGCGCGCGCGAGCCGTGCTCGATCAGCACGAACCAACCGCCGGGGGCGACCAGCGCATCGGCCGCCCGGCTCAGGATCTCCTCCCGCCCGATGGCCAGCTGCGGGGCGCCGTGGAAGTAGCTCGAGGTGACCAGGCCGTAGGAGCCGGTCGGCAGCGTTTGGGTGAAGTCGTGCCGTTCGGTGCGGATGCGGTCGCCCAGCCCCGCGGCCCGGGCCGAGTCGGCGAGCCGGCTCAGCGCCGTCGCCGAGACGTCGACGGCGGTGACGTGCCACCCGAGCGAGGCGAGCCACAGCGCGTCGCCGCCATGGCCACAAGCGAGGTCGAGCGCCGCGCCGCCGCCGCCCGCCGCGCCGCCCGGCGCGATCCCGAGCGACTCGATGACCTCCACCAGCACCACATTCGGCCGCGTCCCCCAGGCGTGGTCGGTCGTGGCGTAGCGGTCCTCCCAGAATTCCTCGCTCGGTGTGCGCATGGCCCTCACCCTCCCGGCATCCCGGGGCCGGCCGCAAGTGGGTACCGCCGGCTACCGAACCGTGAGCTTGACGACGGCGGACGTCCGGGCCACGACGTGCGCCCGGTCCGCGACGACGGGCGGATAGGTCGCGCCGACCGAGTAGGTGCCCCGCCGCGGCTCGCGATGGCCACCCGGCCGGCGCTCGCCGCGTCGCCGCCGCCGAGGTAGAAGCCGAGGTAGGCATTCTGGGCATTGTGGTGGGCGGCGACGCGCACGGTGTACAACGGCGCGGTGGGGGCGGCATGGGCCGCCGCGACCGGGGGCGCGCCGACGGCGAGCACGGCCGTCCCGGCAGTCAGTGCGGCGGCGCGCACAATTAGGGACCGGCGCATGTCGGCGGTTCTTCCCGAATCGGTGATTCGGGGCGGAGCCGCTCCCGGCGCCACGATTCTCGGGGTGGGCCGGGACACCCGCCCGCCGGGGCGAGTGTGCTTCCGATCACAGTTCGCGGCGCCTCAGAGCGCGCCGGCGAGCGCGGTCAGCGCCCGCAGCGGTTCCGGCCCGACGGGAATGAGGACGGCCGAGGAGGCACCGGCGTCGAACAACTCCCCGAGCCGGGCGCGGACCCCGCGCGCGGTGCCGCAGATGGCGAGTTCGGGCACCCATTCGGCCGGTATCCGGCGGGTGAAGTCCGCCCGGTCGGAGCAGCGTGCGCGCAATTCGGCGAGCCGGCGGCCGAACGGCAGGGGCGTGATGTGCGCGGCCCACTCCGGGTCGCCGACCCATTCGAGTGCGGGCCGGACGGCGTCGAGCGCCGCCCGCTCGTCGTCCGCGACAGCGGCGGCGTTGTAGGCCACGATCCGGCCGGCGACACCGGCCGCCAGGGCGGCGCGAATGTAGGCGGGCGCCGCCGGTTCGGCCAGCACGACGCCGTCGGCCACCGACCCCGCCAGAGCGAGCGACCGCGGCCCGCGAACGCCGGCCAGGAGGGGCGGGACGACGTCGGGCACTGCAATCGGATCGAGGCCGACGCCGGCGAGCCGGACATACCGGCCCTCACCCATCACCGTCTCCCCGCGCAGCAGGCCCCGCAGCGCGAGGAGGTATTCGTGCAGGAGGCCGAGCGGGCTCTCCGGCCACACTCCGACGCTGCGCAGCCACGCCGGCATCCCGTGCCCGACGCCGACCACCACCCGGCCGGGAAAGAGTTGGGCCAGGGTGGCCAATTCCATCGCGCAATAGGCAACGTTGCGGGCGCCCACCGGCAGGATCCCGATTCCCACGGTGATCCGGTCGGTGACCCCAAGGACCGCCGCCGCCTGCGCGACGCCGCCGCGGAAGCCGAGGTCCTCGACCACCCACAGTTCGTCGAAGCCGAGGGCGTCGGCTCGGCGGGCGAAGGCGATCGCATCGCGGGCGGGCAGGTCGCGGGGCAGCATCACCCCGACGGCAGCGGGCATGGCGTCTCCTTACGGCAGTCCTTGGCACGGTACTACGTGCACGGGGACCGTCGGCCTTCCCAGTACGGCCTTCGCCCGCATCGGAGGCGAGTGGCGCCGCGCGCCCGCACCCGCGCAGGCACGCCGGTGGCGGTCGCTCTCGGAGCGGGAGAGCGACCGCCACGGCTTCCGGACGCTGGGCGTCCGGGTTCGTCGCAGGCGGCGGGTGGGGGCCGCCGGCGACGAGCGGGCGGCGACCGGCGGCTGGGTGGGTGCCGCCGGCCACCCGTTCGTCGCCCCGGGACGGGCTGGCCGTTCCGGGGTCGGGGATCGCGGGTCGTCGGGCGACCCGAGCCCCCTGCACCCGGGTCGCCCGGGGTTGGATCGCGGCCGCGTTGCCGCCGCGGCGTCGATCCGGCGGATCGATCGACCGGCGCGCGACTCGAACATCACAGTCAAGTAATGGCAAAGCCAACGTCGCCAGCACGGTCGAAACCGGCCGTCATCGTAATCCTCGGGTAAAGCGGAAAGCGTCGGGTCCGACCCTAGCGCCGTCGGCCCGGGAGCGCACGCCGGAGGCAGGACGAATTCCAGGATGATCGTCCCGACTCGCGCGAACCCTACATGTGGGCCGAAGAGTGAGACGATGCACAACATCTTGTGCTCATCGGGCTGTCGCCCGCGTGTCGGGTTGGTTCTCGGGGGCTGCCGGTGCCAGGCTTGGGGGTCAAGCAGCGGCGGCGGGATGACCAGCATGGCCCCGTCGCCGTGTGCGGTCCAGAATCGGCCGTAAAACCGGGAGGCACCCCCATGAGCAGGAGCATCGACGTCGCCACCACAGTGGATGAGTATCTCCAAAGGTCGGACTGGCGGGTCAATGCCAACGCGAACCAGGGCTTCTCCCTCGGCGGCCTGATTCTCAACATCTCCGGCAAGATCATCGCGAACTACTGGCTGGACGAGGTCTACCGACCGGAGATCGGCGAGGCCCACCGGGCGGGCGACTACCACATCCACGACCTCGACGTGCTCGGCGGCTACTGTGCCGGCTGGTCGCTGCGCCAGCTCCTGCAGGAGGGCTTCGGCGGGGTGCCCGGCATGATCGAGTCCGCGCCGCCCAAGCACTTCTCGTCCGCGTTGGGGCAGATTGTGAATTTCCTCGGCACGTTGCAGAACGAATGGGCGGGCGCGCAGGCGTTCAGCTCCTTCGACACGCTGCTCGCGCCCTACGTGCGGCTGGACGGCCTCGCCTACGAGGAGGTCCGCCAGGGCATCCAGGAACTCATCCACAACCTGAATGTCCCCTCCCGCTGGGGCACGCAGACGCCGTTCACGAACCTCACCTTCGACCTCACCTGCCCGGACGACCTCAAGGATGTCCAGCCGCTGGTCGGGGAGGACCTCGCGCCCTTCACCTACGGGGACCTCGCGCCCGAGATGGAGCTGATTAACCGGGCCTACATCGAGGTCATGACCTCGGGCGACGCCGCCGGCCGGGTATTCACCTTCCCAATCCCGACGTACAACATCACGAGCGAATTCGACTGGGACTCCCCGCTGGCCGACGCGCTGTTCGAGATGACCGCGAAGTACGGCACGCCCTACTTCCAGAACTTCGTGAACTCGGACCTCAAGCCCGGCGATGTCCGCTCCATGTGCTGCCGACTGCAACTCGACCTGCGCGAATTGCTCTCCCGCGGAAACGGGCTGTTCGGCTCCGGCGAGCAGACCGGCTCCGTCGGCGTCGTCACGATCAACATGGCTCGCCTCGGCTACCTGCACCGGGGCTCGTGGGACAACCTGATCGCCGCGCTGGACCGGCTGATCGACCTGGGCTCGGAATCGCTGGAGATCAAGCGCGTCACCGTCCACCAGCTGATGGCGGACGGCCTGTTCCCCTACACGCGCCGCTACCTGGGCAACCTCGACTCCCACTTCTCCACGATCGGCGTCAACGGGATCAACGAGATGATCCGCAACTTCACGCTCGACGTCGAGGACATCACCACCGAGTCGGGTCACGCCATGGCGGTGCGGGTGCTCGACCACGTGCGCGGGCGCCTGGTGGAGATCCAGGAACGCACCGGCCACCTGTACAACCTCGAGGCGACACCGGCCGAGGGAACCACCTACCGGTTCGCCAAGGAGGACCTCGCCCGGTTCCCGCAGATCATCCAGGCGGGCACCGCGGAGAACCCGTACTACACCAACTCGTCCCAATTGCCGGTCAGCTTCACCGACGACCCCTTCGAGGCGCTGGCCCGGCAGGACGACCTGCAGCGCAAGTACACCGGCGGCACCGTGCTGCACCTGTACATGGGCGAGCGCGTTTCCGACGCCCGGGCCTGCAAGGAGATCGTGCGGCGGTCCCTGCACAACTTCCGGCTGCCCTACCTGACCATCACGCCGACCTTCTCGGTCTGCGCCGTGCACGGGTACATGTCGGGCGATCAACCGATCTGCACCACCTGCGGGGCGGAGGCCGAGGTGTGGACCCGGGTCATGGGATATTTCCGGCCCGTGGCCTCGTTCAACATCGGCAAGAAGGGCGAGTACGCCGAGCGGGTGACGTTCCGTGAGGCCCTCGTCGAGGTCTGAGCCGCGGGCCGGCGCAGCGGCGGGCGGGGGGCCGGGAGCCGTGCCGGGGGGCCGACCTGAGCCGGGTGCCGGCGGCCCGTCCGGTCCGGGTGCCGGCCCGGATGTCGGCCTCGACATCGCCGGGCTGGTCCCGCTGTCAACAGTCGACTGGCCCGGTCGGCTTGCCGCCGTCGTCTTTACCCAGGGCTGCCCCTGGCGGTGCGGCTACTGCCAGAATCCGGACCTGATTCCCGTGCGCCCGCGGGCAGCCGGGTCTGCGGACGCCGCACCGCACCCCGCGGCGTCCGGCTCGGTGTCCGGCCGGCCCGGCGCCGGCGGCGAGGCTGTGAGTTGGGCCGACGTCGTCGGCTTGCTCGGCCGGCGGCGCGGGCTGCTCGACGGCGTCGTGTTCTCGGGTGGGGAACCGACCGTCCACCCCGGCCTCGGCGCGGCTCTCGGCGTCGTGCGGGACCTCGGCTACGCGACCGGCCTGCACACGGGTGGCGCCTGGCCGCAGCGGTTGCGGGACCTGTTGCCGAAGCTCGACTGGGTCGGCCTTGACATCAAGCACCTGCCGGGGCGATATCCCGAGGTGACGGGCGCCGGGCCGTCGGGCCGGGCGGCCTGGCGGGCACTGCGGCTCCTGCTCGATTCCGGCGTCGACCACGAGATCCGGACGACCGTGGACCCGACGGTGCACACGCGGGCCGACATCCTCGCCCTGGGCGAGGAGTTGCGCGCCGTCGGGGTGACCCGGTGGGTACTGCAGGAGGCACGGCCGCTGGGCACGACTGCCGACTACGCCGCCGCCCTGGCCGGGCGCCGGCTGCGCGACATCGTGTCCGACGACGACCTGCCCGGCATCGAACGCCGCGCCGGCTGACCGGCGGTGGGCGGACCGCTGAGATCTGGATGAGCGATCCCCATGACGCGCCGAGGTAGATCCGTGGCGTCGCCGGACCGGCGTGTCGGGCGCGCTACGGCTCTAACTCGCGCGGCGCGGCTCTACCTCGCGGGCGTTGCGCGCCGTCGGGGTGACCCGGTGGGTACTGCCGGAGGCACGGCCGCCGGGCACGACCGCCGACTACGCCGCCGCCCTGGCCGGGCGCCGGCTGCGCGACATCGTGTCCGACGACGACGTGCCCGGCACCGAACACCGCGCCTGGCTGACCGGCGGGGCATGGCGTTCTTCGGACGGGGACGTGCGGTTCGTTGCGAGGAACGGGCGGCGCATCTCGCGCGTCCGATACGCGCTATGTGCGGTCCTGCGCGGGCCGACTGCCGGCGGACCAGGAATCGCCTGCATTCCCGTTTCCGCAGGTCATAACTCATTCGCACACCTCGGGATCCCGGCATGTCGAGAAATGGGCCGACTCGGAATGCGACATGCGGTGTGTACGGATACTCTCTGCCTATCCACCATAGATGGTTCGGAACTCGAACAAACAAATAGTTCAGGATCCGAACAAACAGTCACACCAAGCGGTATCTCGGCAAAGTAGGAGAGTCCCGTGTTCATCACATCCGTCGTTCTGGCGGCATCGGTTGCGGGAACCGGTGTCGGCGCAGTAGTCAACGAACCCGTGTGCACCGCGGAATCCGTCGTCGTGACCCCCGCGTGGATCGAGCGGGTCCCCGCCGTTTATCGGATCGAGGACCCCTGGATCGAAATCATCTCGCCGGCGAGAGACGTCCCCACGGTGGTCGGCCCCTGGGTCGAGCGCCGGGTTATCAGGGAGGCGTACGACGAGACCATCATCGTCGAACCGGAGCGCACCATCCCCGGCGAACACCATGAAGCCGTCTACGGCCCGCGGCCGTGGATTGTCGACGTGCCCGCCGTGACGCGCACGCTGTACGAGCACAGGCAACAGAGCACCGGCAACCTGCGTTGGGAGGAGCAGGGCTGGAACCCCGGGGGCGGTTGGGAACCGACCGGCGCGACTAAGGTCGTCGTGGACGTGCCCGAGCAGGGCCACTACGGCGAGGCGCCCCTGATCACGCCGGCCTATGACGACGACCCGACGGTCATCCCGGCCGTCACGAGGGTGATTCACCACGACGCCATCGTCGATCTGATCGAGCATGGCCCGGTCACCACCTGGGAGCGCGTGCCTGCGGTGACGCGGGCACACCCGGAAAAAACGGTCCTCGTGTCCGAGGCGCGGACGATCCGGCATCCTGAGGTCCGGGCGACGACGACCGAATGCGCGACCGCCGCGGAGGCATCGCGCTCCGTGATTCAGGTCAGTGCCGACCCCGGAGCCGGGGATCCGTACGCCGGCACCCTGGCGCAGACCGGCGCCTCGAACCCAGCGCAAGCCGGCCTGGTGGCGGCGCTCCTGGCCCTGCTCGGCGGCGGACTGCTCGCGGCGCGACGTCTGGTGCGCCGCGTCGCGCGCTGAGCGGCGGTCCCGCCCGCGCCGCGCGGTAGCGGCGGTCATGCCCCTGCCGCGCGGTAGCGGCGGTCCTGCCCCTGCCGCGCGGTAGCGGCGGTCAGCCGCGGCCGGTGACCGTCAGGGCGAGCAACGTCACGTTGAGCACGACGACGATCGCCGTCACCACGACGGCCGCCACCTGGATGGGCCACCGATTGCGCTCGGCCCCCATCAGTTCCCGGTCCCGGGTGAGCCGCACCAGCGGCACCAGGGCGAACGGGATGCCGAAACTCAGCACCACCTGGCTGACGACGAGCAGCCAGGTCGGCCCGACGCCGGTCCCGAGCAGCACGAGCGCCGGGATCAGCGTGACCAGGCGGCGGGCCGTGAGGGGGAACCGAACGCGCAGCAGCCCGGCCATGATCTCGGCGCCCGCATAGGCGCCCACCGACGTCGAGGCGAGCCCCGAGGCGAGCAATCCGATGGCGAACGCGATGCCGATCCCGGTGCCCATGGCGTCGGTGATGGCGGCGTGCGCCCCCGCGATCGTGTCGGTGCCCGCGCGGCCGGGGAGATTCGCGGCGGCCAGCAGCAGCATGGCGATGTTCACCGTGCCCGCGAGGAACAGCGCGCCGACGACGTCCCACCTGGTCGCGCCCAGCAGGCGGCGCAGCACGGCGCCGGAATGGCCGGTGCCGTCGACGCCGGCGCCGTGCCGGTCTCGAGCGAGCGCCGAGTGCAGGTAGATGGCGTGCGGCATCACGGTCGCGCCGAGCATCGAGGCGGCCAGCAGCACCGAGCGGCCGCCGTCGAACCGGGGTACCAGCCCGCCCAGGGCGGCGCCGGGATCGGGTGGGGCAACGAACAGCCCGGCGCAGAAGCCGAGCGTCAGAATCAGCAGGAGCGCGGTGACCACGCCCTCGAAGGTGCGTTGCCCTCGACGCTGCTGGACGGCGAGCACACCGAGCGAGACGGCTCCCGTGATCGCGCCGCCGAGCACCAACGGCAGGCCGAACAGCAGATTCAGTGCGATGGCGCCGCCGATCACCTCCGCGAGGTCGGTCGCCGCCGCAACCACCTCGGCCTGGCCCCAGAAGGCGAGCCGGCTGCGCCGGGGGAGTCGTTCGCCGAGCAGTTCGGGTAGCGACCGGCCCGTCACCAGCCCGAGCTTCGCGGACAGGTATTGCACGACGACGGCCATCGCGTTCGCGGCCACCAGGACCCAGACCAGGAGGTAGCCGAATTCCGCGCCGGCCGTGAGGTTGGCGGCGACGTTGCCGGGGTCGACATAGGCGATCGCCGCGACGAACGCCGGGCCGAGCAGACGCAGTGTCGCGGAAGACCGGCCCCGGCGGCCTGGCCCGGCGCGACCGGCTCGCGCCCGGCCCGGCCCGGCGCGGCGGGCGATAGACCGTTCGGCCGCCGCAAAGGTCGGCGCATCGGGCGGCGGGCCGGGCGGCGGGCCGGGCGACGACGCGGGCCCGGCCGGCATGGCGACGGGCATGGCTCCCCAAAGTTCGGACGTCCGAACTTCGAGTCTGGATTGCTTCGTACGCCGCCGCAACGCGCCTCGCCGGGTCGGCTCAGACCTCGGTGCTCTCGCCCGGCTGCAGGTGTCGGTAGTCGTAGCTCCCGATGGTCCGGCCGGTGCCCAGCCGCTGATCGGTCAGCCCCATCCCGGCATTGGACAGCAGCGCCTCGTGCACCGGCACCACGACTCGCGGCTGCACTGCGGCGATGAAGTCGATCGCCTCACCGAGCTTCATCCACGGCGCGCCGACCGGGCAGAACACCACGTCCGGGCCGGCGCCCGCGAGCGCTGCGGCGTCGGGCAGGTCGAACGAATCGCCCGGGTGGTACGCCGTCCCCGCGCCGGTGTCCACCAGATAGGTGACATTCGCGATCCGCGGCACCGAGGAGTGGATGGCCGCGTGCAGGCCGCCGCCGATCCGGACCGAAACGCCGCCGATGTCCAGTACGGTGCCGGGTTCGGCGTCGAACACTCGCGCGGCCTGCTCAGCGGGCAGGCCCTCGCGGACGGCGGCGGCCGCCCCGGCCGGCGCCCACACGCGCAGGTTCGGGTCCGCGGCAAGGTGTTGGCGGACGGCGTCGGGCACGAGGTGGTCGGGGTGCTCGTGGGTGACGAACGCGGCGCTCGCCCCGGACAGGACGCCGACGGCGTCGCTGAAGGCGCCCGGGTCGAAGGCGAGCCGGATTCCGTCGCGCTCGACCGCCACGGCGGAATGTCCGTAGGCCGTGACCTTCATCGGTGCCCTCCCTGTGCCGTCGGCAGCGCGCCGTCGGCGCGCTATCGATCGATCCTGCCACGACCTTGCCGTCGCCGTCCCGCCTGAGCCGACGACGTCGGGCGGGTATGTCGGCGAGGTATGGCGGGCGGGTATGTCGGCCGGCGCGCGGTCGGCCCGGGTCGGCAGGGAGGATGGGAGCCGGAGGGACGCGATGACGGACTACGGGCATGAACTGGCCTTCGGCAGTTTCCTGACGCCGACCGCGGCCGATCCGCGCGTTGCCGTGCGGCTGGCCGAGGAATCCGAGGCGGCCGGGCTGGACCTTGTGACCTTTCAGGATCACCCCTATCAGCCGGCCTTCCTGGATACCTGGACGCTGCTGACCTGGGTGGCCGCCGCTACCCACCGGGTGACCGTCTGCGGGAATGTGCTCAACCTGCCGCTGCGCCCGCCGGCGGTGTTGGCCCGGGCGGTGGCGAGCCTGGACCTCCTGACCGGGGGACGGGCGGCGCTGGGGATCGGCGCGGGCGCGTTTTGGCAGGCAATCGAGGCGATGGGTGGGCGGCGGCTGGCGCCGGCCGACGCCGTTGCCGGCGTGGAGCAGGCGATCGCGATCATCCGCGGGATCTGGGACACCTCCGATCGCGCGGTGCTGCGCGCGGGCGGTGCGGTGCATCGGGTGGCCGGGGCCAAGCGCGGTCCGGCGCCCGCGCATCGGGTGCCGATCTGGGTGGGCGCGCTCGGCCCGCGCATGCTGGCGCTGATCGGTCAGGTCGCCGACGGGTGGCTGCCCTCGCTGGGCCGGCTCGGCCCGGGCGACCTGTCGCGGGCGAATGCGGTGATCGACGGCGCGGCCAGGCAGGCGGGGCGGGACCCGGCCGAGATCCGCCGACTGGCCAATGTGAGCGGGCGGATCACGACGACGATCCTGGCCGGGGGAGGTCCGGTGCCGGCCGCTCGGGTCGCGGTCGAGTCCCCGATCGTCGGGCCGGTGGACTACTGGGCGGAACAGTTGAGCAGGTTGGCGCTTGAGGACGGCGTCTCGACGTTCATCCTGGCCGACGACGATCCGGTCGCCCTCCACCTCTTCGGGGCCGAGGTCGCCCCACTGGTTCGCGAGCGGGTCGCCGCCGCCCGGGCGGAACAGGACCCCGGCGGCGACCGTCCGCCCGCGGGGCGACACCGCAGCGGCAGCCCGGCCGATGCCGAGGCGGGCACGTCGATGTAGCCGCGGGGGATCGGGTGGTCAGCGGCAGTTCCGCAGCACGCGCTCTGCATCGCGCAGATAGGTGTGGGCACCCCGTGGCGCCGAAGCCGTGGGCGCCGAAGCCGTGGTTGGGTGCCCGCGGTAGAGATATCGCGAGCGAACGAGAGGTGCGGCCCGCGAACGAGAGGTACCGCGAACGAACGAGAGGTATGGCACGCCCGACCGACCGATTCGCGACGTTTTGCCTCTACCTCGTTCGCGATACCTCTTGTTCGTCCGACAAACCTCTATCTCGCGCGCCGAGTCAGTACCCCGCGCGCCGAGTCAGTACCGGGCGGCTGTTCGGTGCTCGTTTTCCCGGCGTGTCGCTACTTCCTGGGCGGGCTCAGGTACTGACTCGCCGTCCCAACTACTGACTCGCCGGCCAAAGTACTGACTCGCCGCCCCAAGTACTGACTCGCGGCGCGAGTACTTGCTCGACGCGCCCGGTACTGACTGGCCGCCCCAGGTACTTCCTCGCGGCGCACCACCTTACGTCCACCGCCCGCCCGACCGGGCCTCGTCGCACGGGAGGCAGACGACTTCGTCGAACACGACCCGATCCAATGCGGTCCAGGTCGCGGAGGAAGGCACGGTCGCAACTCAGCAGCTGAACCACGTGACGGTCCGCGACCAGCGCGGCGAACCGGACCCACCACGGTCTCAACGACGACCGCACCGCAGCCACCAACCCCCGCACAGATGCAGACCCCGACCACCCACAACGAACCAGGCCACCAGGCGCCCCCACCAGGCGCCCCACCAGGCGCCCCACCAGGCGCCCCCACCAGGCGCCCGCACCATCACGCCACCCCGAACCACCGCTCCCCGCAATCTCTACGCGAGGGCCGCCGCCCGGTCCGCCGCGACGAGTTCGGCGATCTGCACCGCATTGAGCGCCGCACCCTTGCGCAGGTTGTCGTTGGCGACGAACAGCACCAGGCCGCGCCCGCCGGGCACCGATTGGTCCCGCCGGATCCGCCCGACGAAGGACGGGTCCGCGCCCGCCGCCTGCAGCGGCGTCGGGATGTCGCTCAGCGCTACGCCGGGCGCGGCGGCCAGCAACTCCCGGGCTCGCTCGGGCGTGATCGCCCGGGCGAACTCGGCGTGGATCGCCAGCGAGTGCCCGGTGAAAACCGGCACCCGCACGCAGGTCGCGGCGACGAGCAGGTCCGGCAGGCCGAGGATCTTCCGCGATTCGTTGCGCAGCTTCTTCTCCTCGTCCGTCTCCCCCTCGCCGTCGTCGACCATTGCGCCGGCGACCGGGACGACGTTGAAGGCGATCGTCCGCGGGAACTTCGCGGCCGCCGGGAAGGCGACCGCGCCGCCGTCGTGCACCAGGGCCATCAGGTCCTGGCCCCCGCTCGCCGCCACCTGGGCGGCGAGTTCGGCCCCGCCGGCCAGGCCGGCGCCGGAGGTCGCCTGGTACGTCGAGACCCGCAGGCGCTCCAAACCGGCCTCGTCGGTCAGCGGCTTGAGCACCGGCATCGCGGCCATGGTGGTGCAGTTGGGGTTGGCGATGATGCCCTTGCGCGCCGCGCCGATCGCGGCGGGATTCACCTCGGACACGACCAGCGGCACGTCCGGGTCCATCCGCCAGGCGGAGGAGTTGTCGACGACGACGGCGCCCGCCTCGGCGAACCGCGGCGCCTGCGCCTTCGACGTCGAACCACCCGCGGAGAACAGCGCGATGTCGATCCCGCGCAGCGCCTCGGTCGGCGTCGCCTCGACATCCTCGACCACGACCTCGCCGTCGCCCCACGGCAGCGCCCGCCCGGCCGACCGCGCCGACGCAAAGTACCGCATCGAGGTCACCGGGAACTCGCGCTCCGCCAAGAACCGCCGCATCACGGCCCCCACCTGCCCGGTAGCCCCAACCACAGCGACATTCAGTCCAGCCCGCACATCACTCATCACAACGTCCCTCACCAACTCGAAGGTCACCCTCGATTGTCGGAGCCTCGATCACCGGCGCAACCGGGCTCAGCGCCCCGTCCCCCCGTACACCACGGCCTGCGCCTGCGAGTCGAGCCCGAACGCCGTGTGCACCGCCCGCACCGCATCGTCGAGGGAGTCCAGCCGGGTGATCACCGAGATCCGGATCTCGGAGGTCGAGATCATCTCGATGTTGATGTCCGCATCCCGCAACGCGCCGAAGAACTTGGCCGAGACGCCCGGGTGGGACCGCATTCCGGCGCCGATCAAGGACAACTTGCCGATCTGGTCGTCGTACTGGAGCGACGCGAAGCCGATCGACTCCTGGGTCGCGGCCAGGGCCGCCATCGCGGCCGGCCCGTCGCCGTCCGGCAGGGTGAAGGAAATGTCCGTCAGCCCCGTCGCGGCGGCCGACACGTTCTGCACGATCATGTCGATGTTGACCTCGGCCGAGGCCACCACCTCGAAGATCCGGGCCGCGTTCCCGGGCACGTCCGGGACGCCGACGATGGTGATCTTCGCCTCGGTGCGGTCGTGCGCGACGCCGGAGATGATCGGTGCTTCCATGGCGAACTCTTCCTGCTCGGTGGCTTCGCTGACGTGGGTGCCCTCCTTCGCGGAGAACGAGGACCGGACGTGGAGCGGTACGCCGTAGCGGCGGGCGTACTCGACGCACCGCAGCGCGAGGATCTTCGCCCCGGACGCCGCCATTTCGAGCATCTCCTCGTAGGTCAGCCGGTCGATCCGGCGGGCGTTGGGCACGATCCTCGGATCGGCCGTGTAGACGCCGTCGACGTCGGTGTAGATCTCGCAGACGTCGGCCCAGAGGCCGGCGGCCAGCGCGACGGCGGTCGTGTCCGAACCGCCCCGGCCGAGCGTCGTGATGTCCCGCGTCTCCCGGCTCATGCCCTGGAAGCCGGCGACGATCGCCACCTGCCCCTTCTCGATCGTCTCCCGGATCCGGTGCGGGACGACGTCGACGATCCTCGCCTTGCCGTAGACGGCATCGGTGATCACCCCGGCCTGCGAGCCGGTGAAGGACTTGGCCCGCACGCCCAGGTTGTGGATCGCCATCGCGAGCAGCGACATCGAGATGCGCTCACCGGCGGTCAGCAGGATGTCGAGTTCCCGTTGCGGCGGGACCGGACTGACCTGTTGGGCAAGGTCGAGGAGGTCGTCCGTGGTGTCCCCCATGGCGGAGACGACCACGACGACGTCGTTGCCTGCGCGTTTGGCTTCGGCAATCCGCTTCGCCACCCGCTTGATGCTCTTCGCATCCGCCACGGACGAGCCGCCGTATTTCTGCACGATCAGAGCCACGTGCATCTACCCTTTCGTCGACCGGTCCCGTCTATTTCAACGCCCACCGGTTCGGATTGGTCGGTCCATCCTAGACCAGCGCGGCGGGCGAGCGGGCGGCCGCGGCGCGGACCACCATGGCGACCCAGATCGAACCGAATGCGAGCCCCGCCACCGCGAGGGCGTAAGCCGAGATCGCGAGCGGGGCGAACGAAGTCACCTGGATGCTGGTGCCCCGGAAGGCCACCGCCAACCCGACGGCCCACCCCACCGATGTCGCGGCCAGAATCGGCAGGCCGAGCGTCCACCAGCTGACGGCGTCGGCGTCGGCCGCGTCCAGACCGAGCCGCCAGACTCGCTCGTCCCGGGCCATCGCGCCGAGCGAGAACTCGATCAACTCGCGCGCTATCGCGAGCACGAGGACAACCAGCGAGACCGCCCAGCCGAGCGCGATCCAGCCTGCCTGAACCGATTTGGTCCCGAGGTAGGCGAGCAGGTCGCTCGGGTTGAACGCGGCCAGGCCGGCACCGACGGCATACCGCTGCGCACCGGACAGGGGCCGGGGGGTCAGGATGAGCACGTTCCGCACGTCCGCCGGGTCGCCACCGGGGTCCACCCGGCCCTGATCCGGGACGCCCGCGACCAACCGGTAGCCGATCACCTCGCCGATCCTGGCAAGCGCGGCGGCGTCGACCCGGCCGTCCGTACACAGCGCAACCGCGGCCCCGCGCGCGAACGGCTCGAGTTCCGCACAAGACGTCCCCCGGAGGTCGACGACGAATCCTGGCTCCGCCTCCAGGCTCGTCACGGGTAGGACGACGCCCCCCTCCGCGGCAACTCGTCGACGCAAGCTCGCCAGGTCGCCGCTGCGGGGGTCGAGCCAGTCCGCGGCGACAACGCCAACCCCGCCGATCGACGGCTTCGGCGAGACCGCGATCGAAGCGGAGTGCTGGAAGAACACGGCAATGCTGATCGAGCCGAGATAGATCACCGTGATCACCAGCACCGCTACCCGCGACGTGGAGCGGGGGGCGTGGGTCACCCGGCGGCCGGCGAGCCATCGCCGGGGGTCAGCGCTGTCGGCGGCGAACGCCCCCAGGATCCTGGCCAGGGTCGGAGTCGCGAAGGCCACCGCCCCGAGGAGCAGGATGGTGCCGACCCCGAACAGCGCCTGCGCGTCGATCCCGGTCCAGCTCTCGATCCGACCGTCGAGGATGACCAGAGCGAGACCGAGAGCCAACGGAATCAGGCGCCGGTCGCCGGCGTGCTCAACGCGCCGGCGCGTCGACGGGCGAAGCCGACCGCTCGCGGAGATGACCGCGGCGACCGCAACCACCGAGGCGACCGCGGCAGCGGCCGCCCGGCCGCGCACGTCGAGATCGCCGGGGAACAGCACGGTCGCGGTCAGTGGGATGGCCGTCACCCGGCCGGCCGCAACGGCGTAGAGGAGGGCGCCGGCGACGGCTCCGATGACCGCGAGAAGCCCTCCCTCCAGGCCGAGCAGAAAGCGGACCGACCCGCGAGGGATCCCCATCCGAAGCAGTGTCTGCGCCCTGGCGGTCCGGACTGCAGACCGCGCCCTGACCGCCAGGCCGAGCAGCAGGAGAGCGGGGAAGCCGAGGAATCCGGCCGAGAAGCCGATGGCATCGGATCGCGAGAGCATCGGGGAATCCGTGACGAGCGGCGTCTGCCCGGACGCCCGGGTCCCGATCGGCGCGAAGCCGGCCGACTGACTCTCGAACCCACCGCGCACCGTTCGGTGCGTCGTCGGTCGAACGTACGCGAGGAGTTCGTCATCGGTGCCGACACCGGCTCGTCCGATGGTTCCGCTCGGACCGGCGCCGGCCGACGACGGCCCGAATCCCAGGTCGGCGGCGCTCACCCCGAGTCGAACCAGACCCGGGGAGAGCACGGCCCCGCCCGGTTCCGGCAGCCGTCGGAGCCCGGGTGGCACGGCCGGCGGATCGTGCTCATGCCCCGGCTCCGGCTCGATCCACACGACCAGCACCTCGCGCCGGTCGATCGTGAAGCCGCGCAGGACGTACGTGAGGCGGGCGTCGGCCGACGACGCGGGCGCGAGCATTTCGCGCCCCGAAAGGCTCTGTTCGGTGCGTTGCGCCGCATGGATGGTTCCGAGACCGAGCATGAGGCAGATCGTCGCGATGAACGCCCCACCCACCACGCTGAGCTGCCGCAGGCGGTGCCGCCCGTCCTTGCCGAACGCCATCCGAACGGCGAGCCGGCACAGGACTCTCATCGAGAACCAGCCGGCAGGCGGGCATCCGGGCCGTGCGCCACATGATCGCGGAGCCGATGGACCCGATCGCAGGCCTCAACGACCGCCGGGTCGTGGGTGGCGAGCAAGACCGTGATCCCGTTCGCCCGCGCGCTCGTCGTCATGACCTCAACCACGTGCCGCACGCCGGCCGCGTCCAACGCGGCGGTCGGCTCGTCGGCGGCGAGTAGCCGCGTGCCCGGCGCGACCAGGGCACGGGCGAGCGCGGCTCGCTGCGCCTCGCCCCCGGAGAGGCTCTCCGGCCGCAACCGCTCGGTGCCCGCCAGGCCGACCTGCTCCAGCATCGCCGCCGCGCGGGCAATTGCCTCGGTCCGCCGGACGCCGGCGAACAGGAGCGGGACGGCCACATTCTCGACGACGTTCAATTCCGGGAGCAGATCGGGAGACTGCGCGATCATGCCAGTGTTGTCGCGCCGAAACCGAGCCGCACCACGCCGACCCATGGTGGTGAGATCCGTACCGAGGACCCGAATCGTCCCCCGGGACGGCCGCCGCAGGCTGAGGACACAGTCGAGCAGCGTCGTCTTGCCGCTTCCGGAGGGACCACAGATCGCCACGATCTCGCCCATGCCCACCTCCAGGTCGACCGGTGGCAGCGCGACGGTTCGGCCGATCGTGACAGTGAGGTCGATCGCCCGGACTGCGGCGGTCACTTGACCAGCGAGGGATACACCCGCTCGCCGTGGACGTCCGGCCGAAATCGGATATCGACGCCGACCTGGTGGGAATAGACGTAGTAGTTCTTGAACCGACCGATGATCTTCGACGTGTACGCGCCGTTGTGGTTCTCGCCCCTGGTCATCGGCTGGTTCACGGACGATCCGATCTTGCGGATTTGGTAGTCGACGAAGACGGAGTTCCCGTCCTCTGCGCCGTCGTACAGCGTGATCCCGTTCAGCGTGCCCTGTTCGACCGAGAAGTTCGTCGACGAGTTGCCCGCGCGGGAACTGGTCCTGATCGACTGCCCGGCCGCCGTCAGCGGCGCGCCGAGAATCCCGACCGCCAGCAGGACGGTGATGATCCTACGCTTCATGTGCCTGCCCCCATCGAGTTGTCTATGACAATCCGATCAGGCTAGACGTATGAGGCATAGCCGTCAATAGCCTCTAATCCGGTCTTCGGCTGCGGTGCTACCCGACCGGCAGCGCCTCCTGCCGGCGCACGGTCTGCCGGCCGAATACCAGCCAGCCGAGGAAGCCGATCACGAGCGCGAACACAATGCCGACGCTCGCCGTCGCCCAGGGACCGTCGGCGCCGCCGAGCCACCCCATGAAGTAGCCCTCCCAGGCCAGCCAGGTGATGCCCTGGGAACTCGTCACCAGGCCCCACCCGACCCCGGTGCCGACGAGCATCGTCAGCACCGCCGGCCACCGCACCGAGCCGTACCGCCCGCGCGGGTCGAACAGGTCCCGCTCCGCGTACGGCCCCCGGCGCATCGCGACATCGGCCAGCATGACTCCCGCCCAGGCGGCGACGGGGACGCCGACGAAGTACAGGAAGGTCTGGAACGGATAGAAGAAGTTGTCCGCGATGAACACGAAGTAGATCGAGCCGAGCATCATGATGACGCCGTCGATGCCGGCCGCGGACCAGCGCGGGATGCGGATCCCGAGCGAGAGCAGCGTCAGGCCGGAGGAGTAGATGTCCAGCACGGCGCCACCGACCAGGCCGAGGATGGCGACGAACGCAAACGGAATGAGGTACCAGGTCGGCAGGATCGTGGCGAGCGCCCCGATCGGGTCGTTGCCGATGGCCTCCAGGAGGTCGCCGTCCGAGCCGGCGAGCAGCAGGCCGTAGCCCACCAGGATGATCGGGGCGCTCGCCGCCCCGATGGTGGTCCAGGCCACCACGCCCGCCGACGACGCCGAGCGCGGCAGATACCGGGAGTAGTCGGCCGCCGAGTTGATCCAGCCCAGGCCGAAGCCCGTGAGCGCGAAGATGCCCGCGCCGACCCACGCCTCGACCGGGCCGGCCGGGTGGTTCGCCGTGATCACCGAGAAGTGGATGTGGCCAAAGGTCAGCGCCATGTACCCGACCGTCAGGACGATCGTCGCGATGGTGATCCACTGCTGCACCCGCATCACGGTGTCGAAGCCGAGCACCCCGGCCCCGATCACCAGCACGATGACGACGACGAACGCGAGGAGCTTCGTCGCCGGACCCGAACTCCAGCCGAGTTGGTCGAACACCGTCGCCGTCGCGAGCACGGCGAGCGCCGCGAGCACGGTCTCCCAGCCGACCAGCAACACCCAGGAGACGAAGCCGGGCAGCTTGTTGCCGTTGACGCCGAACGCGGCCCGGGACTCGATCATCGTCGGCGCCGAGCCGCGCTTGCCCGCGATCGCGACCACGCCGCACAGCAGGAAGGAGACCACGGTGCCGATCAGGCCGGCAATCAGGGCCTGCGTGAAGGACACGCCGAAGAACCCGAGCAGGTAAGCGCCGTAACCGATGCCCAGGACCGAGACGTTGGCCGCGAACCAGGGCCAGAACAGGCTGCGCGGCGCGCCCTTGCGCTCGGCCTCGTCGATGACATTGATGCCGTTCAGTTCGACGGCGAGCGCCGAACCGCGGCCCGCGTCCGTCGCGGGTTCGTTGTTGTACTCGATGACCATGGGTTGCCTCGGGGTGGTCGCTGGGGTGCGGGGCGGCTCGGTTGCGCCGGAGTATGGTGCCACCAGCGGCGGGTCTACGCAGGTCAGGCGAGGACGGCCGCGAGCACCGGGCCGAGCCGCGCCGTGGCCGCCTCGGCCGCGCGGACCACCTCGGCGGAGTCGATCCCGGCGCCGTTCCGCCGACCAACGGTCAGGTCCACGGATGTCGGGCCGGTCAGCGGCGAGGCACCGCCCACGTTGACGTGGGCCGCGATGACGACACCGGTGCGGACCAACACGCGGCGCTCACCCGGCCGGGCGGAGCTGACGCGGGGCGGCCTGAGCGGTCGCTCGAACTCAACGGTTCTTGAAATACCTGAAAAGGTGCTTCTCCTTGGTCAGGCCGAGACCGAGGAGCGTGCCGACCAGGGTCGTCACCGAGGCAAGCAGGACGCTGTCGAGCCCCGGAGCGAATGCGGGCCACCAATTGGCCGGATTATCCCAACGAGCCGCGACCAAGATGGCGGTAACGGTGGGGATGATCGCGACCGTCAGCCAGCCGCCGACCTCGAGAGCCAGTTGAAGCGCCAGGGCTCGCTTGGCGACACCGGCGTGCAGTGCGCCGGCGAGTTCGAGCCGACGAACCCGGACCGAGGCGATCCCGATTACCAGACCGAACAGACCAGCCGCCCAGGTGATCGGTCGCAGCGGGAGCGCGCGGAACGTCGCCACCCCGTCGAACCTCACGCCGGCGCTCGGGTTGAACTGGCGAAGCTGCGGGCTCGCCGCGTCATCGGTCGGGCCGCGGTCCTGCCTGAGCAGCGGCAGGAACTGGACGACGGCGGTGGCATCGGACTCGGGCCAGATCTCCACCCAGCATTCGTCGAAAGGCATTGGTGACACCACGGGCGAGATGATCTTGCCCCGAAGGACGGGATCGCGGCCATCGTCCGGAGACTCGAAGATCCCCGCGACCGCGGCGTCGGTTCCGTCTCGGAGCCGGACGCGGCCCGGGATCATCAGCCCGATGTCGGCCGCCAGGCCACGGTCAACCCACACCCCTCGCGTCGACGGCAGCGACTCGCCCCCGGTCAGGCCGAGGAGGCGACGAAACCCCGGCGAGGATTCCAGGGTCGCCCGCTTTCGTGACGGCGTCACCGCAAGAGTAATGTCTGGCCCGGCTCGTAATGCCCCGCTCGCCGGCACGCCCGACTTGGAGACCAGGGCGTCACACTGTGCGGCGTCCACTCCGCCCGGAAGGGCAATGATGTGAACCGCACCACCCGAGTCACGAAATCTCACGGCATCGCGGATGAAGTCGACCGCCATCGCCGCCTGCGCGCAGGACAGCGACCCGATGACCATCGCAAAGACGGCGGCCAGCAGAAAGGCTCGGGTCGTGCCCGAGATAACGTTCCGCCATGCCTCCCCCACCAGCACCGATACCCTGGGGATGCCGTCGGTGGTCGGGACCCGGTCAGCAGACCGCATGATCGGCCAGGTCAAGAATCGCACAGCAGCCTCTCGCGGTATCCGGGTCATGGGTCGCCACAACCACGATCATTCTCTGATCAGCCACTTCGCCGAGCACCGCATTCACCGTTCTGGTCGCGACCGGATCCAGCTGCGCCGTGGGCTCATCGACAAGCAGCAACTGTGGGGACTTCGCGACCGCCCGTGCCAGCATCAGCCGTTGGGCCTCGCCTCCGGATAAGGTGCGGTACGGCCTTTCCGCGACCCCCAGGAGGTCAAACCTGGCCAGTATCTCCAGCGCTTCGCCCTCCGCCCGACGACGCGGGTACGCCTTGGCCAGCAGGGGCAGAACCACGTGATCCAGAGCGCTGCGAGCCGGCACCCCGTGCGGGTTCTGGAACACCCAGCCGATTCGCTCGATCCCCGTCCGGTCAATGCTTCCCTGAAGAGGACGCTCCCAGCCCGCCAGGAGCGAGAGCAACGTCGACTTTCCCGAACCGGAGGGACCGACGACGCCGACCAGCGCTCCGGCGTCGTAATCGAATGTCAGACCGCTGAAGAGCAGGCCCGTACCGGAAAAGCCATGGCCCAGAGCGCGGCCCGTCACCCGCACGACGGCCCATTCGCGGGCGCCTGCACTCGAACTCGAGTCGGCAGATTCGCCGCTGTGACCAGCGTCGACCCGAACTCCGAGGCAACGATCCGGACCCGTTTCGGCGCGCCGTTGTCCAGCACGCAGCCCGCATCCGCGTCCAGGCGAAACAGGGCCGAGGCCGGCACGGCGACGGCCGAGATCGGCGCGGCGAGCCTCGTCGCCACCGTGAGCTTTGCCTCGGCGGACGTATCCGCCAACCATTGCCGGACCGCGGGCTGTGCAGAATACGCCGCGACGAACTTGTTCTCCAGCACGATCGAGCCGGCCGAGATCGGCGCGCTCAGATTGTCGAGTATGGCCACCCGCGCCCCCGGCAACACCTGCTCGGGCAGAACAAGTCGCAGAGCGGACAAGGTGCCGCCCGTCGAGAATAGGACGTCCCCGGCCTTGACATCATCACCGATGGGCATCGAACACGTCGCCGGAGCCACCGACGGCGCGGGCAACCACAGCACGCCTTCCAGCGGAAGGTCCCTGCGCTCGGTGACGCCGACCGCCGCCCACAGCCCCGCGACCTCGCGGGCGGTGGCCCGATCGAAGGTTCCGTTGACCGCGAGTGGGCGACCCATTCGAACCAGTTCCCGCTGCACTGCGCGGACATCGTCACCCCGGTCACCTGGAGCCAGTGATCGCCAGGGCGGTTCCGCGAGGTGGAGGGCGAGCAGCGGCTCGCCACCGATGGTGAACGGTGCAGCGCCGGAAGTGATCGCCCTGCCCGCCACGCATGACGTGCGTCGCAGTACGCCCTCCACCCGCGCGTGATAATCCCGCTCGGGAGACAGTATCGGCGTCACCTTGACGGTTCTTAGGTCGTCGACCGTTCGCTCGACGACCGTGACGTCCCCTGACGCGATCGGGGCACCAATGACGTCGGGGACGGGGACCGGCCGCACCAACAGCCCTACTCCGAGACCCGCCGCGAGCGCGAGAGCCGCCGGCAAGAGGACGAGAACGCCGGTTCGTCGGCGACTCATCCCGCCGCCCGCCGCGATCCGGGTGTGCCGCCGACGGAGTGAGCCACGACGACCGCGCCCATACCCAAGACCAGGCACCAAATCATCCGGTCTCGACCGCCGCGGGGTTGAGTGGATTGGTGATGCATGGGTAAGTCTCGGTCGAGTTGAGGTTCGTGCCATCGGGCAGAATCGGGTCCGGCACCGCGCCGGGCGCCACCGGCACGGCCGTACCGTCTTCGCCGACCTCCCCCCGGACGGAACCTGCCTCGAATGCCTCCTCGACGTCCTTGCCGGTCAGGTCCTCGGACATAAGTCCGTGCTCGGTCAGACATGCGGCGATCAAATCATTCATATCTTTGTTCGCAGGATTCTGATTAGCCATCATATAGAGCGATTCAATCATTCCGGTCCATGCTTCGGCACACTTCTTGGGGGCGTCGGAGTCCGCCGCGCCGGACTCGATGGCGATGGTCGAGACGGTGGCGAAGCCCGCTGCCGCGGCAGTGCGCTCCCATTGGACCCCGGCATCATCGAGGCACGACGTGAATCGATCCTGCGCCTCACCGAACTCCGAAGCGGTGATCTTGTGATCGCTCAGGATCTCCTTGACGAAATCGCTCTTCGACTGGGCGATGGCCTGCTCGAACTGAACCTTGTACGGATCGCTCGAAGCGATTCGCCGCTTCACTGTCATATCATCACTTCTTGCAGTGATATGTCTGTTACGTTCGTCCTCGGTACTATAGCGAGCCGACATCTAATATGCAACGTTTGCGCATTGCCGTTCGCGTCCGCGGGGCACGTTGCCGCCGGATGAACTCGCCCGAGGGTGTGTCGGGTGAAATCGTCTGCCCACGCGAACGGGCCGGGTTCGCGATGCGAACCCGGCCCGTCGTGACGCTGGTCACGCGGTGTGCGAGATCCCGCCGCCGGAGATGGCCGCGCGGCCGGCCTCCAGCCGGGCGACCGGCACCCGGAACGGCGAGCAGGACACGTAGTCCAGCCCGACCTCGTCGAAGAACCAGATCGACTCGGGGTCGCCGCCGTGCTCGCCGCAGATGCCGAGGTGGATCTCCGGGCGGGCGGCCCGGCCGTCTTCGGCCGCCTTGCGGACGAGCGCGCCGACGCCGTCCCGGTCCAGCGTCTCGAACGGCGAGACCTGGAACACGCCCTTGTCGAAGTACGTCGAGAAGAACGCGCCCTCGACGTCGTCGCGCGAGAAGCCCCACGTGGTCTGGGTCAGGTCGTTGGTGCCGAAGGAGAAGAACTCGGCCTCCTCGGCGATGGCGCCGGCGGTGAGGGCGGCGCGCGGCAGCTCGATCATGCAGCCGATCGGGATCCGCAGCCGGGTCTGGGTCTCGTTGACGACCTCGGCCAGGACGCCCAGGGCCTCGTCGCGGATGACCTGCAGCTCCCGCACGGAGCCGATCAGCGGGACCATGATCTCCGGCCGCGGGTCCAGACCCTCCTGCTCGAGTTGGGCGGCCGCCTCGGCGATCGCCCGCACCTGGAGCGCGAACAGGCCGGGCAGGTGGAGGCCCAGGCGGACACCGCGCAGGCCGAGCATCGGGTTCTGCTCGTGCATCCGGCGCACGGCGGCGAGGAGTTCGACGTCCGCCGGGTCGGCCTCGCCCTTCGCCTCGGCCAGGGCGACCTTGACCGACAGCTCGGTGTAGTCGGGGAGGAACTCGTGCAGCGGCGGGTCGATCAGGCGGATGGTGGTCGGCAGGCCGTCCATCTCCCGCAGCAGCTCGATGAAGTCCTGCCGCTGGACCGGCAGCAGCGCGGCCAGGGCGGCCTCGCGCTCGGTCTCGTCCTTGGCCAGCACGAGGCGCTCGACCTGCCGGCGCCGGTCGCCGAGGAACTGGTGCTCGGTGCGGCACAGGCCGATGCCCTGGGCGCCGCGGGCGCGGGCGCGCTGGGCATCCGTGGCGTTGTCCGCGTTGGCGCGCACCTTGAGCCGCCGGACCTGGTCCGCGTGCTGCATGATCCGGTCGATCGCGGTGACCAGCTCCCTGGCCTCCGGGTCCTCGGTCGAGGCCAGGGCGGCGTCGAGGCCCTGGGCGGTGTAGACGGCGGCGGCGGAGTCGACCACGGGCACGTCGCCGAGGAAGACCTCGCCCGTCGAGCCGTCGATGGCGATGATGTCGCCGGCGTGCAGTTCCCGGCCGTTGACGCGCAGGACGCCGTTCGCGGAGTCGACGTCGAGTTCCTCGGCGCCGACCACGGCGCACTTGCCCATGCCGCGGGCGACGACGGCGGCGTGCGACGTCTTGCCGCCGCGGGCGGTCAGGATGCCCTTGGCCGCGATCATGCCCTGCAAGTCGTCCGGGTTCGTCTCGCGGCGGACCAGGATGACGTCCTTGCCCTCGGCGGCGGCGGCCACGGCCTGCGCATTGTCGAAGGCGATGCCGCCGACGGCAGCGCCCGGCGAGGCGGCCATGGCCTTGGTCAGCCGGGTCTTGGCGGCCTTGGCGTCGAACTGCGGGAACATGAGCTGGGAGAGCTGCTCACCGGTACACCGGGACAGCGCCTCGTCGAGGTCGATCAGGCCCTCGTCCACGAGCGCGGCAGCGATGCGGAAGGCGGCGCCGGGGGTGCGCTTGCCCACCCGCGTCTGCAGCATCCACAGCTTGCCCTTCTCGATCGTGAACTCGATGTCGCACAGGTCGTGGTAGTGCCCCTCGAGGCGGGCCATCACGTCGCGCAGTTCGTCGTAGGCGGCCTTGTCGAGTTGTTCGAGGTCGGCCAGCGACAGGGTGTTGCGGATGCCGGCGACGACGTCCTCGCCCTGGGCGTTGGACAGGTAGTCGCCGTAGACGCCGGAGTGGCCGGTGGCGGGGTCGCGGGTGAAGCAGACGCCGGTGCCGGAGGTCTCGCCGAGGTTGCCGAACACCATGGCCATGACGTTGACGGCCGTGCCGAGGTCGTCCGCGATGCGCTCGCGGCGCCGGTAGAGGCGGGCCCGCTCGGTGTTCCAGGAGCGGAAGACGGCCTCAATCGCCAGGTCGAGCTGTTCGCGCGGCTCCTGCGGGAAGTCTTTGCCGGTCTCCTGCTGGACGATCGCCTTGTAGGCGTCGACGACGCCGCGCAGGTTCTCCGCGGTCAGGTCGACGTCGGCGGTCACGCCGGCGGTCTGCTTCGCGGCGTCGAGCGCGTCGGCGAACAGGTCGCCCTCGATGTCCAGAACGGTCTTGCCGAACATCTGGATCAGGCGGCGGTAGGAGTCCCAGGCGAACCGCTCATTGCCGGAGAACTGCGCCAGGCCGTTGACGGAGGCGTCGTTCAGGCCGATGTTCAGGACGGTCTCCATCATGCCGGGCATGGAGAACTTGGCGCCGGAACGAACCGAGACCAGCAGCGGCTCGCCGCTGTCACCGAGCTTGCGCCCGATCACCGATTCGATCTCGCTGACCGCCGTGCTGACCTCGTCGGCCAGTTCCGCGGGGACCTGCCCGTCCTTGAGATAGGCCCGGCACGCCTCGGTCGTGATCGTGAAGCCCGGGGGAACCGGGAGACCGAGGTTGGTCATCTCGGCAAGGTTCGCACCCTTGCCGCCCAGCAGGTCCTTCTGGTCCTTGTCGCCCTCACTGAAGCGGTACACGTAGGTCGTCATTCCGGCCCTTCCTTGGGGTTCAGGCGCCGCGAGCCTGCCCCGCTCCGCTCGGCATCGGCGCGCCACCGGCGCGGCAGTGTTCGGGTGGAACGGTGCGGCTCTCGACGGGATTGCACAGGGGCGTCAGCCCACAGGTTGCATCACGCCAAACTCTACGCCCGTCGGCTGCGCCGACCGCTCGGCACGGGTCGCTCAGGACCGGCCGCCGGGTCCCCGAGTCGGGGACGATGGTCCCGGGTCGCGAGACTCGGGTCGGGGCGCGGGGGGGGCGGGTTCGGGGGCGCGGGTTCGGGGGCGCGGGTTCGGGGGCGCGGGCTCGGGGGGCGGG